>NZ_CANLMB010000002.1:360000-720000 GCF_947492365.1 uncultured Erythrobacter sp.
CGCTTGAACCCGCTCTGGATACTCCGGAAGCGCGCAAGCTGGGCGGCTGGCTGCGCGCAGAGGAGGCGGCGGGCAAGGTGATCTATCCACCGCGCGGGAGCCGCCTTGCCGCGCTCGCCGAAACGCCGCTTGATCAGGTGAAGGTCGTGATACTGGGGCAGGATCCCTATCACGGTCCAGGTCAAGCGCATGGCCTGAGCTTCTCGGTGCAGGACGGGGTCAAGCAGCCGCCGTCGCTGGTCAATATCTTCAAGGAACTGGAGGGTGATCTGGGCATTCCCCGCCCCGCGACCGGCAATCTTACGCCGTGGACGCGCCAAGGCGTGCTGCTGCTCAACAACACGCTGACAGTCGAGGCGGGGCAGGCGGGCAGCCATGCGGGGCGCGGTTGGGACGCGATCACCGACGCGGCTGTCGAGGCGGTTGCATCGACGGGCGAGCCGACCGTCTTCGTGCTGTGGGGCAGCCATGCGAAGAAGAAGGCGGGACGGGTGCCAAGCCTTGGCAAAGGCGCGCGTCATCTGGTGCTGACTTCGGTCCACCCAAGCCCGCTGTCGGCGCATTCGGGCTTTTTCGGTTCGAAGCCTTTCAGTCAGGCCAATGCTTTTTTGCAGGCGCAGGGGCGCGGTGTGATAGACTGGAGCCTATGACCGAGGATGAAGCCCGCAAAGCCCTGATCGCGCGCGCGGCGCAGCTGGATGAGGAAGACCGATCCAACAGCGACGCGCGCGATCCAGTGACGCTCCAGCAAGACAGCGTCGGCAGGCTCAGCCGCATGGACGCGATGCAGCAACAGGCGATGGCGCAAGCAACAGAGCGCCGCCGTCAGGCCGAGCGCAGCCGGATCAAAGCGGCGCTGGCACGGCTCGACGAAGGCGAATGGGGTTATTGCGGCACTTGCGGCGAGGACATTGCGCCCAAACGGCTGGAGCACGATCCAAGCGTTGGAACGTGTGTGAAATGTGCAAGCGGTGCTTCGTGAGCCTGACGATACGGGGAGAGGAATGATGCCCAGATTGTCACGCAGGAACCTGCTGGCCATTGGCGCAGTGAGCCCTCTTGTTGCGGCTTGTGGCTCCACCGGCTCGGGCGAGAAACGCCATGTCGCGGTTATTGGCGCGGGGATCATCGGTGCTTCGATTGCCTACCATCTGGCCAAGGGCGGCGCGCAGGTGACGGTGATCGAGCGGCATGACATCGCAACCCGCGCCAGTCGCGGCACGTTCGCCTGGCTCAACGCCACCTGGGCCAAGCAGCCGCGAAACTATCACCGCTTGAACCAACTCGGCCTCGCTGCGTGGCAGGAGCTGGAAGCGGAGATTGGCATTCCGATCAAATGGGGCGGCTCGCTCGAATGGTTTGGCGGAGCCGAGCGGCAGGAATTGCTTGGCGCGCAGATTGCCGAGCAGGCCGAATGGGGCGAACCCGCGCGGATGATTGGGCCGCAGGAGCTGGCTTCGCTCGAACCGCAGGTTGTATTTGGGGGCGCGCAGTCGGTTGCCTATTCCCCCAATGACGGCGCGCTTGATCCGGTGCTGGCAGCGCGGACCTTGCTGAACGAGGCACAGGCGCTGGGCGCGGTCCTCAAGACCAATTGTGCGGTGACCGGCGCTCGGGCGGGATCCATGGGCGCCGAAGCGGTGCTTGAGACAGATCAGGGTGATCTGGAGGTGGATTCCTACGTTCTTGCGACCGGGGCCGATCCCGAGGCGACGCAGGCGCTTGCTGGGATCGACATTCCTCAGCGCTCAACACCCGGTGTGATCGTCGTGACCCAGCCTATGGCGCCGATGTTGGGCCGCATTCTGGTCGCCCCCGGCGTGCATGTTCACCAGCGGCTCGACGGGCGCGTGGTGCTGGGCGAGCAGGACGGAGCGCCGCAGAACGAAGCTCATGCCGCGCGCCTTGCAGACCGGCCTAACGCCTTCCCCACGCGCGCATTGGCCGAAGAACATGCTGCGCGCATCCTAGCTATTGCACAGGCGTATTTGCCTGCTTTGGCGGATGCAGCGACCGAGGACGTCTTTATCGGCTGGCGGCCCCTGCCGCTGGACGGCCATCCGGTGATGGGTTTCTCGCCCCAGCGCCCCAAAGCCTATCTTGCGATCACGCATAGCGGCGTTTCGCTCGCGCCAATTCTGGGCCGGTTGGCAGCACAGGAGTTGCTTGAAGAGACCACCGCCTCCATGCTCGAACCTTACCGGCCTGACCGCGCATTCGAGGAGGTTCGCCGCTATTAGCCGTCTTGTTGCCCTACTTATCGCATTGGCTTTCCCGCAGCCGCTAATGGCCGACGAGGAGCCGCCAAGCGAGCCGATCACAATCGGCACGTCTTACACGCTCGAAACCCACGGGGCCGAGCGGCGGGTGAATGTCATCCTCCCGCGCGATTACGAGGCCGGGACGCGCGAATACCCTATCCTGCTGGTGCTCGATGGCGGGATGGATCAGGATCTGTTCCTGACGCTGGGCCTGTCGCGCTGGAACCAGCTGTGGGGGCGCAGCGAGGCGGTGATCTTTGTCGGGATCGAGACGGTTGATCGCCAGCGCGAGCTGCTGCCGCCGACGAGCGACTTGGACGAACAGACGCGCTACCCCAGCGCCGGTGAAAGCACCGCATTTCGCGCATGGCTCACCGAAACAGTCGTGGCTCTATTACGCGAAAACTACCGCAGCGACGGCCGGTTCATTCTCGCAGGCGAGAGCGCGGCGGGGCATTTCGTTGCCGAAACATGGGCGCTGCACCCCGACCTGTTTGACGGATACGCGGCTATCTCCCCAAGCCTGCAATGGTCCGGCCAAGCCTTGGCTACCCGGTTTGAGCAGATGGACAGCCGCACCCGCCCGCCGCTCTACATCTCGCTCGCCGATGAAGGCGGGGCGACCGAAGAGGGGATCGAGCGTCTCGTGGCAAAGGCGGGCGAGAATCTCTGCTTCTCCGACCGGCGCGAGGAGCTGGTCCACGCTAATGCCCTGCACGGCCTGCTGCCCGAAGCGCTGCAATTCCTGCTGCCAACCTAGGCAGATTGGCTCGAGGAATACGGGCTGGGCCTGCGCTGCAACAATCTGGCCTCGTAACGGCTAGGGCAGTCCGTCCTTGAACACGTTGATGGCCTTGCCGAAGGGCAGATGGTTGCCCGTGTTAAAGCCGGATGGGGCGGGCCCGTCATCTTGCCACAAGAGCTCAGCGCCTTCGTGGGGCAATAGAGCTTTGACCTTGGCCTGATCCGCGCTGCCCAGTTCAGCAAAGCGGCGGCGCAGCTCCTCAAGGCACCAAACGCGATATCGGGAGGTGGCGATGCTTCGATATTGGCAATCCTGCACTACCATATCAAACCGGTCCTCACCTGCACCAAATGCTGCCGCATTGGCCGACAATTGTGCCAGGTGGGTTTCGCAGATTTCCTTGAGCAGCGGCGCGACATCCTCCGGGATTTCCGTAACAAACACCGGATTGTCGCAATCTTTGGCGAGCCACATCCTCGCGGCCCATTCATAGACCAGCGGCGCGGTGTTGCGCATGATGTCTTGCGGTGTGGGATCCTGCCCGAAATGACGAAGCATCGGCCCCATCAATCCGAAATCGGCGATGGAAGGCGCATTGCCCAAGAGAAACGGCCGGTTTTCCAGCATCGCGCTCATTGCTGCCAATGCGCTGGCATAACCGTGCTCGATATGGGCGCGCGTTGCCTCGTTCCCGCCGTCGCGGTGAATGTAATGGTTCACTTGTCTGCGCGTGATCATCCGCTTTCTCAAGAAGCGCGGAAGGCGCAAATGGCCGGTTAGCTCATCGGTCAGGACGCTTGCGGCATATTCCCGGTCATGGCGGTACCACCATCTGTAGAACATCGCCGGACGCCACAGATATTCGTCTGCATAATCCTCGATCAGAAAGGCGATGAAGCGCACCACCGGATCGGAGGGAAGGATCGGTCTGGCGGCATGTGCGCTTTCCAGATGACACAGGATCGGCGTGGTGTCCGACATCCATGTGCCATCATCATCGACGATCGGCATTTGCACCGCGCCGACTTTCTCTTTGAGCATCTCCGCCTTGTCATAGGGCGTGGGCAACAGCTCGTAGCCTATGCCCTTGTAGCGCAGATAGGTTTCGAGTTTCCCGGTGTAATAGGAAATCCGCGATCCGTAGACTTTCATAATCACTCCCTCATGCTTGCGTAGAGCACGCGGAGAGCAAATCAAAACGAAGTGTTCAGAAGACCGGTCGTCAGAACTCTGTCGTCAATCTGGCACCCACCGTCACGCCGGTATCGCGAAACGCGACCGCGCTATCGACCACCTGCACATTGGCGGTGAGGCCAAAGCCCTCGGCGAATGTGTAGGTGTAGAACGCCTCGACGCCCTGCTCGTCCTCGATCCCGAGGCGGAAAGCGATGTCGTCGACCAGCTCGTCAGTGAGCGAATACTGGAAATAGGCGAGGCCAAAACGGTCCTGCGGGCGGAAGCGCGGATTGCCCGAGACGCCGAAATAGCCCGAATAATCGAGGAAGGTAGGATCGCCCATCGAGGCCTGGAAACGGGCGAGAATGCCCCAGCCCTTACCGCGGGCCTCAGGGTACATTTTGAGGAACTGGTAATAGGAAAGCTGCATCGCCAGCTCTCCGCTCTCGTTCCCGAAAGAGGCGAAGGGCTGCGGCGGCGGGGTCAGTGCTCGCGGCAGAATGTCGACCGCAAACTGATCGCGGGTCGAACCGACAATCGCGAGATTGACGACGCCAGGCAGGCGGTTGACTGTGGTGCGGCGCGCAGCGGCAAGCATGAAGCCAACGCCGCTCTCAAATGCAGTCTCGAAACCGGTGCGCTGATACTGGCTGTCCGGATCGAAGACCCATGCGCGGTAGATCATCTTGCCGCTTGGCACGGTCAGCATGGCGCCGGTCAGCGTGTTGGGAACGACAGCAGTCGGCGGAAGCGCCAGGCCGAGATTCTGGAAACCGTAATGCCCGTCACTCGCCACAATCGGCAATGCGCCGGACGTGTCGAGAATGTTCATCTTGCCGATCTCGAAAGTCGCGCCCGAATCCCATTTGTATTCAAGCGAAGCCGAAAGGTCGAAATCGCCTTTGCTTTCGGGACGGAAGAGCGCGGTGTTGCCGGGGATCAGTCCAACCTCTCCATTGGATGAGCGGCCCCAGGTGTATTCGGGACGGATGCGGATCGTGATATTGTCCGAACCGCCGTAGAAATGTCCGCCTACTTCCAGATAGCCGTCCACCCGGCCCGAATAGCGCGCGGTGCTGGCGGCATCGCCTGCAATCGGCGCATCGACAAATTGCGAGGCGACCACGCGCAGGCGCACTGGTTTGGGCGGCGGAGGCGCTTGCGGCGCGGCGGCGGCGGGAGCAGCAGGCGCTGCATCCTGCGGGCCGAGCGCTGCGTTGTCGTCCGCGGGCAAAGTGTAGGCGTCTGCATCCCCACTCGCTGCGATCTCAAAGGTCTCCGCCGAAATCGCGATATCCGCTGGCGCATTTGCCAAAGCTGGCGTGGCGGCTGCCATGGCGAGCACGGAACCCGCGGCTGTAAATACGCCAAGGCGGCGGCTGTTGAACTGGTGCAAGACCCATATCCCTTTTCTGCGCGCGAACCTTGTGCCTGATCCCGGCCGCGCAAACTGAAACACGGGTGAACCACCCGCGAATCCACGGGTCAAGCCAATTGAATGGTTAATGCACCGCCAGAAGTGACGAGTTTGCCCTTAGCGTGGCAGTTCGGAGACACCCATAAGCGCCTCATCGACAGCCCGCGCGCATTGGCGCCCCTCGCGGATTGCCCAGACCACAAGGCTTTGCCCGCGCCGCATATCGCCGCAGGCAAAGACGTTTTCGGTGCTGGTGGAGTAGTTGTTCGTGTCGGCGGCCACATTACCGCGATCCGTCAACTCGACACCCGCTTGCTCAAGCAATCCGGCCTTTTTCGGGCCGACAAAGCCCATGGCGAGCAGGATCAGATCGGCCGGGATGGTGAAGGTGCTGCCTTCGATTTCCTGCATCTGGCCGTCTTGCCACTCAACCCGCGCACATTCCAGGCCGGTGACCGTCGCACCATCGCCGATCACCCGCTTGGTCAGCACGGCCCAGTCGCGCGCGGCGCCTTCTTCGTGGCTGGAGGAGGTGCGCAATTTGAGCGGCCAATCGGGCCAGGTCAGCGCCTTGTCCTCTTTTTCAGGAGGCTTGGGCATGATCTCAAGCTGGGTGACGCTGGCCGCGCCCTGACGGTTGGACGTGCCCACACAGTCAGAGCCGGTGTCCCCGCCCCCGATCACGACGACATGCTTGCCCGTAGCCTTGAGCGTGCCGCGCGGCGCAGCTCGGGTTTCGTCATCGCCGGCATTGCGCTTGTTCTGCTGGGTCAGGAATTCCATCGCGAGCCGCACGCCGGGCATTTCGGCGCCGGGTATCGAGAGAGCGCGCGCATCTTCTGCGCCGCCGGACAGGACAATCGCGTCGAAGTTTTCCCGCAAGCTCTTGAACGAGACATCCACGCCCACTTCCTTGCTGGTGCGGAACTCGACCCCCTCAGCCTCCATCTGCACGCAGCGGCGGTTGATGAGGTGTTTTTCCATCTTGAAGTCTGGAATGCCGTAACGCAGCAGCCCGCCGACGCGGTCCGCTTTCTCGAACAGCACAACCGAATGGCCCGCGCGCGCCAGTTGCTGAGCGGCGGCCATGCCTGCGGGGCCGGAGCCTACGACAGCGACCGACTTGCCGGTCTTCTTCTCAGGCACTTGCGGGGTGATCCAGCCTTCCTGCCACCCGCGATCGACAATCGCGCATTCGATCGACTTGATCGTCACCGGCTGATCGACAATGTTGAGCGTGCAGGACGCTTCGCAGGGCGCGGGGCAGATGCGGCCGGTGAACTCAGGGAAGTTGTTGGTGGAGTGCAGGACGTCGAGCGCGTTCCTCCAGTCCTGCTCATAGACCAGATGGTTCCAGTCCGGGATCATGTTGTTCACCGGACAGCCATTGTGACAATAGGGAATGCCGCAATCCATGCAGCGCGAAGCCTGCGCGGCAAGCACCTCGTTGCTCGGCTGAACGACGAATTCGCGGTAGTTTTCAAGCCGCTGCTTGGGATCGAGATAGTCGCGCTCGCGGCGGTCCAGCTCGAGAAATCCGGTGTCTTTGCCCATGTTCTTTGACCCTTATTCCGCCGCCACGCTTGCGGCTTCTTCGCGCTCTGCTTCGAGAGCTTCGAGCGCGCGCTGGTAGTCGCGCGGCATGACCTTGACGAATTTGCTCAAGTTGCTGTCCCAATCGCCCAGCAGCTCTCCCGCGACCACGCTGCCGGTGTGGAGTTGATGGCGCTCGACGAGGATGCGCAGACGCTCGGCATCGTGGTGGAGCATATCGCCCATGCCGAAATCGTTGACCGATGTGCCGCGTTGCTGCGGGCGGCCAGTCCCAACTTTTGGATCAACCTCTGCCGAAACCGGCAGCAGATCGACCTGCGCGTGGTTCACCAACTCGCTGAACGCGCCCTCGGGGTCATAGACATAGGCGACCCCGCCGCTCATTCCGGCTGCGAAGTTGCGCCCGGTCTTGCCGAGGACAACCACGACGCCGCCGGTCATATATTCGCAGGCATGGTCGCCCGCGCCTTCGACCACGGCGATGGCGCCCGAATTGCGCACGGCAAAGCGCTCACCCGCAACGCCGGAGAAATAGGCCTCGCCCGCAATCGCGCCGTAAAGCACGGTGTTGCCGACGATGATGTTCTCGCCCGCCACGCGCGGGGCGTTTTCGGGCGGGCGCACGATGATCCGCCCGCCGCTCAGCCCCTTGCCGACATAGTCATTGGCATCGCCAATCAGATCGAGCGCGACGCCGTGCGCCAGCCATGCTCCGAAGCTTTGCCCGGCAACGCCCGTCAGGTTCACGCGAATTGTATCGACTGGCAGGCCCTCGTGACCATGCGCCTTGGCAATCTCGCCCGACAGCATCGCGCCGACCGTGCGGTTCACATTGCGGATCTCGACATTGAGTTTGACCGGTGTCTTGGCCGCGATCGCTTCGCGCGCGTCGGCGATCAGCGCATTGTCGAGCGCGCCGCCAAGGCCGTGATCTTGAGTCTCGGTGTTGAGGAGCGGGGCGCCCTCAGCAAGCGCGGGCTGGTGGAGCAGGCGGTCGAGATTGATCCCGCGCGCCTTCCAGTGGCGGTGCATGCGGGTCATGTCGAGCCGGTCGACGCGCCCAACCATCTCGGCGAGCGTGCGGAAGCCCATTTCGGCCATGATGGCGCGCAATTCCTCAGCGACGAAGAACATGTAATTGACGACATGTTCGGGCTGTCCGGTGAAGCGCTTGCGCAGCTCAGGGTCCTGCGTTGCGACGCCAACGGGGCAGGTGTTGAGGTGGCATTTGCGCATCATGATACAGCCCGCCGCGATCAGCGGGGCGGTGGCAAAGCCGAACTCGTCCGCGCCCAGCAACGCGCCGATGGCCACGTCGCGGCCTGTGCGCAAACCGCCATCGACCTGTACCGCGATGCGGCTGCGCAGATCGTTGAGCAGCAAGGTCTGCTGGGTTTCTGCCAGACCGATTTCCCACGGGCTGCCCGCATGGGTGAGGCTGGTCAGCGGCGAAGCGCCAGTACCACCATCATAGCCGGAGATCGTGACGTGATCCGCGCGCGCCTTGGAGACGCCTGCGGCCACCGTGCCCACGCCCACTTCGGAGACGAGCTTCACTGAGATACGCGCGTCGGTGTTCACGTTTTTGAGATCGTGGATCAGCTGCGCGAGGTCTTCGATCGAATAGATATCGTGATGCGGCGGGGGCGAGATCAGGCCTACGCCCGGCGTTGAATGCCGGACCGCGCCGATGCGCTTGTCGACCTTGTGACCGGGCAGCTGGCCGCCTTCGCCGGGCTTTGCACCCTGCGCCATCTTGATCTGGATATCGTCCGAATTGACGAGATATTCGGTGGTCACGCCGAACCGGCCCGAGGCCACCTGCTTGATCCGGCTGCGCATCGAATCCCCGTTCTCCATCGGGGTGAAGCGGAACGGCTCTTCGCCGCCTTCGCCGGTGTTCGAGCGCCCGCCAATGCGGTTCATCGCCACTGCAAGCGTCGAATGCGCTTCGTGGCTGATCGAGCCAAAGCTCATCGCGCCGGTGCTGAAGCGTTTGACGATTTCGCTCGCCGGTTCGACCTCTTCGAGCGGGATCGGCGTGTCAGCCTTTTTCAGCTCCATCAGCCCGCGAATTGTGAGCAGGCGTTCGCTCTGCTCGTTCACCGACTTGGCAAACTCTTCGTAATTGCTGAGATTGTTGCCGCGCACCGCATGCTGCAATTGCGCAACATTCTCGGGCGTCCAGGCGTGCTCCTCACCGCGCAGGCGATATTGGTAGATGCCGCCGACATCGAGCATGCCCTTGTAGAGCGGATTGTCGCCATAGGCCTGCGCGTGGCGGCGCACGCTTTCCTCGGCGACCTGTTCCAGCCCGACCCCTTCGATCGTGGTCGATGTACCGGTGAAGTATCTCTCGACGAAATCGGATGAGAGGCCAACGGCGTCAAAGATCTGCGCGCCGCAATAGGATTGGTAGGTCGAGATGCCCATCTTGGACATGACCTTGCGGATGCCTTTCCCGACACCCTTGATGTAGTTTTGCTGGACCTCTTCGGCGGTGAGGTCAGAGTGCTTGCGCACGCGAATATCTTCGAGCGTTTCGAACGCCACATAGGGATTGATCGCTTCGGCGCCGTAGCCTGCCAGCACGCAGAAATGGTGCACTTCGCGCGCTTCGCCGGTTTCGATGACGAGGCCGGTTTGCATCCGCAGGCCCTGCCGAACGAGGTGGTGGTGGACCGCCGCTGTCGCGAGCAGAGCGGGCATGGGCACGCGGTTCTCGTCTTGCGCGCGGTCGGACAGGACGAGGATGTTCTGGTCCTGCAACACCGCTTCGGTTGCCGCCCAGCACATTTCCCGCAGAGCCAGCTCGATGCCTTCGACGCCCTTTTCCGCATCGAAAGTGATGTCGATGGTCTCGCAGCGGAACGCACCGTCTAGCACCGCTTCGACCGAGCGGATTTTGGCCAGTTCCTCATTGGTGAGGATCGGCTGTTCAACCTCGAGGCGTTTATGCGTGCCGGCATCATGGCCCAGCAGGTTGGGGCGCGGGCCGATCATCGATAGCAGGCTCATCACCAGCTCTTCACGGATCGGATCGATCGGCGGATTGGTGACCTGCGCGAAGTTCTGTTTGAAATAATCGTAGAGCAGCCGCGCTTTGCCCGACAGGACCGCAATCGGCGTGTCGGTGCCCATCGACCCGATCGGATCGTCGCCCTTGACCGCCATCGGCTCGAGGAATTTCGAGATGTCTTCCTGCGTGTAGCCAAACGCCTGCTGGCGCTGGAGCAGGCTGGTGTGGTGCTCGGGCACATGCGACAATTCAGGCTCGATATGGGTGATATCGGCCAGCTTGAACTGCGCTTGATCAAGCCATTCGGCAAAGGGCGCATCGCCGGCAAGCTCGGCCTTGAGCTCGTCATCTTCGATGATCCGGCCCTGTTCGAGGTCGATCAGAAGCATCTTGCCGGGTTGCAAACGCCATTTGCGGGTGATGTCTTCCTCGGCAAAGGGCAGCACGCCGCTTTCCGAAGCGAGGCAGACAATGTCGTCCTTGGTCACGCAGAATCGCGCTGGGCGCAGGCCGTTGCGATCGAGCGTTGCGCCGATCTGGCGGCCATCGGTAAAGCACACCGCCGCAGGGCCGTCCCACGGCTCCATCAAAGCGGCGTGATATTCGTAAAACGCGCGCAGCTCAGGCGACATTTGCTCGTTCTTTGCCCAGGCTTCGGGGATCAGAACCATCATCGCATGGGCGAGAGAATATCCGCCCGCGAGCAGCAATTCGAGCGCGTTGTCGAGGCAGGCCGTGTCTGATTGGCCGTGCGGGATGATCGGCCACATCTTGTCGAGATCGGGACCAAGCAGCTCGCTTTCCATCGTGCGGCGGCGCGCATTCATCCAGTTCACATTGCCGCGAACCGTGTTGATCTCGCCATTGTGAGCGATGAAGCGGAACGGGTGGGCGAGCCGCCAGCTGGGGAAAGTGTTGGTCGAAAAGCGTTGATGGACGAGGCCAAAGGCGCTGACGCATTCGGGATCGCGCAGATCGTCGAAAAAGCTCTGCACCTGCGTTGCCAGCAGCAGGCCTTTGTAAACGATGGTGCGGCTGGAGAAGCTGGGCACATAGAGGTCGGCGAGGCCCGGAAGCCCATGCTTCTCGGCGAGCTTCTTGAGCGGGTTTTGCACCTGCTTGCGGATGACCAGCAGCTTGCGCTCGAACGCGTCCTGATCGGCACAATTCTCGCCCCGCGCGATGACCGCCATCTGGATCACCGGCATGGAATCAACCACTGCCTTGCCCAGCCCTTCGAGCGTGACAGGAACTTCGCGCCAGCCGACAAAGCGCTGGCCTTCCTTGGCGGTGAATTTCTCGAACTGTTCGGCGACAAAGCTGCGCGCCGCCTCGTCCTGAGGCATAAAGCACATGGCGACCGCGTAATCGCCCGGCTCCGGCAATTTGTGGCCATGCTCACCCGCCCAGCGCCGGATCAGCGCATCGGGGATCTGCATCAGCAGGCCCGCGCCGTCTCCCAGCAAAGGGTCTGCGCCCACCGCACCGCGATGGTCGAGCTTCTCGAGAATCTCGAGCGATTGTTCGACGATCGAATGGCTGCGCACGCCTTTGATATGCGCGACCATGCCTACACCGCAGGCGTCGTGTTCGTTTCTCGGGTCGTAAAGACCCTGCTGAGCGGGGTAACCCACCATGGCAAAGTTCCGTCCTGTCAGATGCTGCGACAGCGAGAGGGAGCACGCAGGCTTCACTGTAGCGGCAGAATGTCGAGCGCACCGGTGCGTCAGGCATAGCCGGACCGCGCTTCGTTTCGACACCCTAATGCCGATGGACGGGATATATTGCAACCGCGAAGAACGCAGTAATATTACGTTTGTGCAAAGATTGACTTTAGTTTCGTTGCGTCACCGCGTGTTATCAGCATAGTTTCATGCGAAACTAGTCAGAATCACGCCGCTCCACGCGCGCTGCCGGGGCTCTGCGGACGCAGGCTCTGGAGCTTGGTTAGAGCGTTGCGCAATTCGCGCTCGGTCTGGCCGAGCTGCGAGGTGTCGGCATGGGCAGCGACATCCGCGGGGCCTTTATCGAAGCCGCGTTCGGTGAACAGGTTGAGCGCTTTGAGCGCTTCTGCCAAAGCGGCATCGCGGGTCGGGCCGGTCTTGGCGAGGTTGGCGCGTTCGGCGGCCTGATGTTCGTGCAGCGCGCCTGCAAAGCGCTCAACCATTTCGACGAGGCTCAGTTCTTCGGGATGACGCTGGCGCAATTTCTCAAGCGCGTTTTCAGGCGGTGATGCGGTGCGAGCGGCGGGTTCAGGTGCAGGATCAGCCGCAGCTTGCTCTTCCACCCAGACCGCGTTGCGACCCGGAAGTTCGGCAAATTCGCCAAGATCAAGCGCTTGCGGCCTTTCAGGCAGCGGCGCTGATTTGGGGGCGGGCGCGGCTTCGGCAACGGGATCGGGCACGACATTCACCGGCGAAGTCTTGTCGGCACTGGCGAATGCCGATGCGACGGGCGCCGGTACAGGGGCGGGCGCAGCTTCGGGGGAAGGCGGGGTAAACTGGGTGAGGCTCCACGAAGCCGCTTCTGTTGCTGCGCGGGGGCTGCCGATCGGGGCGGGCCCGCCATCGCGTTTTGGCTTGGTCAATACCTGAGCCATGTCGTCTTCCTTCTCAGGGTTCTGGTCAGCAACTGCCTCGCACGTTTCGGCTTCACAGGTTTCGGCCTCACAGGTCTCGATCAGAGCTGACTGAAAATGCTTGCGGGTGAACAAAGCGTCCCCCCCGTTTTCGCGCGCAGTGACATCTTCGGGCGCTTCCATTTCATAGCCACGCTTGGACAATTCGCCCAAAGTGGGTGCGCGTTTCTCGCCGCTGGCGGCGCAATCCTCGCGCAGTTCCTCGAACTCGCCTTCCTCGATCGGCGCATCGAGGCTGTCGCTGCCAAGATCGGTTGCAGGGTCAATCGGATCAACTCTGCCAGAGCGGCGCGATTGGACAGCGGATACGACCGAAAGGCTCTCATCCGAAGCGCGCGCGCGCTCATGCATGCTACCCGCAGCAAAATAGGCGATCCCGCCACCAAGCACGGCTGCGATGCCTGCATAGGCGAGCTGCGCCCAGTCGCCGAGAAAGCTCGATTTGGTCAGAACAGTGATTCGAATGATGGCATCCGCAGGCAGGACCATGACGATAAGGCCCAGCAGCGCCGCGCCCCATGCGCTGATGATCGGCACAAAGAACCGTTGCGCTGCGATAGCTTGCAGTCCGCTCGCGGGTTTGGCGCGCGACTTCTTCCGCTTTACCGGCTGCCTATCGATATACTGGCTTAGACGCATGACGCCCCTTACAAATTGGGGCTTCGGGGGATGCGTATCCCTAGGCCCTTAATCCCTGTTCGCGCGGATTGGACGCAAACCGTCCATCACGCTTAAGATCGGCTAGCAAGAGTTGGTAAACGTCTGGATAACGACGCGCATTTTCATGCCAGTCGTGGCGGGTGCGCACATGTTCGATGCCGCGCTTGCGCATAGCGTCCCATTCATCGCGCCGGTCGAGCATATCGGCCAGCGCATCGGCGCAGGCTGCGGGATCGTCAGGCGGGAAGAGAAAGCCGGTTTCACCGTGGGTAATCAGCTCGCGGTGTCCGCCGACATCGGAAGCCGCCACAATCCGGCGCTGGGCCATCGCTTCGAGCGGTTTGAGCGGGGTCACGAGATCGGTGAGGCGCGAGTCTTTGCGCGGATAGGCCAGCACGTCGATAAGTGAATAGTAACGCTCGACCTCTGTGTGCGGCACGCGTCCGGCAAAGATCACGGCGTCCGGCTGAGGCAGCGAAGCGGCGGCCGCGCGCCATTCGCTCTCCATCTCGCCCGCTCCGACCAGCAGCAGCCTTGCCGCAGTGTGCCGTTCGCGCAGTCGCGGCATGGCGGCAATCAGGTCGTCAATGCCTTCGTAATCGTAGAAGCTGCCGATATAGCCGATCACTGGAGCGCCCGTTTCGATCCCCAATTCGCGCGCCAGAGCGTCATCGCGCGGCGGCGGGTCGCCGAAAAGCTGCAAATCAACGCCATTGGGCATCACTCCGATTTTCCCCGGAGCGATCCCGCGCGCGACCAGATCATCGCGCAGGCCCTTGCAAATGGTGAAGACCGCATCGGCGCGGCTCGCGACCTGCGTTTCGAGGCTGCGGGTGAGGCGGTATTTGGCTGATCCCTCGGTACCGTTGCGATTGCCGACAGCGGCATCTTCCCAGAACGCGCGGATTTCATAGACGAACGGCACGCCCAGCGCGCGCGCTGCCCGCAAGGCGGCTCCGCCATTGAGCGCGGGCGAGTGGGCGTGGATGACGTCAGGACGCCAATCTTTGGCAAGCTCCTGAATTGCGCCGGAAAGCGCGGCCATCTCGCGGAATTCATTGACCAGCATCGGCCCGCTGGTGACGCCCGGCGTGCGGTGAAAGGTCAGCCCGTCAAACGTCTCGACATCTTCATCCCACTCCGCCTCGTGATTGTGCTTTTGCGAGGTGATCCCGCGCACTTCGAGGCCCAGCGCCTCCTGCGCTTTCAGAATAGCGCGGGTGCGGAAGGTGTAGCCGCTATGCAGCGGCAACGAATGGTCAAGGACGTGGAGTATGCGCGTCATAGGATTTCACATAAGCGCAATGTGCTTAACGGGCCGTCAACCGCGTTGCCCTATGGCGGCGATGACATGATCGACTATCTCTCCCTTGCTATCGGGCACGCGCTGCTCGCTGTCGCATTTCTGCGGCTGGTGATGCGCGAGGATCTGGATGTCGATCCCGAGATTCAGGCCTATGCCGACAAGCTGGATGCCGAACGCGAGGCCGCCAGCGTTGCGGGCCGCAATGCCCGTCGCCGCCAGCGTGGTTCTGATGATGAGAGCGCAGTCTGATGCTCGACCTCGTCTTCATCGCCTTTATCGGATTTATCCTGCTGCTGGGCCTGCGCCGACCGTTCCTGTGGGTGCTGCTCTATGTCTATATTGACATTCTGGCTCCCCAGCGGATCGGCTATGGCATCATTCAGGAATTGCAGATCTCGCTGATCGCCTTTGCTGCCGCTTTCGGTGGCTGGCTGATCCTTGATCGCAAGGAGGGCGCGCGTTTCTCGCTACGCCAGTTCCTTATACTTGGATTGCTGATCTATTGCTGGTGGACGCTTCAAGGAGCCGAATTCCCCGAGGCTGCCGCGACTAAGTGGGACTGGGTTTGGAAGGCGTTTCTATTCGCAATCTTCCTGCCGCTTACCATCACAACCCGGCTTCGGATAGAAGCGCTCGCGCTGGTACTGGTGGTCGCTGTGGCGACGATTGTTATCGGGACGGGGATGAAGACCGTGCTGGGCGGCGGGGGCTACGAGAACCTCAAATTCTTCGTCAAAGACAATAGCGGCATTTACGAAAGTTCGACGCTTGCCACCGTTGCTATCGCGCTGATCCCGGTAATCGCGTGGTTCACCAAATATGGCACGGTCTACCGCCCGCATTGGACGGTGAGCGTGTTTGCAGGCGCGCTGATCTTTGCCAGCCTGCTGATCCCGGTAGGCACCGAAGCGCGCACGGGCCTGCTCTGCATTGCGGCGCTCGGCGTGCTACTGCTGCGTTACACAAAGCGCCGGCTAGTCTTCATCGCCGCAGCGGGTGTCATGGGGCTGACCGCTTTGCCGTTCCTTCCGGCGAGCTATTACGAACGGATGGCAACCCTGACCCAGCCGGGCGGCGACGAAAGCGCCTCCACCCGGATCGCGGTGTGGGAGTGGACCATGGACTACGCCGCGGAAAGGCCGTTTGGCGGAGGCTTCGATGCATACCGCGCGAACAGCTTCACCTATCGCATGCCGGTGCGGCAGGAGGTCGGCAATACGGTCAGCGTCGAGTACCGCGAAGTCACGGACGAAGCGCGCGCGTTCCACTCATCCTTCTTTGAGGTTCTGGGCGAGCAGGGCTATCCCGGCCTTGCCATGTGGCTGCTGCTGCACGGGCTGGGCGTGTGGCAGATGGAGCGGATCTATCGCAAATGGCGTGTGGGTGATCGCAGCCGCGACGAAGCGACCGAATGGATCGCGCCGCTCGCCGCAGCGCTGCAGATGGCAAGCCTGGTCTATCTGGTCGGCGCGACGTTTCAGGGGATCGCCTATCAGCCAGTGATGCTGATGATTGTCGGCCTGCAAATCGGGCTCAACTCCTATACCATCCGGATCGAATCGACCCGCGAGGATGAAGTCGAAACTACCGAACCTTCTCCATCAGAGCGGCGGGCGGAGCGCCAACGTGCCGCCGCACAGGCACGCGCAAGGCTGGCGGTGCCGTAACGGCAGGCCGCCCGCGCCCTACGATTGGCCGCTGCGCACATTGCATCACCCCGTTTCATAGGCCATGTAGCTCCCCAAGAAGCGCCGTTCCTGACGGAATTTCCAGCGGCGTATTGTTATAGGGAGAACATTATGACCCCGCAGGAATTGGCCGCAAAAGTCGGCGAGAATATCGGCACCAGTGAATGGGTTGAGATGCCTCAGGAGAAGGTCAACATGTTCGCGGATGCGACAGGCGACCATCAGTTCATTCACATCAACGAAGAAGCTGCCAAGATGACGCCGTTTGGTGGCACCATCGTGCATGGGTTTATGACCCTCTCGATGATCCCCTACCTTTCCGCCAACAGCGACATGCCCAAGATGGATAACGTCAAGATGGGCGTGAATTATGGCGGCAACAAAACCCGCTTCATCAACCCGGTCCGCGTTGGCAAGCGCATTCGCGGCCACTGGAAACTCGTCGAAATGATCGAAAAGCGCCCCGGCCAATGGCAGCAAACTGCCGAGATCACGATCGAGATCGAAGGCGAGGAGAAGCCCGCTTTGATCTGCGAGTGGATCACCCAGTTCTTCGTCTGAGCGCGCTCGACATACACAAAACGCCATTTTCGCCCTCCCCGGGGGATGGACCGTTTAACATTCTAAAGGACACCTCTCATGTCACGTGACGCAGTCATCGTTTCCACCGCCCGCACGCCGATTGGCCGGGCTTATAAAGGCGGCTTCAACGCCACTCCGGGCGCGACGCTCGGCTCCTATTCCTTCGCCGCAGCGGTTGAGCGTTCGGGCATCGACGCGGGCGAGATCGACGATGTTGTCTGGGGCGCGGTCCTCACGCAAGGCACGCAGGCAGGCAATATCGGCCGCCAGGTCGCGCTTCGCGGCGGCGCTCCGGTGAGCGTTGCTGCGCAGACGATTGACCGTCAGTGCTCTTCGGGCCTGATGGCGATTGCGACTGCAGCCAAGCAGATCATTGTCGACAATATGGATATCGTCGTCGGCGGCGGTCAGGATTCGATCTCGATGGTCCAAACGCCGGAAATGCGCGTCGCGCCTGACCGGTCGCTGATCGAGATGCACAAGGACGTCTACATGCCGATGCTCGGCACCGCAGAGACGGTGGCCGCGCGTTACGGCGTCAGCCGCGAAGCGCAGGACGAATATGCGCTGCAATCGCAAATGCGCACTGCCGCGGGGCAAGAGGCCGGCCATTTCGATGCCGAAATCGTTCCTGTGACCACCACTATGATGGTCAAGGACAAGGCAACCGGCGAAGTTTCGAGCCAGGAAGTCACAATCACCAAGGATGAAGGCAACCGCCCTTCGACCACGCTCGAAGGGCTGGCCTCGCTCAATCCGGTAATGGGTCCGGACAAGGTCATCACGGCCGGTAACGCCTCGCAGCTTTCGGACGGTTCGTCGGCCAGCGTGCTGATGGAAGCCAAGCTCGCCGAGCAAAAGGGCCTCCAGCCGCTCGGCCGCTATGTCGGCATGGCAGTCGCGGGCACTGAACCTGACGAAATGGGCATCGGCCCGGTCTTCGCGATTCCGAAACTGCTCAAGCAGACCGGCCTCACCATGGACGATATCGGCCTGTGGGAACTGAACGAAGCGTTTGCGGTGCAGGTGCTTTACTGCCGCGACCGTCTGGGCATCGATAACGATATCCTCAACGTCAATGGCGGCTCGATCTCGATCGGCCACCCTTACGGCATGACCGGCGCACGCTGCACCGGCCACGCGCTGATCGAAGGCAAGCGCCGCGGCGCCAAATACGTCGTCGTGACTATGTGCGTCGGCGGCGGCATGGGCGCAGCGGGGCTGTTCGAGGTCTTCTGATTTGCAAACCGCGCTCCGCTCCCATTGGGTCTGGCTTTTCGCGATCCTGACCCTTGTGAGTACGCTTGATTACTGGGATCACATCTCACGCCCGGGGTCTGCTTTTGCGCAGGCTCCGGGCGCCTGGTTTGCCTTCACGGCGGTCAGTCACATGAGCGTGTGTGTGATTGCATGGCTTGTGGCAAAGGGGCTTGCAAGGCTCAATCTACCCGCCTTGCTCGCGGATACTCTAGGCATTGCCAGCGCGGTTGCGGCGCATTTGCTGGCGACCGGCCCGCTGTGGGACCGACTGTTCTGGGGCGGCGGACTGATCTTTAGCTCGGTTTTGATCCCGGTTGCGATCGCTTGCGGGCTTTACCTGTTCTACCGGCTGGCCTTCGGATTTGTCCTGAAATTGCGCACCACAGAGCCCAAAAGCTTGCCGTAGCGGCGGCTTGGGAGCATTCTCCTACCCCATGGGCATAATGGAAATCATCGGGATCGCTGGGAGCGTCAGCCTGCTTTCGGGCTGGCGGCTCTATCTGTGCATCTTTGCAACCGGCCTTGCGATGCGGCTCGACGCGTTGCCGGTGCCCGAACATCTGGCGAGCCTTGGCGTGCTCGAAAATCCGTGGGTGATGGGCATCGCAGCTGTCGGCGCTCTGGCGGAGTTCTTTGCCGATAAGGTGATGTGGCTCGACAGCATCTGGGACAGCATTCACACCTTCATCCGGCCCGTCGGCGGCGCGCTGCTGGCGCTGGCTATCGTTGATCCGTCGGACCCGGCGATGCAGGTGATCGCCTTTATGCTGGGCGGCGGAGCGAGCTTCCTCGCGCATGGCGGCAAGGCCAGCGCGCGCGCCGTGGCCAACACTTCGCCGGAGCCGGTTTCGAACGCGGTCACATCGAGCGTAGAGGATGTCGCGACCGTCGGCCTGCTTTGGGCAGCCTACGAATACCCGACAATCGCAGCGGGAATTGCGGTTGTGCTGCTGGTTCTGGTGATTGTGCTGCTATGGTTAGCGTGGCGCGTGCTTGGGAGTATCCGCGCGGCGCTTAGGGGGACAGGTAGCGGAGACCTAGGATGAATTTGAGAAATTCGGTTCTTCTTACAGTTGTTGTCTTAGCATCCTGCGAACGAGCGGGAGAAGTGAGGCACCCGGAAGAAGTTATGGTGAGCCTTTACCAGTTCAACGGCCAAGAGGTCAGGATTGAGGCATGTGGTGAGCAGATCATTGCTGGATCATTCAAAACTTCTGATGCGACAGGCCATTCCAAGAGCGAGGTTTTTCGAAAGCGTGACGGCTGCAAGTTGAGCGTCAAGATCGGGTCGGATTTCGATCAAATTTACGATTTGAGTGAGCGGACAAACTACGTCCATATTACCTATACCGGCAACCCTGTATACGTAGATGGCCTCGAAGAGTGTGGCCCAAGTTGCATTGGATTTGTCGTAAAGCAATTCGAGGAGTTCCCGCCTCTCGATTGAGCGACTAATGCCGGCGCCGAGCTTTAAGAATGCGCCGCCACAAATTCCTCAACCACCGGTGCGACCTTGGTCCGCCACCTGCTCCCGTTGAAGATGCCGTAATGCCCGGCGCCTTCGGCCATGTAGTAGCGCTTCTTGTCTTCGGAGAGCCCGCTTGCGAGGTCGAGCGCGGCTTTGGTCTGGCCGAGGCCTGAAATGTCGTCGCGTTCGCCTTCGATGGCGAGCAAGGCGGTGTCGGTGATCTGAGTGAGGTCGACCACTTCGCCCTTGTGTTCAAACGTGCCGCGCGGGATCGAGTGTTTCTGGAACACTTCCTCGACCGTCTGGAGGTAGAACTCCGCCGTCATGTCGCACACGGCGCGATATTCGTCGTAAAACGCCTTTGTCGCATCTGCGCTTTCCTCATCGCCAGCGGTGAGGTGTTTGAACATCTCGTAATGGCTCATCATGTGGCTTTGCAGGTTCATGCTCATGAACGCTGATAGCTGCATGAAGCCGGGATAGACCCGCCGCCCGGCGCCGCGATAATTGATCGGAACGGTGGCAATTACGCTCTGGCGGAACCATTCGATCGGGCGGTTCATCGCGTGATTGTTGACCGTGGTCGGGCTTTCGCGCGTATCAATCGGCCCGCCCATCATGGTCAGCGTGGCGGGCGCAGCCGGAGAATTGTGCTGATTGAGCAGCGCGGTCGCGGCAAAGGCCGGGACCGAGGGCTGGCATACGGCGAGCATATGCGGGCGCTGGCCGGGTTCCAGCGACTCGATATATTCGAGGAATTCGATGAGGTAGTCGATATAGGTGTCGAGGTTGAAGTCGCCTTCCGACACCGGCACCAGCTTCGCATCGGCCCAGTCGGTGATGTAGACCTCAAAGCTTTGCAGCATCCGCTCGACCGTGCCGCGCAGCAGGGTCGCATAATGCCCGCTCATGGGAGCAACGATCAGCAATTTGGGCCGCTTGTCATCTATCCCGTCGAGGCGGAAGCGTTTGAGATCGCCGAAAGCGCGGTTGATCACCGTCGCCTCGATCACGGGATAGGTTCTGCCATCCACCTCGACCTCGTTGATGTCGAAAGCGGGCTTGCCATAATGCGCGGTGGCATGGGCGAACACGTCAAGCGCGTTGGCAGCCATCGGGCCGAAGCCAACTTTGCCCAGCGGATTGGCGGGGTGTGCGAGCATCTCTGAACTGATCGAAGCGATCGCGCTCACGGAATTCATCCAGCTGCGTTGCAGCTCATAAGCTTGGTAAAGCATCATTGCCCCGTAAAGAGTTGCGCAAAGCCTCCCCACAGGCGCGGCGCGAACATGTTTGATTGACTGCTAGATGGCCTCTCGCAGACCATTGTGCAATGCACAAAACCCGGCTCATTCCCAATGCGGGGCGATAATCTGCGCTTTTGCGCGTGATATTTGTGCGCGCTCTGACTAGATCGGGCGCTATGGACGGCAAAACTACCGAAACAAGCGACATTGTGACCGAAGATAGCGAGGCCGAGGTCGAGGCTGGCAAGAAGCCGCGCTCACTTGCGCCGCTTCGCATGATCTATCGCGAGGCCGCCAAATATCCGGCACAGATAATCTTTGCCTTGATCGCTCTGACAGTCACTGCTGCGGGCACACTTGCCATCCCTGCCGCTGTCCAGCTGATCGTCGATCGCGGGTTCGGCGCGGTCGAGGGCGCCGGTGAAATCGCGCGATGGTTCCGTTATCTTGGGCTGATTGTTGTCGTCATCGCTTTGGGCACAGCAGCGCGGTTCTACTTCGTCAGCTGGATCGGCGAGCGCGTGGTCGCCGATATCCGCCGCAAGGTTCACCGCAACCTGCTCAGGCTTTCGCCCGCCTTTTACGAGGACAATTCACCCAAGGAAATTTCCAGCCGGATGACGTCGGATACGGCGATTATCGAAACGGTGGTGGGCACCACGGTATCGGTCGCCTTGCGCAACGTCTTTCTCGGCATCGGCGGAACGATTTACCTCTTCTACCTGCTGCCCGGCTTTACGATCTGGCTTGCTGTCGGCATTCCGATGACGGTCTTGCCGATCATGTTCTTTGGCCGCCGGATCCGCACGATCTCGCGCGACAGCCAGGACCGTGTTGCGGATGTTGGCGCGATGGTCACAGAAGTGCTTTCGGCCATGAAAGTGGTCCAGAGCTTTGGCCAGCAGCCGCGCGAAGCCGATCGTTTCGGCGATGCGGTGGAGCGCACGTTCAACACCGCGCGCAAGCGGATCATCCTGCGGGCTGTAATGACCTCGATTGTCATTTTCGGGATTTTCGGCGGTATCGTGTTGATGCTTTGGCGCGGTGCGGAAGCGGTCGCGGCTGACGCGATGACATCGGGAACCTTGATGGCATTCCTTGTCGGCTCGATGATCGTGGCAGGCGCATTCGGCGCGCTGACCGAGGTTTACGGCGATCTCTTGCGCGGCGCAGGGGCGGCATCCCGGCTGGCGGAATTGCTGGAGGCGAAGCCGAGCATTGCGCCGCCCGAACGGCCCGAGAAACTGCCCGAGCCGCCGCGCGGTTCACTCTCGTTCCGCAATGTCACGTTCCGCTATCCCGCAAGGCCCGAAACGCCTGCGCTGAAAGATTTCAGCCTTGAGATCGAGCCGGGCGAGACGGTTGCGATTGTCGGGCCTTCGGGTGCGGGCAAGTCGACGATCTTCCAACTGGTCGAGCGGTTTTATGACCCGCAAGTGGGCACGATCCGCCTCGACGGTATTGCCCTGACCAAAGCCGACCCCGCTGAAATCCGCGACCGCATCGCCTTTGTGCCTCAGGACGGAGTACTGTTCAGCGCCAATGCGCGCGACAATCTGCGCTATGGCAGGTGGGACGCGAGCGACGAGGCGATCTGGGAAGCGGCGACGGCGGCCAATGCGGAGCGGTTCCTGCGCGAATTGCCAGCAGGCCTCGACACATATCTTGGCGAAGGCGGCACGCAATTGTCGGGCGGCCAGCGCCAGCGCGTAGCGATTGCCCGCGCATTGCTGCGCGATTCTCCGATCCTGCTGCTTGATGAAGCCACCAGCGCGCTGGATGCTGAAAGCGAGCAACTGGTCCAGCAAGCGCTCGATGGGTTGATGAAAGAGCGCACCACTTTGGTGATCGCCCACCGCCTTGCCACTGTGCGCGCGGCGGACCGGATCATCGTGCTCGATGGCGGCGAAGTGGTCGAGCAAGGCACGCATGCGGAGCTGAGCGCGGCAGGCGGGCTCTATGCGCGGCTTGCGACGCTGCAATTCGCTGCCGAAGCCGCGTAATTCGACCAAGCGCCTTGCCGTCCCGACCAGCGGCAACCTTGCGGTTTGGCGCGCGCTAAGTCAGCATCACGAAATTAACTGAGAAACGGGGACTCGCATCTATGATCCGCATTACGACAGCCTTGCTGGCCGGCACCGCCGCGCTCGCACTCACCGGAGCCGCTTTGGCCAATGAAAGCCACGGCATTCCGGGCGAACCGATCGAATTGCTCGAAGCGCATGACGATCTCGAAGAAGAGCTTGAGAACACCACGCCGACTATGGATTTCGGCACTTGGGGCGTCGGGCTCGATTCTATCAATCAGGACCTCGATCCGGGCGATGACTTCAACGCCTATGCCAATGGCAAGTGGATCGCCGCCAACGAAATCCCTGCCGACCGCCAGCGTTTTGGCGCGTTCGACATGTTGCGCGAAGGCGCGACCCGCGATGTGCGCACATTGGTTGAAACTCTGGTCGCCTCCAACCCTGCCGAGGGCACACAGGCGCGCCGGATCGTCGATGCCTACAATTCCTACATGGATGTCGATGCGATCAATGCGAGCGGCCTCGCTCCGGCGCAGCCTTTTTTGCAGGAAATCTATGGCGCAGCCGATCTTGAAGCGCTTGCCGGTCTGTTCGGCAAGCCGGGCTATCCCGCTTTGGTCAGCGCAGGCGTCACCATCGATGCGCGCAACCCGACCGACTATGCAGTCACCATCGGCTTTGACGGGATGGGCCTGCCCGACCGCGATTATTACCTCGTCGATAGCGACAGCAACATCGAGATCCGCACCAAGTACAAGGCCTATCTTGCGGCCGTGCTGGGCGCTGCGGGCTATGAAGATGCCGAGGGCGCTGCCGAAGCAGTCTATGCCTTCGAACGCCAGGTCGCTGAGCTGGAATGGGCGCGCCAGATTTTCCGACGCCCGACGCTCACCTATAACGAACTCAGCCCCGACGATCTGAACGAGCTGGCTGGCGATTTCCCGATTGCTGCCGTGCTGGCCTCTTCGCAGCTTGGTGGGCAAGAGCGCTATCTCGCCGCCCAGCTGCCTCCAACGCCGGAGGAAATCGAGGAAGCGGGCCTGACGGCGGAACAGATCGAGATGATCGGCGGCGGCCTGCCGGCGATGATGGAGCTGCTGAACAATACGCCGCTTTCGACGCTCAAAGCCTATATGGCCAAGAGTTTCCTTTCAGATAACGCCGCGGTGCTTTCGAGCGATCTCGATGATGCGACCTTCGAATTCTATGGTCGCACAATCAGCGGGCGCGAAGAGCAGCAAGAGCGCTGGAAGCGCGCGATCAATGCGGTCGAAGGCGCGATTGGCGAGCAACTCGGCGCACTTTATGTCGAGCGGTACTTCCCGCCCGAAAACAAGGCGCGGATGGACGAGCTGGTGGCCAATCTTACCCGCGCAATGAACGCCGCGCTCGACGAAAACGAATGGATGACCGAAGCGACCATCGCCGAGGCGCGCACCAAGCTGGAAGGCTTTGTGCCGATGATCGGCTATCCGGACGAGTTCGAGACCTATGACGGGCTCGAAATCAGCGCCGACGATCCGCTCGGCAACCGCATGTCGACGATTGCATGGAACGATGAGGACAACCGCTTGCGGCTCGGCACAGAAGTCGATCCGACCGAGTGGGGTATGTTCCCGCAGACGGTGAATGCCTATTATTCGCCGCTCACCAACCGCATCGTCTTCCCCGCTGCGATCCTCCAGCCGCCATTCTTTAACGGCAGCGCGGACCCGGCGGTCAATTATGGCGGTATCGGCGCGGTGATTGGGCACGAGATCGGCCATGGTTATGACGACCAAGGCTCGCAATTCGATTCCACCGGAACCTTGCGCAATTGGTGGCAGGACGAAGACCGCGAAGGCTTCGTCCAGTTCACCGACCAGATGGGCGCTTTTATCGAGGCATTCTGCCCGGTCGAGGGTTCGAACGGCCCTGAATGCCTGCGTGCAGGCCAGTCGATGGGCGAAACGCTCGGCGATGTGGTTGGCCTGCAAATGGCTTACCGTGCCTACCGGATGAGCCTGAATGGCGAAGAAGCTCCGGTGATCGACGGGCTGACCGGCGACCAGCGCTTCTTCCTTGGCTTTGCGCAGATCTGGCGCGGAATGGAGCGTGAGGCGAGCCTGCGCAACCGCGTGATGACCGCGAACCACCCTCCGGGCGAATTCCGCCTTAACAACGCCGTGCGTCACATCGATGCCTGGTACGAGGCGTTTGGCGTCACCGAGGACGACGCGCTGTATCTGCCGCCCGAGGAGCGCGTGCGGATCTGGTAGGTTGAAGTAGGGACCAGGGTTCCGCAGGGATTTGTTTGTGTGCCCCCATCCGGGGGCACATCCTCGCTAGACGTGCGGCAAGCCGCACCCGCTGCGGGCCGCGCAGTCGCGCTCTGACTGCCGTGACCAAGGTTCTTGGACCCATCTGAATTGGAATGGCCGCGAGCCGGAGGCGAGCCAGCGCGCGACCGCGCGCCGCCGCTCCTGCGGCGAAGCCAAGCGGGCCGAACGGCCCGCGCCCGGCGTTTGAGGGCGCAAACAAAAAGACTTTGCCTCGGCACCTCATGGTGCCAAGGCAAAATTTATGACTTTCCTACAGATGCTCATCATCGCGGTGGTGCAGGGGATCACTGAGTTCCTGCCGATCTCTTCATCCGGCCACCTGATTCTGGTGTCGGTCTTCACCGGCTTTGAAGATCAGGGGCCGATGATCGACATTGCGGTCCATGTCGGCTCGCTGCTCGCGATCATGGTCTATTTCTTCAAGGATGTGTGGGGCCTCGCACGCGGGGGACTCGCCACGGTCGGCATTGGCGCGGATGATCCCGAAACGCGCGAATGGCGTAAGCTCGCGTGGTGGATCGTGCTCGGCACAATCCCTGCGGTGATCTTCGGCCTCGCGATCAAGACGGGGATGCTCAACGGCTTTGTCGAAAGCACGTTCGGCATTCCGATCATCGAGGACGATCTGCTCGCCTCAATCCGCTTCACCGATCTGATCGCGGTCAATCTTATCGGCTACGGCATTCTCCTCGGCCTCGCCGATCATTTCGGGCGCGATGATAAGACGTTCGAGCAAATGACATGGCGCGACGGCTTGATCGTAGGGCTTGCGCAGGCGCTGGCGTTGATCCCCGGAACCAGCCGTTCGGGCGTCACCATGACAGCTGCGCGCTTCCTTGGCTTTGGCCGTTTCGAGGCGGCGCGCTTTTCCTTCCTGCTCTCGATCCCTGCGGTCGCAGGCGCGGGCGTGTTGATCGTGCCTGACTTGCTAGAAGCGGACAGCTCGCTGTTGATGGAAGCGGTCATCACAGGCGCGATGACCTTTGCCGCGGCCTTTGCGACCATGGCGTTCCTCATGAATTTCCTCAAACGCGCATCGATGATGGTGTTCGTGCTATACAGGATCGCAATGGGCTGCGCGCTGCTTTACCTGTTCTAGGAGTGGCAGCGTAATCTCGGTTGGAACCAATTCGGTAAGTGAAGGGTTCCAATTCCAACAGGCTAGGGCGGACGGGACCGAAAATATCATGGCATTGCTTTTGTTGATTGTGATCGGTGCGAGCATGGGATGGCTTGCCTCGATTATCATGCGCACCGAAGACCCAGGTTCGATCCTGCGCCAGATGGCGGCCGGAGTGCTGGCTTCTACTGTGGCCGGACTGGTCACCAATTCAGGCACGTTTCTGGGGGGGTTGAGCCTTATCGCGCTTGGCGCGGCGGTGGCTGCCGACGCTGCAGTGCTGGCGATCTACCACGTGATCGCCCGCCGTAACGCGGATGTTTAACCGCTAGACCGGATCCGCGTTTGAGCCTCTGCCTCCGCGCAGGTGGTATTCCTGGCTGCCCCGGTTCACCACATTATCGACGTCGATGATCGCCGAATTTGCATAGGTGAAACCCGGCGCAAGACTGCGATAGAGCCGGTCAAAGTCGCGCTCGACCGTCTGGCGGTAGAGGTCTTCGAAGCTCTCGATCACGAAATAGGTCGGCTGCAGATCGCTGATGACGTAATCGGTGCGCATTACGCGGTCGACATTGAGCATGATGCGGTTGGGGCTGTCGGCCTCGACGGCGAATTTCGCTTCTGTAGGCCCGGACAGGATGCCCGCACCATAGGCGCGAATGCCCTCGGCCTCCTCGATCAGACCAAACTCGACCGTGTACCAATAGAGCGCGCCCAGTGATTTGAGGCGGTTGTAGCGCATCGCCTTCCACCCGGCGCGGCCATATTCCTGCATGTAATCGGCATAGACCGGATCGGTGAGCATCGGCACATGGCCAAAGACATCGTGGAAGACGTCCGGCTCCTGAATGTAGTCGAACGTCTCGCGCGTGCGGATGAAATTGCCTGCGGGGAAGCGGCGATTGGCGAGGTGCCAGAAGAACACGTGATCGGGGATCAGCATCGGCACTGGTACGACGCTCCAGCCGGTCAGTCTGTCCAGTTCCTCTGACAGAGTGCCAAACTCGGGGATGCCGCCGCGCGACAGGTCCAGCTTGTCGAGGCCTGCCATAAAGGCGCTTGCCGCGCGTCCGGGCAGGACTTCCATCTGGCGCGCAAACAGATCGTTCCAGATCGCGTGTTCGTCAGACGAATAATCGGTTTGCGCAGGCTCCAGCCAGTCCTCGCCCAGATGCGGCGGCTTGGCCAGCGGCGCGGTGAAGACGTCCGCCGGAAGCTCGGGGAGGCGGGTAAAGTCGGTTTCGGGTTCTGCGAGAGTAGCCATAATGTATCATTTGATACTAGTGCTTGCGTTACACAAGAGCAAACGAGGGATTGCCGATGGGCCTGAAGGGGAAAGAATACCGCGAATTGCTTGAGCCGATGACCGAGGAACTGGTCGGCATGGCACGCTGGGCGCGGGTAACGGGTGCGCGGATCGTAGTGATTTTCGAAGGGCGCGACACGGCGGGCAAAGGCGGCGCGATCCGGGCTGTGCGCGACAGATTAAACCCGCGCCAATGCCGCACCGTCGCGCTCTCCAAGCCGAGCGAGGACGAACAGAGCCAGTGGTATTTCCAGCGCTACGCCGCGCATCTGCCTCATGCTGGCGAAATCGTGCTGTTCGACCGCAGCTGGTACAACCGCGCCGGGGTCGAACGGGTGATGGGCTATTGCAGCGAGGAACAGGCTGAGGCTTTCCTTGAACAAGCTCCGATCTTCGAAAAGCAGCTGACCGATGACGGGATCTTTCTGTTCAAATACTGGCTCACCACCGACCAAGACGAACAGGAGGAACGCCTGCGCGAGCGGCTCGATGATCCGCTCAAGCGCTGGAAGCTCTCACCGGTCGATCTGGCCGCGCGCGACAAATATGACGCTTATACCGATGCGCGCGAGGCGATGTTGCGCGCGACACACACGGACAACGCGCCGTGGACGCTGGTCGATTTCAACGATCAGAAACGCGGGCGTCTGACGCTGATCCGCGATCTGCTTGATCGGCTGCCGGACCAGCATGTCGAGCCGCCTGAGATCGACTTTCCCGATTTTGATGGGGAGCTTTCGGCGGAGAGCTTTTCGGTGATCGAACCGATTGCCGACTATTCGGCGGATTAGAGCGAGGCGCTCGCTTTGGTGATTTGCCGGCCGTCGCTGGCGAAGGCGCTGAGCTCGTAGGCGTCACCGCTCTTGCGCATTGCAAGGTGCAGCTCATCACCCGCAATCGCAGGAGACACTCCGCGAAATTCGAAGCGCTTCAGTGCGTTTTCGCCCAGCTCGCGCGCGGCGAGTTGGAGCAATAGACTGGCGGTCAGCGGGCCGTGGACGACCAGCCCGCGATAGCGCTCGACCTCGCGCGCATAGGGCGCGTCGTAATGGATGCGGTGGGTGTTGAAGGTCAGCGCCGAATAGCGAAACAGCAGGCGCGGATCAGGGGTGAGTGTGCGGGTGGCGTCCCATGCGGTCGCATCGAAGGCGCCGTGGCCCGGCTCAGGAGGGCTAAGCTGCGCGTCGCGCGCGGCGGCATCGCGATAGACCAGGGTCTGCACTTCGCGCACCGCCAGCGCGCCGTCAGCGCTGGTTTCGTGCTCGACATTGACGAAAGCAAGCTTGCCGCTGCCGCCTTCCTTTTCGCTGATCGAAACGACGCGGCTGGTGCGGGTGATCGCCGCGCCGACGGTGATCGGAGCAAGGAACTCGATAGCGCTCGAGGCCCACATGCGCCTTGGCCCAGATCCGAATTGGGGGAAGGGAGGCAAAAAGCTCTCGGCGCTGTCATCGCGCGCTGGGTGTCCGTCTTCTCCGAGCGCGCCGGTGGGTGCATCGGGAGTGCAAAGCGCGAAGTGGATCCCTTGGGGGAGCGGGTCGCGGTGGGCTAGGTCGAAGGTCGCGAGCCAGCGCTTCGCCAGCGCCTCGTCAAGCCTGTCAGTCGCGCGCTGCTCGCGCCCGATCCACGGGTCGAAGTTCATGTGGCGCGCTCAAACACCGCCGCGATGCCCTGACCGCCACCGATGCACATGGTTTCAAGGCCATAGCGCACTTCGCGCCGGTGCATTTCGGCGGCCATGTCAGCGAGAATGCGCCCTCCGGTCGCGCCGATGGGATGGCCTAGCGAGATGCCTGATCCGTTGACGTTGAGGATTTCGCGGCGCGAGTCGTCCGCGCTCCAGCCCCAGCCTTTCAGCACGGCGAGAACTTGCGGGGCAAAGGCTTCGTTGAGCTCGACGAGGCCAATATCGTCCCAGCTATAGCCGCGCCGCTCGAACAGGCGCTCCACTGCAGGAACCGGCCCAATCCCCATGCGCGACGGATCGCAGCCCGCCGCCGCCCAGCCGCCGAACCACAAAGATGGCGTCAGACCCAGCTCGTCGAGCTTGTCCTCGGCCACCACCAGACAGGCAGCCGCTGCATCGTTCTGCTGGCTGGCATTGCCTGCGGTGACTATGGCCTCTGCATCGCGCTTGCCATCAATCGCGCGCAACTGTCCGAGGCTCTCCATCGACGCATCGGCGCGGTAGCCTTCGTCGTGATCGAAGCGCACGGGATCGCCCCGGCGTTGGGGCACGTCGACCGGCACAAGGTGATCGGCAAATTTGCCCTGCTCCCATGCGGCGGCGGCATTGCTGTGCGAGCGGACCGCAAATTCGTCGGCTTCCTCACGGGTGATTTCGTAATCCTTGGCGAGGTTTTCCGCCGTCTCGATCATGCCGGTGATGATGCCAAAGCGTTCGATCGGCTGGCTCATCAAGCGTCCGCGTGACAGGCGATCGTGCAGGGTAATATCGCCCATCCGCGCGCCGCCGCGCCCTTGGAGCGTGTAGTGCTCAACATTGGACATGCTCTCGCACCCGCCCGCGACCACGACGTCGGCCATGCCCGTCTCGACCATCATCGCCGCATTGGCGACTGCCTGCACGCCTGAGCCGCAGCGCCGGTCGAGCTGATAGCCGGGCACTTCGAGGGGGAGGCCAGCGGCAAGCCAGCTCCAATGCCCGATGGCAGGCGCTTCGGCGTTTCCGTAGCCTTGCGAGAAAACCACGTCGTCAACGCGTTCCGGGTCGATGCCGCTGCGTTCCACCAGCGCCTTGAGAATGATCGCGCCCAGCTCTCCGGCATTGAGGCTGGAGAGCCCGCCGAGATATTTGCCCACGGGTGTGCGGAGGGGCGAAACAATGGCTGCTCGTCTGGTCATCTTGAGTCCTTATCAGAAAGCGCCACGGTGCCTGCATCGACAAGCGCACCAATCGCTCCGCTCGAAAGTCCAAGCCGCTCAGCCAGCACTTCCTCGGAATGCTCGCCGAGAAAAGGCGCGGGCGCGGGATTGCCGGGCTCGCGGCCGGGAAGATTGGCGAAGCTGCGGGTGGCGGGATATTCGAAGCCCGACGGGTTGGGAGGCGAGGGCCCGAATAGCGGGTTGTCGCGTACCAACTCGGGGTCATTCGCGGCCTCATGCGCGGTGCGGTATTTCTCGAAAGTGCAGCCTTCAGCCGCCATGCGCGCGGACAGTGCCGCGTAATCGAGGCCGTCTGCGACCTTCTGAAAGATATCGAACAGCGCGTGGCGATGCTCGAAACGCGGGCGGTCGCCGGAGGCGAAGTCTTCGCCGGTTTCGGCTTCCAGCGCGCTGATGGGAGCGGCAACGTCGAAGGCTTTGACCAGCCCCGCCCATTGCTTGGGTGTAAGCGCGGCGACCATGAAGCGCACGCCGTCGCTGGTGCGGAAATCGCGCCCGAAGGCTCCCCAGATCGCATTGCCCAGCCGCTCGCGGTCGCCGCCGCGAAAGAGCATTTCGGCCATGGTGCCCGAATTGGCGAGCGTCCCGATGGCGACATCGCCCAAAGGCACGCGCACTTCGCTCCCCTCGCCGGTCGCATCGCGTTGGCGCAAAGCGGCGAGCATGGCGAAAGCGCAATAGGCTCCGGTGATGAAATCCCATGCGGGCAGCACCTGATTGACCGGCGGGGCGGTTTCCATGTCCCACTCCTCCGGCCCCGTCATCAGCGGATAGCCAGCAGCGGCGTTGACGGTGAAGTCCATCGCCTGCCGCCCGTCATGCCAGCCCATGATCCGCACCGAGGTCATGTCCGGCGCACCCGCTGGCTGGGCGGCTTTCATGGCGTCATGCGAAAGGAAGCTCTTCTCGGGCAGATTGGTGATGCAATTGCCGGTCTTCGCCGCGAGCGCGACGGCAAGCTCGCGTCCCTCACCGCTGCGAAGATCGAGCGCGACCGATTTCTTGGCGCGATTGAGGTTCTCCCAGCTGAGCGAGCGGCCCTCTTTGGTCAGCATATAGCGGTCGTAATCCAGTCCGCCCGCCTTGTGATCGACGCGGATCACCTCGGCCCCCATCTGCGCGCAATAAAGCCCAGCCGTGGGACTGGCGACAAAGCTGGAAACCTCGATGATCGAGAGGTCGTTCAGAAGTTGATACATTAAATCTGGACCTTATTCCGAGGGTGCGGTCAATCGGTTCGCGTGCGAACCGCAAGGGCGACCGCCCGCCCGCAGCGATGCGACCTTAAGGTCGCGTGAGCGAGGATTTCGCGCGCCGGATGGCGTGCGGGAAATCAAACAACATCTTCCCATTCGCGCAGCATATGCTTGGCGATCTGGAGCTGGAGGATTTGCGTCGTGCCTTCGTATATGCGGTAGATGCGCGCATCACGATAGAAGCGTTCGGCATCGTATTCGGCGAGGTAGCCCGCACCGCCATAGATCTGCACCACGCGGTCGACCACGCGGCCGCACATTTCGCTGGCAAAGACCTTGAAGGCAGCGGCTTTGACGAGGATGTTCTCGCCCCTGTCGGCACGTTCGGTGACGTCCTTCATCATCGCTTCGGCGGCGTAGATTTCGATCTCGCTATCGGCGAGCATCGCCTGGATCAGCTGAAATTGCGCGATCGGCTCACCAAACGCCTTGCGCTCATTGGCATAGCGGATCGCGGAATTCAGCGCACGGCGGGCATAGCCGGTCGCGGCGGAGCCCACTGAAATCCGGCCATTGTCGAGGCTCTGCATCGCAAAGCGGAAGCCCTTGCCCGTCTCCCCGCCCAGCAAAGCATCGCCGGGCACTTTCACGTCGTCGAGCATGATGTCTGAGATGTGGCTGCCCGACTGGCCCATCTTGGCATCGGGCGATCCGGTTGAAACGCCTGGCACATTCATCGGCACCAGAAAGGCGCTGACATGCGCGTTTTTGGGCAGGTTTTCCTTGTCCGTGCGCGCCATGATCAGCGCGACATCGGCATGCGGGGCGTTGGTGATGTAGCGCTTGGTCCCGTTCAAGACCCAGCCATTGCCGTCAGGATCAGGCGTGGCGGTGGTTTGCAGGCCCGCGCTATCGCTGCCCGAGCCCGGTTCGGTGAGGCCGAAACAGGCGATCTTGCCTTCGGCGAGCTTGGGATACCATTCGGCGCGCTGTTCTTCGGTGGCGCCGTTCTTGAGCGCGCTGGCGAACATGCCAACATTGATTGAAAAGATCGAGCGATAGGCTGGCGCAGCGTAGCTCATCGTGTTCACCACGCGCGCATATTGCGCCATGTTGAGGCCCGCGCCGCCATATTCCTCCGGCACCGAAAGCCCGAACAGACCCATGTCGCGCATTTCGTCGATAATCTCGGGCGGAATCGCGTCATTTGCTATCACTTCGCCTTCCGCCGGAATCAGACGTTCCTTGACGTAACGCTCAAGCTGCTCGGCGAATTGTTCGAAAGTGTCCTGATCCATTCCGTGGTTTTGGCCATGGTTGTGGCCGGAATTCGTGGTCATTCAGTGCCTTCCTCTTGCGGCGTGTCCTGCGCCGGTGTGCCTTGCGGGGCTTCGAGCGGCGGGAGCACGCCTTCGGGCAATTGCCGCTCCTCCAGCATCTCGGCGGCTTCATCGAGTGCGGCCGCTTCGCCTTCGCTGACCGCGCCGGGGCCGCTCGTCGTGCCGCCGCTATCGCACGCAGCGATCAGCAGCAGCACGGGAACGAGCAGCGCCGCAGCGCCGTTCAGCTTTTGTCCGCTCCGGCTCACTCGCCGGTCGGGATCGCAGCAGCCGCTTCTGCAGCAGCAGCGGCCTCGGCAGCTTCGATCGCGGCTTCGGCCTCGGCTGCGACATTGGCAGCGGCATCAGCGGCTTCGTTGGCGGTCGCTTCGGAAGGCGCGTTCTCTGCCGGATCGACTTCAGGCCCTTCGACGCCTTCATCGACAACCGGTTCCTCGGCGATGGACCCGAGCGCTTCTTCTGCCGGCATTTCGACATCTTCGGGCATCGCTTCGGTCGATGCGTCATCGGTGCTGCCGCAAGCGGAAAGCATCAATGCCGCGCCGCCGATCATGGCGGTGTATACGATCTTCTTCATCAGTGGGTTCCTCCTAGAAAATTCCCAATTTGCGCAAATTGTGCGCGCAGGTGTAGCGGGCGAAGCGGCGTTAAGCCAAGCGCCAATTGATGCGCCGAAACGGCACACCGGGATTAGCAGCGCTCGGGCGGAAGCCAATTGGCGCTATAGATATGACCATGGTTCAAACTGTAGCAAATCTCCGCCCATCGCTTGCACTGCGTCTCGCCAACTCGCTCGATTGGGTGTTTCTCGCGCTGATCTTCGCGCTCGGGCTAGGAATGCTGGTGTTTCCGGCAAGCCCTGCCGCAGCGCAATCGGGCGGAGCTTTCACCATTACCGAGACAGGGCGCAGCTATCCGTCATTGCAGCAAGCGGTGGATGCAGTTGGCGACCAGCGCGGCACGATCACCATCGCACCGGGCACCTACCGCCAATGCGCGGTGCAGCGCGCCGGTGTGATCATCTACGCGGCGCAGGAATATGGCACAGTCACGCTTGTGGGCACGCCTTGCGAAGGCAAGGCAGCGCTGGTCCTGCGCGGGCTGGGCGCGGAGATTCGCGGGCTGACATTCTCGGGCATCTATGTGGCGGACGGAAACGGCGCGGGCATCCGGCTGGAGCAAGGCGCGCTCAACATCACCCACTCGCGCTTTCTCGACAGCCAGCAGGGCATCCTCAGCGGCAATGATCCGCAAAGCCGCATCTTCATCACCCGCTCGACCTTTAGCGGGCTGGGCACTTGCGAGAATTCTGCGGGCTGCGCGCATTCGATCTATATCGGCAATTATGGCGAGCTGACCGTGGTCGAAAGCCGGTTTGAACGCGGCAGCGGCGGGCATTATCTAAAGGCGCGCGCGGCCAATGTGATTATCGAAAACAACAGCTTTGACGATGCTGCTGGGCGCGGGACCAATTACATGATTGACCTGCCCGCAGGCAGCCGCGGGAGCATTGCGGGCAATTGGTTCGTGCAGGGCCGCGACAAGGAAAACTACTCCGCCTTTATCGCGCTGGGTGCGGAAGACGTCCTCCACTCCTCCGACGGATTGACGGTCACGGGCAATGAAGCACGCTTTGTGCCCGGCCTGACGCGGTCCAGCGTCTTTCTGGCCGACTGGACCGGATCGCGCATCGCCTTGTCAGGCAACAACCTCGCGCGCGGCCTTACCGATTACGAGCGGCGCTAGACTGCGGGATAGAAACCGGGCGCGTAGGAAACCTCGCCTGAGGGCATTTCGCCATCGAGCAGCAGCGCCTGAAAATATTCGGGCGGCGGGCCGGGATAGGTCAGCTCGGGCACATGCGCGAAGCCGAAGCGGGGATAGTAGACATTGCTCCCCAGCAGCACGATGCCTTTCGCGCCCGCCGCGCGCAGATCGGCAATCCCGCGTTTGATCAGCGCCCCGCCGATCCCGCGATGGTGAAATTCCGGCCAGACCGAAACGGGGCCAAGGCCGAACCAGCCCTTTGCGCCGCCTGTGATCGTGACCGGCGAAAAGGCGATATGGCCGACAATCCGCTCTGCGTCCTCGGCGACCAGCGAAAGTGTCAGATCGCCATCGTCGCGCAGGCGGGTGATGACATGCTGCTCGTCCGCGTCGCTGAATGGCATATCGGCAAAGGCGGCTTCGGTGAGCGCGAAGATCGTGTCCTCATCGCCTGCCGCTTCGGGCCGGATGGTGATGGCGAATTCAGGACCGTTCATTTGAGAAGGTGTCCGGACCGGTCGCGCTTGGTCGCAAGATAGCGCGCATTGTGAGGGTTATCGGGCAGCTGATGCGCCACCCGCTCGCGGACTGTGATTCCCGCCGCCTCAAGCGCTTCGACTTTGGCGGGATTGTTGGTCATCAGCCGGATCGAGCCGGCGCCAAGCAGATCGAGCATCCGCGCCGCCAGCGGAAAATCGCGCGCTTCGTCAGGCAGGCCGAGCCGCTGATTGGCGTCGACCGTATCAAAGCCCTGATCCTGCAAGCGGTAGGCGCGCAGCTTGTTCACCAGCCCGATCCCGCGCCCTTCCTGCCGCATATAAAGCAGCGCGCCCCAGCCGCCATTCTTGTCAGCGTGATCGGCCATGGCGTGGAGCGCGGCGTCGAGCTGCGGGCCGCAATCGCATTTGAGACTGCCCAGAATATCGCCGGTCAGGCATTCGGAATGGACCCGCACCAATGGCTCGGTGTCGCCGCATTGGTCGCCGATGATGAGCGCGACATGTTCGCGCGTATCCTCGGTCGAGCGAAAAGCGACAATCTCGGCCTCCTCGCTGGCCGAGACAGGCAAGCGCGCACGGGTGATGATCCGCAAAGCGCCCGCTTCGCTGTAATGCGTGAGGTCTGACGCGCAGAGCGAATGCGCTTCGCCTGCATAATTGGGATCGACTAGAAAAGCGGGCAGGATGCCTGCAATCCGCGCAAATTCCATCGCAGCGGCGGCGATGTCCTCCCATTCGAGCGCTTCGGCGCGAAACGGGCCTTTCATTGGGTTTTTGAGGTCGAGCGCCGGATCGGCAATCGGCACTGCTGCGCGCAGGTCAAATGGCTCGCCTCCGCGGATCAGGACCGGCGCGTGGGGCACTGCAGCCTCGCGCTGATTGGCAAGCTTGAGCGTGGCCGCCCGCGCCGCCGATATCAGCATACGCGGCGCGGAGGCCCCGCTCGCAATCGCGGTTTCTACAGGGAGAAGAGTTGGGCCACCTTCGAACGCCAGCGGCCAGCCATGGCGCAGCGCATCCACCGCCTGCGCGGCGCGGCGCGCGGGCGAAGTGGCGGGGGAAGGCGTGTCTGAACTCAAATATCGAACTCGGTGATCAGCGGGATGTGGTCAGACGGCTTCTCCCAGCTGCGCGCTTCTTCGAGCACCGAATGCCCGCGCGCCTGTTTGGCCAGCTCACCCGAGGCCCACATATGGTCAAGCCGCCGTCCGCGATCATTCTTGCGCCAGTCGGGCGAACGATAGGACCACCAGCTGAAATAGCGCTCTGGATCCTGGATAAACTCGCGCCCCAGATCGACCCAGCCATGCGCGTCCTGAAAGCGTTGTAAAGTGTCGACCTCAAGCGGGGTGTGGCTGACAACTTTGAGCAGTTGCTTGTGGCTCCACACATCGCTTTCGAGCGGGGCGATGTTGAAATCGCCCACGATCAGCGTGTTGCGATCCAGCGCATCGGCCCAGCCGGTCATGCGTTCGAGAAAGTCGAGCTTTTGCCCGAATTTCACGTTTTTCTCGCGGTCGGGGATATCGCCGCCTGCCGGCACATAGACATTGTCAATGCACATATCCTTGCCCACGACTTCGACCCCGACATGGCGCGCTTCGCCATTGGCCTGCCAGTCGTGACGCGATATCTCGCGGATCGGAACGCGGCTGACCGTGGCGACGCCGTGATAGCCCTTTTGCCCGCACACAGCTTGATGCTCGTAACCCATTTCGGCCAGAGCCTCGGCGGGGAACTTGTCGTTTTCGCACTTGATCTCTTGCAAGCACAGAATGTCCGGCGCGTGCTCGGTGAGGTATTTTTCGACAATCGGCAGGCGCAAGCGGACCGAATTGATGTTCCAGGTGGCTACAGAAATCATGCCAGCCGACTTAGGAGCGTGGGGGATTCGCAGCAAGGTTTAGCTTTCCCGTCACATTGGATAGCGATAGCAAGGTGGCAACCGATCAGGAGACTATCCATGACTGCCAAGCGCTTCACCGCCGCCCTTCTTGCCTCTGCCTCGCTCACCCTTGGAGGCTGCGTCATCCAGGCGGGCGACACCTATAGTGGCAGCGCCGCAAACCGGCCCGTAATCGAAGCGGACCCTGACGTTGCGGAAGCGCCGCGGGCAAAGAACGTGATTCTGTTCATCGGCGACGGCATGGGCATTTCGACCATCACTGCGATGCGAATCTATGCCGGGCAGAAACTGGGCCAAACGGGCGAGGAATATGTCCTGCCATTCGAGATGTTCGACAATGTTGCTCTGGTGAAGACCTACAATGTCGATGCGCAGGTGCCCGATAGCGCGGGCACCGCCACTGCAATGCATTCGGGTTCAAAGACCAATATTGGCTATCTCGGCGTTGGGCCTGAAGCCCGCCGTAACAATTGCGCCGACTCCAAGACCTATGCCTTGCCGCTGATTGGCGAGGAAGCGACGGAGCGCGGCCTTGCGCTCGGCATTGTGTCGACCGCACGGATTACCCATGCAACCCCGGCCAGCGTCTATTCGCGCGCTTCGGATCGCGATTGGGAATCGGATGCGGGAATTCCTGAAGACCAGCGCGGTCTTGGCTGCGATGATATCGCCAAGCAGCTGGTGCAATCCGATTTTACCGTCGCACTGGGCGGCGGTCTGACCGCGTTTTACGGCAGCGATGCCGATGGTTGGCGGCTCGACAGCGACGCCGATCTGCCCGCCGGATGGGTCGCGCGCACGGGCGGCACCTATGTGACCACGCAGGCCGAACTGGAAGCCGCGCCGATGGACGCGCCGGTTTTCGGCCTCTTTTCGCAAAGCCACATGACCTTCATGGCGCAGCGCGAGGAAACCTCCGAAGAGCCGACGCTGACCGACATGACTGCGCAGGCACTCTCGCGCCTATCGAGCGACCCGGACGGTTTCTATCTAATGGTCGAATCGGGCCGGATCGATCACGCGCATCACGGCGGCTATGCCGGGCTCGCGCTGGAGGAAGGGGCCGAGTTTGCCCGTGCGATCCAATATGCGATCGACAACACCGACCCCGAAGAAACGCTGATCCTCGTGACCGCCGATCACAGCCACGTCTTCACCATTGCCGGCTATCCGCGAAGGGGTAACGACATCCTCGGGCTGGTCGTGCCGCCCGAAGGGGCCGGGACCGAGTTTGCCACGGCCGAAGACGGACTGCCCTACACCACTTTGGGCTATGCCAATGGCCCGGGTTCAATCGCCAATATGGCCGAACGCCCGACGCCCGAAACCGGCATCTCCGCCCGCCAACAATCCGCAATCCCGACTGGCAGCGAGACTCACGCAGGCGAAGATGTCGCGCTCTACGCCCAAGGCCCCGGCGCCGAAAAAGCGCGCGGCGTGATCGAGCAGAACGTGATCTACGACATCATCCGCAGCGCGTTTGGGTGGGAATAACAAAAAGCTCCAGTGCCGGGGGCGATGGCACTGGAGCTTCGTTGTTAGCGTTCGTCACGCTTTTGCAAGGCGGGCAATCTTTTGAGGAGGGCAACAGGGGGGAAACCCGTCCTCGCTCGCCTTGTTGAGAATAATTAGCGGCTTTGGGCTTTCACTTATATGAACGCAGGCCCGATTTTGTCGCATCCATACAACTTATCACGGGTCAGCCGTTCACCGTGGGCGACGGGACGAGCGGCGCGGATCGCGGAACCTGAATGTGCTCTCCGGCACGTTGATTCCATAGCGGTGATTCGTCAGCCGCACCGTCGTCCGATGATTCTGGGCATCGAGCGCGACCCAGTGGGTGAGCTGCAATCCGCCCGGCGCATTGGGGCTGCGCACAAAGATCAGATTCATCCGCCCAAACTCGGGCCGGTCGGTGTCGCGCACATCAATGCTGATCACATCGGGGCTGCTCGTCTGCACCAGAGTGCCATATTGGGTGACATCACGCTCCGGATCGAGCAGCGCGCCGAGCGGTGAATTGCGGATCGGCCAGCGTTCGACCTGATTGACCTCGTAATCGATCATATAGAGCGAGCGGCCGTTGGAGACGACCAGCAGATCGGCATCCTCGCCATAATCGAAGCGGATCTTGCCGGGGCGCTTCAATGTCATCACCCCGCGCGCCTGATTGCCAGCGCGGTCGGTCTGGGTGAAGTCGGCGCGCATGGTTGCGATGCCGCGCAAGGCTGCAACCGCACGATTGAGATCCGCGGCGGTGGTCTGCGCGGTGGCGGGTGCTGGCCCCATAGCGAATGGGCGCGAATCGGCGCTCCCGATAGAGAGGCCAAGTGCAAGCGTACCGGCAGCGGCAAATGCCATGCCGGAGCGGCGGAGAAGGGTCGAAATGCTCATGAATCCGCAGCTAGGCCGCGCGGATTGAACTGTCGATGAATTTGTGAGAGCCGCTGCGTTCAGCAGGCGCCCCCAAATTCAACCAAGACCTTACTTGATCTTGGCTTCCTTGAATTCGACATGCTTTTTCGCGACCGGATCGTATTTACGGAACACCATCTTTTCAGTGGTGTTGCGCGGGTTCTTTTTGGTCACGTAGTAAAAGCCCGTGCCCTCGGTCGAGACGAGCTTGATCTTGACGGTTGCGGGCTTCGCCATGACGGTATCCTAAGATCGGGTGGTGGCCTCCAAACAGGTTGGGTTGGCCGAAAAACATAAAGCGGTGCGCGCGTTTTTGACGGCACCGCCCTTCAAGCCGCGCGCATTTGCCGATTCACCGGCAAAAGTCAAGCAGAGTCACCAGTCTGATCGGCTCGGCTTGCCGCGATTGGCTTTGATGGTGCCGCGTGCTTTCTTGGACTTGAGCCGCTGCACCTTGCCCACGCGGTTGACGCGGGTCTTGGCGCGCTTCTTGGGCGCGCGGTGCGCGGCTTCGAGAATCTCTGCCAGTTTGACCCGCGCGGCCTGCCGGTTGGCCTCTTGCGTACGGTGCTGGCGCGCGGTGATGAGGAGATCGCCCGCAGCGGTCAGTTTGGAGCCGGCAAGGTCGCGCAGGCGGGCAAAAACAGTCGGCTCAAGCCGCAGCGCATAGATGTTCACCCGCAGCTGAACCTCGGTTGCGACCTTGTTGGCGTTCTGCCCGCCTGGGCCGGAGCCTGCGAGGAAGCTTTCCTCGGCTAGCGCGTGGGCGCGATTTAGGAGGTCTTCATCCATCGGCCTGCACGAGTTCAGGGGCGCTCAGCCCGGCGCGCAGAAAATCCTCGGGGAAGGGCGCGGTGGCAGTGACAGGCGGTTTGCCCTCGCGTTCGACCGTAATGCTTTCGGCGTGGAGCATGGTGCGCGGCGCGCCTTTATTCTGCCCACGCACCGGCCCATAGACCGGATCGCCGAGCAATGGCGTGCCCAGTCCTTGCAGCGCATGGACGCGCAGCTGGTGGGTCCGCCCGGTTTCGGGCCGGAAACGAATCAGCGAGCGGCGTTTGTCGCCCTCTCCGATCACCTCGATCAGCTCCCAATGCGAGACGGCAGGCTTGCCCTTCTTCGCCGCGATCATCCGCCAGCCTTTTTCGGCTGAGCTGATCTTGGACAGCGCCAGTTCGATCGTGCCCGAACTTTCCGCCGGTTCGAAATCGAGGACCGCCAGATAGGTCTTGCCGACCAGCCGGTCTTCAAAGGCCTTGTTGAAGCGCTTCAAGGCCTTGGGATTGCGCGCGAGCAGCAGGCAGCCGCTGGTGTCGGTGTCGAGCCGGTGCACGGGGACTGGCGGGCGCTGAAAGCCGAGCTTGAGCTGCTCGATATGGTCAAACAGCGCAGGCCCGCCGCGTTTGGGACGGTCGACCGGCAGTCCGGCAGGCTTGTCGATGACAAGCGCTTCGCCGTCTTCGAAGAGGATTGGGATTTGCATTGTTTGTTTGCCTATGTGCCTGGCCACCCGCTCCCTCCACCCTTCCACCCGGATAATCACACCGGGTTACGATCCGGGTGGAAGGGTGGAGGGAGCGGGTGGCTTGGAGAAGTCCTATATCAGCTTTGCTGAAAAAAGCCCGCGAACGGCATTGCCGAGCATGAAGCCATGGGTGAGATCGTCGAGTGTGAGGTCCGCCTCGCGCGCGCGGCCTTGCCCGATCAGCGATTCGCGCAAGACACCCGGCAACAGGCCGAGTGTGGCCGGCGGGGTGAGAAATATGCCGCCGCGCTCAACAAAAATATTGGTGAAGCTGCCTTCGGTCACAAGCCCGTCATCGCGCACCAGCACCGCCTCGTTGGCGCCAAACTGCTTCGCAGCATTGTGTGCGTCTTCGTAAAAGCCCCTGTCGCTCGTCTTATACGAAAGCCGCCAGTCGGACGGGTCGAGCGGGTGGGGGAGCGCGGCGACTTTGAGCGGTTCGGTCAACGCCTCCGGCATCGGCTGCGTCTCCAGCGCAGTCGCACCGCTGCGCGCTGCAAGCAGGCGCAATTTCGCAGGCGCTTCCAGCTCGAAGCAAAGCGCCTGAATCTGGTTGCGCGCAGCGTGGCGATCAAACTGGAAGCCAAGCGCTGCCGCGCTGCGCTTCATCCGGGCCAGATGCAGTTCGAGCAGCGCAATCCCGCTCTCGGGATCAAACGCCATCGTTTCGATAAGATCGCAAGCGGGCGCGGCGTGAACGGGGGAGGCTGCCCGCGCAAAGCCCGCTTTCACCTCGCATTCGCGCCGTTCGGAAAAGGCCTCGCTATCCGCCACAATCGCTGAACCAACGCCCAGCACAGCATGGCCCTGACCATTCTCGATAGGAGTGAGGCGCAAGGTTCGGATTGCCACATTGAGAGCCGCCGTGCCGTCTGCTCCGATCCGGCCAATCGCCCCGCAATAGGGCCCGCGCGCATCACGCTCGATCTGATGGATCAGCTCCATCGCGCGGATTTTGGGCGCGCCGGTGATCGAGCCGCAGGGGAAGATCGCGCGCACCAGCTCCATCGCGCCCTTGCCCGGTGCAAGCTCGGCGCGAACGCTGGAGACCATCTGGTGCACGGTCGGAAAGCTCTCGATTGCAAAGGGCGCATCGACTTGGACACTGCCCGGTACGGCCACCCGGCTGAGATCGTTGCGCATCAGATCGACGATCATCAGGTTCTCGGCCTTGTCCTTGACCGACGTCGCCAGCTCTTCGGCCAGCTCGGCATCGCGCGCCGGATCATCCGAGCGCGGGCGCGTGCCCTTCATCGGCTTGACCTTGGCCTTGTCGCCATCGAGCGCCACGAACAATTCGGGCGAAAGGCTCAGCAGCCAGTGCGAGCCATCGAACACCACTCCGCCATAGCCAGCGCTCGCTGCGCCGCGCAGCTGGGCATAGAGCGCCAGCGGGTCACCCTGATATGACCCGGCTAGCGGATAGGTGAGGTTGGCCTGATAGATATCGCCAGCATGGATCGCTTCGCGCAGTTTCGCAAAGGCGGCTTCATAACCACCGGGCGAAAGCTGCGGGTCGAGCGGGCCGAGACTGGCGGTCCCCTCTGCCCGCGCATCGAGCCATGCGGGGACGTCTGCCGGCGCAATCCGTTCCGGCGCATCGAACAGTCCGAGCCAAACCAGCGGTCCGGCCGCGCCCGAACGTTCGTCTGCAAGCGGTGCGAGTTTGGGTTCGAGCGCAAGACCCGCCTCATAGGCGATATAGCCCGCAAGCTCGCCTCCGCTGCCGCCTGCGCCCGCGCGCGCGGCATCGGCGGCCTTCAGCACGCTTTCGACCTCGCTTGCCCGGTAAGCGACAAAGACTTCGCGCGGATTGGCGTAGAACATCGCGTCCGCCCCGCCATCGGCGCGCGCGTCATCGAGCAATACAAATGTCTGTGGCGAAGCGGCCTGAACCATCTCTAGCGCCTTAGAAGCCCCTGCGATCCAAGTCGATAGGTTGCCCGCACCAACTTGACCGGCTCCCAATCGGTCTGCAAACGCAGGTCGCACAAAGAACAGGGATTTGAAGCGGACTATGAGCGATATCTTTTTGGGTCTTGGCGGCAATGGTGAAAACCAGCACCTCGCGCTGAGCCGCGCAAACCGTCACGGATTGATCGCCGGCGCGACCGGCACGGGTAAGACGGTGACGTTGCAGGGACTGGCCGAGAGTTTTTCCGCCAATGGTGTTCCGGTGTTTGTCGCCGATGTGAAAGGCGATCTGTCCGGCATCGCCATGCCCGGCTCCCCCACCTTCAAACACGCTGACAAGCTGGAAGGCCGCGCCAAGGATCTGGGCATGGAGGACTATGCCTATTCGGACAATCCGGTGATCTTCTGGGATCTCTATGGTGAGCAAGGCCACCCGATCCGCACCACGATTTCCGAAATGGGCCCGCTGCTGCTCTCGCGCCTGCTCGACCTCAACGACACGCAGGAAGGCGTGCTTCAGATCGTCTTCAAACACGCTGACGAAAACGGCCTGCTGCTGCTCGATTTCGGCGATCTGCAAAGCGTGCTGCAATGGGCGCATGAAAATTCGAAGGAGCTGTCGGGCGTCTATGGCAATGTCTCGAAGCAATCGGTCGGCGCGATCCAGCGCCAATTGCTCAGCTTCGAAGCACAAGGCGCGAACCATTTCTTCGGCGAGCCAGCGCTTGAAATCGACGATTTCCTCAAGACCGATGAACAGGGGCGCGGCTATGTGAATGTGCTCGCCGCCGACAAGCTGATGCAGAGCCCCAAGCTCTATGCGACGTTTCTCTTATGGCTGCTAGCTGAATTGTTCGAGAGCCTGCCCGAAGTGGGCGACCCGGAAAAACCCAGCCTCGTCTTCTTCTTCGACGAAGCGCATTTGCTGTTTGATGATGCGCCCAAGGCCTTGCAGGAAAAGATCGAGCAGGTTGTCCGGCTGATCCGCTCCAAGGGTGTCGGCGTGTTCTTCGTCACGCAGAACCCGATCGACATTCCTGAGGAAGTCGCAGGTCAGCTTGGCAACCGCGTCCAGCACGCTCTGCGCGCCTTCACCAAGCGTGACCAGCGCGCGATCAAGGCGGCGGCGGAGACGTTCCGCATCAACGATGATCTCGACACCGAGGAAGTTATCACCCAGCTCAAAGTGGGTGAGGCGCTGGTCTCGACGCTCGACGAGGAAGGCGCGCCCACTGTTGTCCAGCGCACTCTCATCAAGCCGCCGCGCTCGCGCCTTGGCCCTGTGACTAAGAAAGAACGCGCTATCATCCAGTCAATCAGCCCGTTCGAAGGCAAATATGACGAAGCGGTCGACCGCGAGAGCGCCGAAGAAGTGCTGCTCGCCAAGACTCAGGATGCCGTCGATACGGCAGAGGAAGTCGCCGAAAAGGGCGAGCAGGAAGTCGCCAAGCGCCCGCGCAAGACCAAGTCGATGTGGGAAAAGGCAATCTCGCGCGGCACCAAGGTTGCCGCAGGCGGAATGGCCGGTGCCGCCGCCGCCGCGGTGCTCGGCAAGAAGTCTCGCGCCAATCCGGTGAAGAGCGGGATCACTTCGGCAGCAGGCTCGATCGCAACCGATCTTGCCGGACCGATCGCAGGTCGCTTTGTGCGCAATCTGATCGGCGGCTTGATGCGCTAGAGCGGCAGGCGGATTTCCGCGCGTAGGCCTGTGATCTGGCCTCCAGCTTGGCGATTTTCCAGCACCAGCTGGCCGCCATGCTGTTCCGCGATGGCGCGCGCGAGGGTCAGGCCGAGGCCTGCGCCGCCGGTTGCGCGGTTGCGTGAGGCTTCGCCGCGGGTGAAGGGTTCGAGCATGGCAGCGATCCGGTCCGGCGCGATGCCGGGCCCGCGATCATCGACGCGCAGCACGGCCTGCCCCGCCTCCTCGATCGCCGAAATCTCTGCCATCTCGCCATAACGCACCGCGTTGGAGGCGAGGTTGCGCAGCGCGCGCTTGATCCAGGTGACTTGCACGCGGGCAACCAAACGCGGCGGGTCGAGGATCGTCACAGGTTCGCCCAGATCCTCGAACTCCTCGGCCACACCCAGGGCGAGCGCGCCCAGATCGGCGGGTTCCACCCCGGCACCATCGCGCCCGACCCGTGACAGAGTGAGGATGTCGTCGAGTGTGGCGGTGATGTCCTCGATGGAGGCCGCCATTTTGCTGCGTTGGGCATCGTCGGGAACGCTCTCGATCCGCACGCGCAAGGCGGCAAGCGGCGTCTTGAGGTCGTGTCCGATGGCTCCAAGCATCACGTCCTTTTCATCGAGCAACGCGGCGATGCGCGCTTCCATCGCATTGTGTGCTGCGATCAGGTGGCGCGTGTCGGAAGGGCCGGTTTCTTCCAGCTGCACCACGCGCCCCGGCTCTCTCGAGAAGTCCCCGACCCGCTCGGTCAGCCGCGCCAAGGGCCGCGTGATCCGGCGCATGACGAAGAACAGCACCGCGATCAGCACGCCGAACGTGACGAGTGTCTGGAATATCAGCCCGCCCAATGCGGCCTGCCGGCGGCGCGGTTCGAGCACGCGGGCGGCCTCCCATTGGCCCCCTGCCTCTCGCTGGATTGCGGCGACATAGAGCCGCTTCTCGCGCCAGCCCTGACGCCGTTCGAAACGCGGGCGTGCCTCTGCAAAAGCGTTGAGCAGCGGATCGTCGCCCGCGCGGCGGATGGTTATGGCGACAGCGTGCGGGTCGATATCTTCGAGCAACAGAGCCGCGCGTAGTCGCGCTTCGCTCTCGCCCTCGCCATTGGCGTCTGAACCCGCCGCCGGTGGTTCAGCGCTGATCGTGTAGCGCAGGCGCGGGGGCAGACCGGCGGCCCCGCCTTGCCTGCGTCCGCGTTCTTGCCTAATCGCCCGGTCCCGCGCAGCGCGTTCGGCGCCGGTGACAAGCTGGAATGCGGCGGCAGTCAGGATCGCCGTTTCGCGCCTTTCTTCGCCCGCGCGATAGAGCAAGGCGAGCGAGACGAACTGCGCCACCAGCAGCGCCAGCGCGACGCTCACCATCACCTGTGAGAGCAGGCTTGAGGGCAGCAGCCGCTTCACGCGCCAATCCCGCCGGGCGCGATCCGTTCGACATTGGCGGCAAAGCGGTATCCGCCGCCGCGAACGGTCAGGATCAGCTGCGGCTCGCTGGTGTCAGCCTCGATCTTGCGGCGCAGGCGGCTCACCTGATTGTCAACCGCGCGGTCGAACAGATGCGCGCTGCGCCCCTGAACCAGATCGAGCAGCAGGTCGCGGTCCATCACATTGCGAGGATTGTCGAGAAAGGCGCGCAGCAGGCGAAACTCGGCCGTCGAGATCGGTACGGTGACGCCCTGCGGGTCGGTCAGTTTGCGCTTCAGCGGATCGAGCTGCCAGCCTTCGAAGCGATAATGCCAGTCCTGGATCTCGCGCTGGGGGGCGGGACTGCGCCCGACCCGGCGCAGGACCGTGCGGATGCGCGCGACCAGCTCGCGCGGCTCGAACGGTTTGACGACATAATCATCCGCGCCCAGTTCCAGCCCGATGATCCGGTCGGTCGGCTCGCCGCGCGCGGTGAGGAAAATGACGGGGATCTGGCGCGTTTCGACCAGATGGCGGCAGAGCGAAAGCCCGTCTTCGCCCGGCATCATGATGTCGAGCAGGACCAGATCGGGTGTGTTGGTGGTGAGAGCGGTGCGCGCCGCTGCGGCGCTTGCCGCCTCGCTGACCGCAAAGCCCTGATCGCCAAGATATTCGGCCAGCGGCTCGCGCAGGGTCGGCTCGTCATCGACTAGCAGTATCGAGGTTAGGGCGGCGTCATTCATCGCAGCTCAGTTCATGAAAGGAGCCGGCCCGATGCGCAACCAGCAAGTAAAAGGCGCGCGCCGGGCCGGCAGTCGGGATGCACGGGCGATTAGGGCCGGTTCGGGGAGGTGCCCCTGCATCCCTTGGAGTTAGCGTTGGATCAGTTGCGGCGCCGTTCACCACCACGCCGCTCACTGCGCGCCTCGCGGCGTTGCTGGCGGCGTTCGCGCGCGGCTTCGCGGGCCGTGTCGTGCTCGGCTTTGGTGATCGTACCCGAATTGTCGGCATCGACGCGGGCAAAGCGTGCTTCGATTGCGGCATCGAATTCTGCGCTTGAAATGACGCGATCCTGATTGGTGTCGGCGCGGCGGAGCATCCGCATGGCCCGGCCGCCACGGCGGCGTTCTGCGCGACCTGCACCGCGACGTTCACCGCGCGCTTCGCGGGCGGCTGCGATTTCGGCCTCGGAAATGCCGCCGCTGCCGTCGCTGTCGATCCGGTCAAAGCGGCGTTCTTGACGGCTGGCGCGTCGTTCTGCGCGGCGGGCATTGCGCGCTTCGCGGGCGGCGCTCATTTCGGCGCGCGACAACTCGCCATCGCCATTGGTATCCGAAGCGGCAAAGCGGGCAGCGCGGCGGGCTTCGCGGTCGGCTGAGGAAAGCTGGCCATCGCCATTCACGTCCATGCGCTCAAAACGTTCGCGCCCTTTGGCGCGCGCTTCGGCGAGCGAGATTACGCCGTCGCCATTGGTGTCAGAGGCTTCGAAGCCGCGTTCGCCGCCTTGCTGCTGGGCCGCCGCCATTCCGGCACCGCCGAGCGCCAATACGGCCGCCGAAAGAGTGAGTGTGAGTGTGCGCATTGTCATTCCTTCCAGGATAATTCTCTATGTGAGAAGCGGCCCGTTTCCGGTCAGGGACACCCGGCCAAATGCAGCCCGGCGCGGACATGTGGGCATATTGCCCGCGCCGTAAACTGGCTGCGTCGTCAGGTTGAGGAAGCCAAAGGCGACCCTTACCGCAACTCACAATTGCCATGTCTAGAGCGCGATTGTCGCAGGATTATGCCGGAAAGCCGCAAAAGTGTCGCGGCTTGTATCAGGATCGCAGCGCGGTTCAGCTGGGCGCAAGAACACGGATCAACGCGGGCGCATCTGGGTGCCTTCGCCCGCAGTGATGAAGATCGCGGTCGCGCGCTCCTCCACGTCTGCGATGTGCCACACGCCGGGCGGGTTGATCGCATATTCGCCTTTGGCCAGAGGCACTTGCGTGCGTGAGCCATTGGGGAATTCCTGCGTCAGCACCATCGCGCCTTCGATGCAGATCACCACTTCGTCACCCTTGGGGTGCATCTCCCATGTGTCCCACCCTTCGGTGAAACTGTGCTGGGACACCAGACGCCCTTCGGCTCCATCATCTCCGTGGCGTGCGCCATACTCTTCATACCATTCGACCCCGGAGAAGGGCGGTTGCGGAACCGCCTTTGCTCCGAGCCCGAGATGGATGAAAGCGTCCGTGAGCGTTTTCACGCTCATGAGGCAGGGGGTGCGGTGAAGCAGAAGACGTTGAGCTTGTTGCCATCGGGATCGCGGAAATAGCCTGCGTAAAAGCCGTCATCGCCGCGCGCGCCCGGAGCGCCTTCGTCGCTGCCGCCTTCGGCAATCGCGGTGTCATAAACCGCCTGCACCTGCTCCGGCCCTTCGACCTGTAGCGCGACCATCGTGCCATTGCCGACGGTTGCTGGCTGTTCGTCAAACGGCTTGGTCGCGGCGATTCCCGGCGCTCCGCCCATTTCGCCCCAAGCGATAAACGTGTCGAATTCCATCATCCGGCCAACGCCGAAATGTTTGGCGATAGCGTCGTAGAATTTCGCCGCGCGCGGCAGATCATTGGTGCCGAGGGTTACGTAGCCGATCATGTTCAATTCCTCCCAAACCGGTCGCCTTATGCGACTCGGGAAGTTGGAACATTACTAGAACATCCGGATCGGCGCAAATTGAGTCTTTGTTGCGTGCGGACCGGACCTCCGTCCGGTCCTTGGCCGTGCCACCCGCGCCCTCCACCCTTCCACCCGGAGCCTACCGGGATACAATCCGGGTGGAAGGGTGGAGGGCGCGGGTGGCACGGCGGCGAGCGAAAGCTCGCCCGATCACAAAGGCTCGGTCTCGCGCTCCAGCCATGCCAGATCATCGCCCTCAAGCTGCGGCGCGACGATTTCGCGCACGCGGGCGTGATAGGCGTCGAGCCATGCGATCTCGTCTGCGGTGAGCAGGCTCTTCTCGATCAGCTTGCGGTCGATCGGCACAAAGGTGAGGCAGTCGAACCCGAGATAGCGCCCTTCTGCGCCTTCGATATCCTGCTCGACCGTCAGGACCAGATTCTCGATCCGGATGCCGAATGCGTTCGGTTTGTAATAGCCCGGTTCGTTGGAGAGGATCATGCCTGCGAGCAATTCCTGGCTCGTGCCTGCCTGTCCGCCGCCGGGCTTGGCGATGCGCTGCGGGCCTTCGTGGACGCCGAGGAAGCTGCCCACGCCGTGGCCGGTGCCATGCGCGTAATCGACGCCGCCCTCCCACAGATATTGGCGGGCGAGCACGTCTATCTGGCCGCCGCAGGTCCCTTGCGGGAAGGTCGCCTTGTCGATCTGGATATGGCCCTTCAGAACCCGCGTGAAGCGGTCGCGCATCTCTGCGGTTGGCTCCGAGCCTTCGGGCGTGTCGATCCACACAGTGCGGGTGATGTCGGTGGTGCCAGCGGGATACTGACCGCCCGAATCGACCAGATAGATCGAGCCGGGGGGGATCAGGATATTGCTGTCCTCATCGACCTTGTAATGCGGCAGAGCGGCGTGGCCCGAAGCGGCGGAGATTGTGTCGAAGCTGGTATCACGCAAATCGCCATGTTCGCGGCGGAAACCTTCGAGCTTGGCGGCAGCGGCCAGTTCGTCGATCTCGCCAGCAGGCGCGGTGACTTCGAGCCAGCGCAGGAAGCGGCTGACCGCAGCCCCGTCGCGCGCCTGCGCATCGCGGTGACCTGCAACTTCGGCGGGGTTCTTGACCGCTTTGGCGAGGATCGTGGGGTCTTGCTTGAAGGTGAACTTCGCGCCGCCGGCGCGAAGCCCTTGCGCAATGCCTACGACGCCGAAATCAGGGTCCACGCTGACATGTTTGCCCGAAAGCTCGCCCAGCGCCGCCTGAAACTCGTCGCGCGGGCGCACGGTGACGGCGTTGCCCAGATGCTGGGTGACTTCGGGCGTCATCTTTTCCGGAGCGATGAACAGCTCGGCATGGCCGTCTGCATGCGCGATCACATAGGACAGCGCGACCGGCGTATGCGCCACGTCGGACCCGCGAATGTTGAGCAGCCACGCTATCGAATCGAGCGCAGGCACGACCACGGCATCGAGGCCTTCATCGCCAAGCCAGTCGGCGATTTGCCCGCGCTTGTCAGCCGATGAGCGTCCTGCAAGGTCTTCTGTATGGACAATTGCCACCGCATCGGAGGGTGCGGGCTGATCGGCCCATACTGCGTCGAGCGGGTTGCTGTCGGCGGGGACCATTGTGATTCCGGCAGGCTCGACCACCGCTTCGAGCGCTTCGACCCAGCCCCATGTGTGGAGCCACGGATCATAGGCGATCTTTGCGCCGCTTTCAGAGACATCTTTGAGCCAGGCGCCCAAACTGTCGCCGGGGATCGAGCGGTATTCGAACAGATTGCCGTCAACCTGATCGCGCACCTGCACGGTGTAGCGCCCATCGACGAAGATCGCGGCGTGGGTGAGCGTCACCGCTGCGAACCCAGCCGACCCGCCAAATCCGGTTAGCCATGCCAGCCGTTCGGCATATTCGCCGACATATTCGCTCATATGCTCATCCGAGATCGGGATGATGAACCCGTCCAGCTCGCGGCGTTTGAGTTCTTCGCGCAGCGCCTTGAGGCGCGCTTCATGGGTTTGCATCAGCATGTCATCGTTCCCGGCTGGTCCTGCCTACAGACCTGGTATGCAGGCTTGCTGTGCAGGATCGAATGTCTAGAAAGCATCACATAGGCCGCTTGAAGGTGGCTTTCTACCCGTGCCTTTTACAAAGGATCCCTCCGACGTGTCGAAAACTCGCCTCACCCTACTTACATGCGCGGCTGCTCTGGCAGCGACCCTGACCAGTAGCGCTTCTGCAGATTCTCATGAGGACAATGCCAACGTGACAATGACTCCGCCTGACGCCGAGAAGCGCGAGCACACTTACACCCATCACGGGATCACGATTTCGGACCCTTATGACTGGCTCTATGACAAGTCCTATCCGGAAATTGATGATGAGGATGTGCTCGATTACGTCCGCGCGGAGAACGCCTATTTCGAGGCGCAGATGGAGCCGCAGGCGGCGCTGACCGAGACGCTGTTCACCGAGATGCGCGGGCGGATCAAGGAAGATGACAGCACTGTCCCGCAGCGTCAGGGCGATTTTCTCTACTGGTCCGAATTTGAAGAGGGCGCGCAATATCGCAAACATTACCGCCGCCCAGTGGGTGCGCCTGAAAGCGCCGAGCCGCAGTTGATCCTCGACCAGAACGAACTGGCCGAGGGGCACGAATATTTTCGTCTGGGCGCTTTGTCGGTGAGCAAGAGCGGGCGCTATCTCGCCTACTCGACCGATACGAGCGGGGCGGAGCGTTACACCGGCCGCATCCTCGATCTGGAAACCGGCGAGCATCTTGCCGATGAAATCCCCGACTTGCGCAGCGGGCTGACCTGGGTCGCGGGCGGCAGTGCGCTGGTTTACGGCCCGGCGAACGAGAACTGGCGTACGCTGGAAGCGCGCCTGCATGTGATCGGCACGCCGGTGAGCGAGGACGTGGTGCTCTATACCGAGGAAGATGAAAGCTTCTCGGTCGGCACCGGGCTCAGCGCGCAGGAAGATTACCTCATCATCGCGACCGGCGATAACGAGACGAGCGAAGTGCGCTTTGTCTCCGCCGCCGATCCGACGGGCGAGCTCACTCTGGTCAAGCCGCGCGCGCAGGGCGTCGAATATTCGGTCGACATCCGTGAGGGTGAGATGTGGGTGTGGACCAATGACGACCACATCAACTTCCGCTTGGCCAAAGCCGACCTGACGACGCCGGGCAATTGGGAGACGGTGATCGCGGGATCGGATGAGTTCTACCTCACCGATTTCGACCTTTTTGAAGGCTTCTTTGTCACCGAGGGACGCCTCAACGGCCTCGATCAGGTGCAGATCCGGCAATATGCCTCACCGCAAACAATCGCTTCAATCGAGTTTCCTGAAGAGAGCTATTCGGCGGGCCTCTCCAACAATCCCGAATATGACCAGACTGTGCTGCGGCTTTCCTATGAGAGTATGATCACGCCCGATACCGTGTTCGACTACGACGTGGCGAACGGCGCGCTCGAAACGCTCAAGACTCAGGAAATCCCGAGCGGCTATGACCAGTCGGATTACATCACGCGGCGGGTCGAAATTCAGGCGCGCGACGGGACTATGGTTCCGGTCAGCATCGTGATGCGCAAGGACCGCGCGGAGATACTGGCGGCTCAGGGGATCGAGGGGCCGGGGCCGCTCCATCTCTACGCTTATGGCGCATACGGCTATGCCGTGCCGCCGGGCTTTTCGACCACGCGTCTAAGTCTGGTGGATCGCGGTTTCGCCTATGCCATCGCGCATATTCGCGGCGGCGATGATCTTGGGCGGCGCTGGTATCTGCAAGGCAAGATGTTTGAGCGCACCAACACCTTTAACGATTTCGTCGATGCGGGCCGCGGTCTGATCGACACGGGCTTCACCGCAGAGGGCATGGTCACCGCCAGCGGCGGTTCGGCTGGCGGCGAGCTGATGGGCGCAATCGTCAATCAGGACCCTTCGCAATATGGCGCCATCGTGGCCCATGTGCCCTTCGTCGATGTGCTCAACACGATGCTCAATTCCTCGCTGCCGCTGACACCGGGCGAATGGCAGGAATGGGGCAACCCGATCGAGAGTAAGGAGGCCTTTGCCTATATCCTTTCCTACAGCCCGTATGATCAGGTGAAGGCGCAGGACTATCCCCCGATGCTGGTCACCGCTGGCCTCAACGATCCGCGCGTGACCTATTGGGAGCCTGCCAAATGGGTCGCGCTGCTGCGCGATGTGAAGACCGACGACAATCTGCTGCTCTTGAAGACCAATATGGGCGCAGGCCATGGCGGCCAGTCGGGCCGGTGGAATTCCCTGCGCGAAACGGCAGAGGAATACGCCTTTATCCTGTGGCAGATGGGGATGGCTGAGGAAGCGGAGTGAGCGAACCGCGAAAATTCACTCGCACCTTCACCGCTGACCCGGCTCATATCGATGAGCTGGGTCATGTGAACAATTCGGTCTGGGTCCAGTGGATTCAGGACTTGGCCACCGCACATTGGGACAGTGCGGCTCTACCCGAACACCGTGAGGCGTTCTTCTGGGTCGTGGTGCGGCACGAGATTGATTATCGCGGGAACATTGCGGCGGGTGAGAGCGCGCTGGGCACAACGTGGATCGACGGTGAGCCTCGCGGGGCGAAGTCGGTCCGCGCGGTCGAGTTCACAGACGCCTCGGGCAAGAAGCTCGTCTCAGCGCGCACCACATGGGCGATCATGGACCGGCAAAGCGGACGGCTGGCGCGGGTGCGACCCGAAGTGCTCGCCAATTTCCGCGTCGAAACTTAGGCGGCGAGTTCGCTCACGGGACCGGGCTTGGGGCGAGATTTTGGCGCCTTGTTGAACAGTTTGAGCCGCTCGAAACACATGCGGTCGCGTCCCGATTCCTTGGCCTGATACAGCAGCGCATCGGCGCGCGCATACATCTCGTCCAAATTCATCAGCTCTTTTGACGCGCTCGGCAATTCGATCACGCCCATGCTCGCCGTGACCGGGAAGTCGATCGCGACTATCTCGGTCGAAATCCGCATCGCCACCATCTGGCGCAAGGCCTCAAGCCGTTCGATCGTCCGCTTGCCGCGCATCAGCACCACAAATTCCTCTCCGCCCAGCCGGATCGCGATTGTGTCGCGGCCATCGCCGCCGCGCAGCGCCTCGGCACAAGCGATCAGCGCGCGGTCGCCGATCTGGTGGCCATAGCGGTCATTGACGCTCTTGAACCGGTCGAGATCGACCAGTGCGAATGTGTCGAAGCCTTCTGCCCGCAACGTGGCAAAGCGGGTTTCGACCGCGCGGCGGTTCATCAATCCGGTCAGCGGGTCGCGCTCGGACAGCTGTTCGAGCATCCGCGCCTCGGTCCGCGCGGCATCGCGTTCGCGCCGAAGGGCAAAGAAGCGGTCGGCAATCGCAAGGCTCATGATCACCACTTCGATACCGATGGCGATATAGATCAGCTGGTCGAGGCTCGATGGGCCAGTATAGGCGCCGACGCCGCGCAGGAATCTCTCAGTTCCGGCGAGAATGAGTGGCATCCAGGCCAGCGCGATAATGCGCGCCGAGCGGCTGCCGCGCCAGATCGCCTCGGCAATCGCGGCGGTGATAACCACCAGCGCCGGAATGAAGGTGAAGAAATAGAGCTGGTCATCGAAAGCCTGCGTTGGGTGCAATTGCAGCGAAAAGAAGCCCGGCATGACTATGGTCCATATGCCGGTTGCTAGCGTCACGCGTCGCATAAACGGTGATTGGGCGTCCTTTTCGAGGAAATCGGCAAGAAACAGCGCTGATATTCCGCAGCCGAGCGCCCAGGTCAGCGCGCCGGCAACGGATATGAAGGCTACCGGCAGGGTGGCGATCACTGAAATCAGCCCTCCTGCAAAGAAGACATAGGCGATCATCGAGGCGACCATCGCCGCGTGGACCAGCACGGACCTCTCGCGCAGCACCACGAAATAGGACAGATCAAACGCCAGAGGCAGGATCAGCATCCCGATCACCAAAGCGAGCAACATCATCTCGAGCTGGGACCAATTGGCATATTCAACCTGATGGATCAGACGTGCCTCGGTTAAGAGCGGAAGAGAATGCGGCAGATCGACCCGCATCAAGACAGCGCGGGTGCTTGTCGTGATCTCGGGCAAGGCAAGCTGGAACACCGGACCGGCAGCAAGAGGCTGACCGTCTTTTTCGAGATAGCGCACGCTGCGCATTGTCCCGTCATCGTCGAGCGCGGCAAAGCTGATCGACTGGTGCCGGGCAATGCGGGTGAAGAAATGGCGCGGCAGCTCGCCGCTTTCCCATGCCGAGCGGTCAAACCACAGCCAGGCCGAGGGCTGATCGGCGCGCCAATCACTGTTGTCGCAGATCCACCGTGTCCGGTCCGCCATCTGCTCGAAACTGACATCAGAGCCGGTTGCGGCGTGGCATTCGGGAGCAATGCTTGCGTCCTTTGGGGCCTGCGCATGCAGAGTGCCCGGCGTTAGCCACAGGGCCAGCACCGCCACCATCTGGGCGAAAAGAGTCAAGAAGCGCGAAGCTTGCATGGAGGCGCAAATAGCAAGCAAGCCGTTACGAAGCGTTTAAGTGGTTGGCTCCGAAACGGTCAGAAAACATCAATTTTGCCGGATCTTTAACCCAAGTTAACCGAGCCGCGAAACCATGGCGCAATATCTCGGGCCATTGGCGCAGCCAGCAGGCTAGCCGCATTGTGGAAAAATAGCGGGTCAGCTTGTCACATATGGGTCATATAGCCGCCATAGACGCGGCGCATCTCAAACCATTCAGAGATTGCAATGAACCCGAAAATTTCCCGATTGGCACTCGTCGCTGCACTTGCTGCCGTATCCAGCCCGCTTGCTGCGCAGGACACCGATGTCCTGCGCGAAGAACTGGCGCAGATGCGCGCCCAGATGGAGGCGATGGCAGAGCGGGTCGACGCGCTCGAATCCGAATTGGACGAGGCTGAAGCCGAAGCCAGCGCAGCCAATGCCCGCGCAGAGGCTGCAATGGCCGCCGCAGAAACCGCGCAGGTCGCGGCTGCGGGCGCAAACGAAGCGGCGGAGGCCCAAAGCGGCCCCGACATTGCATTTAAAGGCGCCCCGCAAATCAGCACCGACAATGGCTGGAGCTTCAAGCCGCGCGGGCGCTTGCAATATGATGCCGGCACGATCAGCGCGCCTGACGGCACCGGTATCGAAGATGGTTTCGGCAGCGAAGCGCGCCGCGCACGGCTCGGCGTGTCGGGCGATATGCCAGGCGGTGTGGGCTACAAATTCGAAGTCGATTTTGCTGGCAACGACGTTTCGGTCACCGACGCGATCCTGACCTACGAGACCGGCGATGCCGAGTTTATCGTCGGCCAGTTCAACACTTTCCAGTCACTCGAAGAGCTGACCAGCAGCCTGCACACCAGCTTCATCGAACGTGCGGCCTTCACCGATGCCTTCGGGTTTGAACGCCGCGTGGGCGTGGGTGTGACCTATGGCAGCGGCGATCTTCTGCTTCAGGCGGGTGCGTTTTCCGACAATATGGAAGACCTCTCGAACAAGAACTGGAGCCTCGACGGACGCGTTGTCTTCATGCCGCAGATCGGTGATGCGCAGCTGCATCTGGGCGGCTCGATCCACTATGCTGACCTCGAAGCGGGCAGCCAGGTGCGTTACCGCCAGCGTCCGCTCGTGCATTTCACTTCGGATCGCCTGGTCAGCACCGGCCGCTTCGATGCCTCGTCCGAATTCGGCCTTGGCGTTGAAGCTGCTTTCATCTCCGGCCCGTTCCACGCCGCCGCTGAGGGCTATTGGCAGAACGTCAATGACCCGTTTGGCGGACCCGACGCAGGCTTCTTTGGCGGTTATGCCGAGATCGGCTACTTCCTCACCGCAGGCGATACGCGCGGTTATAAGGGCGGAAAATTCGACCGGACCAAGCCTGAAAATCCCGTCGGCGAAGGCGGATCGGGTTCGGTGCAGGTCAATCTGCGCTATGACCGGCTCGACCTCAATGACGGGTTGATCATTGGCGGAACGCAGGACGGGTATTTTGCCTCGATCGTGTGGAAGCCGACCGACTACACCATGCTGCTCGCCAATTATGGCAGGCTTGAATATTCCGATGCGGTCTTTGCGACTGCGGGCGGCCTGCGTGATTACGGCGTCGACATCTTCGCGATCCGCGCCCAGATCGACTTCTAAAGCGACACGAAACGAACAATCAGATCCAGAATTCAAGGATAAAGATGATGAAACTGAAAACCACTTTTGCCCTCGCCATCACGGCGGCGCTCACTCTTTCCGCGTGTGACAGCGGCGCGGGCGGCGGAACGCGCGAATCTATCCGCGCGGTCGGCTCCTCGACTGTCTATCCTTTCGCCAAGCAGGTCGCTGAAGACTTTGCGCGCAATGGCGGCGTCGCCTCGCCGCTGATCGAATCGACCGGCACTGGCGGCGGCATGCAGCTGTTCTGCCAGGGCGTCGGCCCGCAGACGCCTGATATGGCCAATGCGTCGCGCCGCATGAAAGTCTCCGAATTCGACACCTGTCAGGAAAACAACGTCACCGACATCATTGAACTGCAAGTTGGCCTCGACGGGATCGCCTTTGCGTCGGCGCAGGACGGCATCATGCTCAACCTGACCCCGCAGATCGTTTACGAAGCGCTCGCCGCCAACCCTTACGGTGAAGAACAGACCGCGCAGACCTGGGCCGATGTCGATCCGTCGCTGCCGGCTGAACCGATCCTCGTTTACGGCCCGCCCAGCACCTCGGGCACCCGCGACGCTCTGAAGGAACTGATCCTCGAAGTCGGCTGCGACAGCAATCCGGCCATGGAAGCGCTCAAGGAAGAAGACGAAGATCGCCACCAACAGGTCTGCACCGAGGTGCGTTCTGACGGCGCCTATGTTGATCAGGGCGAGCAGGACAATCTGATCGTGCAGAAGATCGAAGGCAATTCGCTCGCAGTTGGCGTGTTCGGCTTCTCCTATCTCGAAGAGAATGCCGACAAGGTTCAGGGCCTGCCGATGAACGGCGTCGACCCGACCTATGCCAACATTTCGGACTTCTCCTACCCCGGTGCGCGTCCGCTTTACGTCTATGTGAAGAAGAGCCATTTCAGCCTGCCGATCGGTCTCGACGGCTATCTGCAACAATGGGTGAGCAGCTGGGGCGTTGGCGGTCCGCTGGCCGGTATCGGCATGGTTGCCTCTCCGCCGGAAACGATGGCGATGAACGAGCAGCGCGTGAACGAGCAGATCACGATGACCCGCGCTGATCTGACCGGTGAAACGGCTGAATAAGCCACGCTTCAAACCGACCCATTCAAGATGCCGGGCGCTCCCAAGAGCGTCCGGCATTTTTGTGCCTACTTAAACGTCTCGCCCACCGCCGCCATCTGCGCCTTCAGGCCCAGCTGGCAGATGTTCTGGATTTCGATCCCAGGGTGCGCATTCACCTCGATAATCAGCGGCCCGTCATTCTTGTCGAGCACGATGTCCGACCCTGAATAGCCCAGCCCGATGGCAGGCCCGCATTTGCTCGCCAGTTCGAGCACGCGGTCCCATCCCGGCACCTGATAGCCGATCAGTTTGACGCCGGTATCGGGGTGGTGCGTGATCGGCTCTCCTTTGACGAGCGCGCGGGTGATCCGGCCTGTTTCCAGCGAGACGCCCGCTCCGATGGCGCGCTGGTGCAGGTTCGCTTTGCCGTCAGACTCGTTGGTCGGCAGCCGTAGCATCGCCATCAGCGGCTCGTCATGCAGGCAGATGACGCGCAGATCGGGGAGGCCTTCTGGGACGAGATCGGCAAGGCTCGGGTCGGCGATAATCAACGGCTCGATCAGCGCCGCGTCCTCGCTCGCCGTGTCGCCGGAAAAGCCGCCATCGACGACCTTTTGGATGTGGTGCATCACATCGGTCTCGGTCATCGCGACGCCAGAGCCTCTGTACCAGATGTCGCCTTCGCGCCGCACGGCCAGCAGAATGCCGTCGCCTTGCGAGCCGCGTGCGGGCTTGATCGCCCAGGCATCGGGCATGTCGCGGGTCGGCTTGAATTCCATGAGCGATTGATTGCTGTCGATCACCGCGACGGTGCCGGTGCAGGCAATCCCTGCCGCTTCGAGTGCGACCTTGGCTGCGACCTTGTCGCGCGCGCGCTCAATGGCGGAGCGCGGATTGTATTTGGCGATCAGCGCGTTGCGCATATTGATCCCGAGAATTTCGTCGATCGGACTGCCCCCATTTGCGCTGAGCGCGCGCGGGCGCATCCGGTCAATCGGACTAAGCGGTGCCTTCTTGCGGCGGAACTGGGAGAACATCTCGAACATACTCAAACGTCCTCTACCGATTTGATTATCCAGGCATTGTGCTTCTTGGGCCGCGCAGGCGCTCCGCTGGAGTCTGCGCCAGACGCGCCAAGGCGAGGCTCGAACTGAGCCTCGCTATTGGGTTTGACTGGTTCTTCTTTGGGCCTTGGTTGCGGGACTTGTCGCCGCGCAAAGGGTTCCAGATCTTTTGGCGACTGGATGACCCACATTCCTTCGAGGGGCGGCGCGCGTTCCTTCGCTTCCTCGGGCGTGGGCGGTCGCAAGTCGAATTCGAGCTGATCGGGATCGCTGACCTGCCGCGCGGCCCTTCGCCGCTCGAGCCAGATCGGGGCAAAACGCCAGATTTCGCTGACGCGCAGCCCGCGATACCGGCCAAGGATCGCGATGGCGATACCGGTCGCCGCCGGCATCAGCAGCGGTGAGGTTTCGATAAGAAGCAGCGCAAAGTTCGAAACCATGACAAACTGGATCACGACCGAAATCGCGAATGTGCTGAACGCCTGAAACGCCGCTTCGCGCGCGCCGTCCTTTTCCCATTGGCGCCACCAGCGCTCAACCACCAGCGCACAGACAATGACCGGGAAGGCGTCAACCTGAAGCTGGGTATCGAGGATGATCTGGAGCGCGACAAGAACGAGCACAATCAGCGAAATCAGCACGCCGAGAAAGCCGACGCGGGTCATGCGCAGTTTGAGCAAAGTCGGCGTCACGACCATGCCCACCAGCACGGACGAAACCAGCACGACCGGACCCATCACAGGACCGATCTGCAAGAAGGCGAGCGCGATGAGCATGGGGGTGAACAGGCCGAACGCCTTCACCCCGATAAAGCTACGGGCCAGCACCACGAGGAACGCGCCCAGCGGCAGCACCATCAGCAGGTTGGAAGGTTTTAGGCCCCAAATGGCCTGCGAGGTTGCCTGATCGCCAAAGGACGACGGCATCGCAACAAAGCTTTCAGTATTGGCGAGGCCAAGCGCCACCAACACGGCGAGGGCAAAGCCCACGCCGAGGCCAATATAGAGCGGACGTCTGACCTGGGGCGTTGTGCGCCCCCAGACCCGCTTTATGTTTGAAATCAGCTTAGAATACATACCCGACGCTCAGCGTGAGGCGATAACCTTCGCGCTCACGGAACTGTTCGTTGCTGTCGGAAAGGATGTATTTCGCCTCGGCCTCCACGCGCCAATTGCCCGGCCACCACAGCAGCTCGACTTCGGGCACGACCAGCTGGTCGTTGCGGCGCTCACCAGCGGGGGTGAAGCGATCGTCGAACTCGGTGTTGAGGAATTCGATCGCAGGCCGGACGCGCAGATCGGGAGTGATCGGGCGGGTGTAGGACACTTTGGCCGATTGCCGCTCGAAACCGCGCCCGGGATCATCGGAGCTGATCTCTTCGGCGCGCAGGTCGAAGGTCAGGTAGTGATAACGATCAAACCGGCGGCGATATTGCAGATCGACGCGTGCGCCGTCGCCCTTGGTTTCGGGTCCGGCGGTGCTGCCATACTCACGCTCGCGCCAGGTGGCACGGGCGCGGAGCCGATGCTCGCGGACCGGCTCGTAAGTGATCGCTGCAGAGGCCTGATACTCGTCAGTATCGGAGGATTCTGCGGTCACGTAATCGTCGTAATGACGCGCGCGTAGCTCCAATTCCCAATCATTATCAAGTTCTTGCTGGAACAGGACGGTGAAGCGGTCGCGCTGGCTGTTGCTGCGGTCTTCCTCGGGGCGGAAGACCTCGATCCGGTCGGCTTCGACGCGGAAACGGGTGTCCTCATCCTCGAAATCGAGCCCGATCTGGGCGCGCAAAGTGAAGGCGTCACCGTCGATAACCAGCTGCTCGTCGCGGGTGGTGCTCTCGGCGCTGACTGCGCCCAGCTCGATCCGCGCATCGGGGTCGAGCTGCCAGCCAGTCTCCTGCGCCGAGGTGGTTTGAGGGGTCACGGCGAGCAGCGCTGCGCCGAGAATTCCGAACAGGCCTGCCAGCCCCCGTTGCAAGGGCCCCCGTTCCAAGGCTTTATTCTTTGTCATATCCGCACGAATACGTGCAGGACGTTTAGAAAATCCTAACCCTAAAACTAAACCAGAAAAATGGTCGAATAATAGGGGCTTGCGGTCAATCTCGCACCGCGGACTGGTCCTTCTTAACCAAGATAGCTTAACAGATTTATCACGGCTTTCGGGCGAGGCCGAAAGCGCGGCGTCGTGACGTCAGATTTCGCCTTAGAGCGGGTTGCCGTCCTGGTCGCGGAAGATCTCGCGCCGCCCGACATGGTTTGCAGGGCCAACCAGCCCTTCGCTCTCCATCCGCTCGATCCATTTGGCGGCGGTGTTGTAGCCCACGCCCATCTGGCGCTGGAGCCAGCTACCGGAGGCCTTCTGGTTCTCGATCACGATCTGGCACGCCTGGCGGTATTTGCGCTCTTCGGGGCTGTCGGAGGCGGTGAGATCGTCCTCGAACGACATTCCGCCGCCGTCTTCGGGCTCTTCGGTGACCGCATCGACATATTCGGGCGAGCCTTGCGCGCGCCAGAAATCGGCCACCGCTTCAACCTCTTCGTCGCTCACAAACGGCCCGTGAACGCGCACGGTCGCGCCGGTATTGGGCTTGTAGAGCATGTCGCCCTTGCCCAGCAGCTGCTCCGCGCCCTGCTCGCCCAGAATGGTGCGGCTGTCGATCCGGCTGGTGACCTTGAAGCTGATCCGCGTGGGCAGGTTCGCCTTGATCACGCCGGTGATGACATCGACCGAGGGGCGCTGGGTGGCCATGATGAGGTGGATACCGGCGGCGCGTGATTTCTGGCTAAGCCGCTGAATCAAAACTTCGATTTCCTTGCCCACTGTCACCATCAAATCGGCAAGCTCGTCCACGATCAGCACGATCTGGGGCAGCGGCTCGTAATCGAGCTGTTCTTCTTCATAGAGCTGCTCACCCGTTTCGGGGTCAAAGCCGGTCTGCACACGCCGTCCGAGCGGCTTGCCCTTGGCAATCGCAGCGCGCACTTTCTCGTTGAAGCTGTTGATATTACGCGAATTTACCGAAGACATCATGCGGTAGCGCCGCTCCATCTCCTCGACTGCCCATTTGAGCGCGCGCACGCTCTTGTGCGGTTCGGTGACAACGGGAGAGAGCAGGTGCGGAATGTCGTCGTAAGACTTCAGTTCGAGCACTTTGGGGTCGATCAGGATCAACCGGCATTCGGCGGGGGTGAAGTGGTAGAGCAGGCTTAAGAGAATACAGTTCAGCCCGACCGATTTGCCCGAACCGGTCGTGCCAGCGACCAGCAGGTGAGGCATGGCCGCTAGGTCCGCGATAATCGGCTCGCCCGCAATGTCTTTTCCGAGGATTATCGGGAGGTTACCCTTCGCCTCGGCAAAATCGGCGCTGGCGGCGAGCTCCTTGAGCATCACCACTTGCCGGTCAGCATTGGGCAGCTCGATCCCCATCACCGTCTTGCCCGGAATGGGCGAGACGCGCGCGCTGATTGCGCTCATATTGCGGGCGATATCTTCAGCCAGACCGACCACGCGGCTGGCCTTGATCCCCGGCGCAGGCTCCAGCTCGTACATCGTCACCACAGGGCCGGTGCGCACCGCGGTGATCTCGCCCTTCACGTTGAAATCGTCGAGCACGTTTTCGAGCAGCCGCGCATTGCGCTCGAGCGCGAGTTTATCGAGCTTGGGCGCGTTATCCTCAGGCGGATCGGCGAGCAGTTCGAGGCTCGGCAGGTCGAAGGTCGCGAACATGTCGCGCTGGTTTTTCTTCGCCGGTTGAGCGCGTTTGGGCGGGGCGGAGGGGTCGGTGATCTCGGGCGCGCGGCGGGGCGCGGGTTCTTCGACCTTGGTCTTGGCCGCGCGGCGGGTCTTGCTCGCGGGCGCAGCGACGGGATCATCGTCGATCAAGGTAAGCCCGCCGTCGCCATTGCCGAAGGGCAGGCGTGAGAGGATCGCGCCGCCAATGGCGCTGTTGCGGATGAAATTGGGCAAAGTCAGCAGCACGCGCCAATCGATTGCGAAAACGCGGGTCGCCAGAGCGGTGCCTGCGCCGAGGGTGAGCAATGCGGCGGCAAGGATAATCCACCCCGCTGCGCCTCCGCCAATCCGGTTTGCGACGGCCTCGATTGCGGTGCCGCCCAGCAGGCCCGACACCCCGCCAAGCTGCGCAGGAAGCGAGCCCCCGCTGCTGTCAAAGGCGAGCGACAAAACCGTTCCAAAACAGACAATTGCGATCAGGAGCAGGCCGGTCGGGAGCCACCATCTGGTGCGCTCTTCCTCGCTGCCCGCATCGTCCAGCTCGACCGCGCGCCACAATTTGCGCGCCGAAATATAGAGCAGCGGGAGCAGCAGCACGCCCGGCAAGCCGAACAGGAATAGCACCCGGTCAGACGCCCATGCGCCCCAACTGCCCATCCAGTTCGCCACTTGCGCGGGGTCCGCTGCGGTCGAGGGGCTAGGGTCGGTCTGGGTGTAGCTTGCCAAAGCCAGTCCGAGGAAAATTGTTGCCAAAAGCAGCACGCCCGCGCCGGTCATCTGCGCGGCGCGGCGGATCGATCGGCGCAGGCCGATGCGCCAGTCAGCGGGAGAGGTTTTGCGTGTGCTCATTGCGCGGGTCGCCATTCGGCTGCTCCCCAAAAGGGTCAGGTGTAGTGTGTCAGGAACACACCATGAATCTTCGCGGGACTCCGGTCAAGCAAAGAGGTTGTTAGCTGCGCCTCAAGCGCCGGCGTTCGCGTCCGCTCACTTGGCTATCCTCGCTCACGCGACCTGAAGGTCGCATCGCTGCGGGCGGGCGGTCGCCCTTGCGGCCCTGCGGGCCGTTTCGACTAGCTTAACCCGTCAATTGCGGCCCAGCGGTCCCATCCCAGAGCATCGGCGCGCGTCTGGGTCATGCCGCCAAGCGCGATCACCGGAGCCTGCGCATGGCTTGCGAGGGCGCGGAAACGGGTCGGACCAAGCGCTTTACCGCCCGGATGCGATTTTGTACCAAAAACGGGTGATATTAGCATTGCGTCACAACCAAATCGGTTCGCTTCGCCGACTTCACGCAAGTCATGCGCCGTTGCCAGATGCAGCAAATCCCCGCGTGTCGGCCACAAAGCGCGCGGCGCGCCGTAAACTCCGTCAGCGCCCCACTCGGTCGCGGTGAGCGCGCTATCTGCGAGGATCACGATATGATCGCAGGCCCGCGCCACCCGCTTAAGCGCCTGAAAACGCTCCAAACGCTGCGGGTCGCCGAGGTGGTAATGGCGGTAGATAAACCCGCTCCCGCGCGGCAGGCGGCGCAGGCTTTGCTCCAGCACCGCATCATTGCGCGCATCGGAGATCAGCCAGAGATAAGGAAGGGGCGTTGAACTTGGCACGCAGGCGCTATAGCGGGTGCGCCATGGAAAGTGCAGCCACCAGACTAGAGAATGTCCGCGCAAATATCGCGCGCATGTGCAAGCCCGCGCGGCGCAAGCCCGAAGACGTGACCCTTATTGCGGTGAGCAAGACGCATCCGGTCGAGGCGATCGAGCCGCTGCTCGAAGCCGGACACCGCGTCTTTGGCGAGAACCGCGTGCAGGAGGCGCAGGCCAAATGGCCCGAATTGCGCGAGCGCTATGCAGACACCGAGCTGCACCTGATCGGACAGCTGCAATCGAACAAAGCCGATGAGGCGGTGGCGCTGTTCGACGTGATCCACTCGCTCGACCGCGAAAGCCTGCTGAAAGCGCTCGCCAAGGCGATGGACAAGGCGGGCAAGCGCGTGCCGTGCTTTGTGCAGGTCAATATTGGCGATGAAGAGCAAAAGGGCGGGTGCCCGATTGCGCAAGTTCCCGAATTTCTCGCCAAAGTGCGCGATGCGGGCGTGCCGCTCGCCGGGCTGATGTGCCTGCCGCCTGCCGATACCGAACCTGCGCCTTTCTTTGCGCTGATGGCGAAGCTGGCGAAGGATAATGGCGTTGAAGGCCTCGGCATGGGCCTAAGCATGGGCATGAGTGGTGACTACGAGACCGCTGTCCAATTGGGCGCCACCCATGTGCGGGTTGGCACCGCTCTGTTCGGAGCGCGCGGCGGGTAGTGACTGCTTGCGTGGACTTTGAAGAGGCTTGGGTCGAACGCCTCGCGGGCGGCGCGCAAGTGCTCTTTCGCTGCGGCACCCCCGATCCCGATGCGATGATCCACACCGCCATTGCCGATGCTTTTGCGGTGTCACTCGGCTTGAAGCCCATCGGGTTCAACTGGGAATTGCTCGACGCAGCTGCGCCTGCGGGTGAACCGCGCTCGGCAATGGGCGAGATCACGAATGCGCTGAGCCACGATATCGGCAATCCGAACAAGGATTGGCTCGATCCCGAGGTCGCGCGACAATGCGCCAGCGACTTTCTAGGCCTGTTAGAGAAGGGTGCTTGCACAATCACTTCCAACCGCTTTGACGGCTTGTGGAATCCGATTGCGGGCAACGCGGTTGAATGGGGCTTTGTCGGCTTCGATCAGCGGCGGATTGCGCTGCTTTTGCTGGCGCAGGACTGACCCTCCGGCATTTTCCTACATCGGCTCCTCGCGCTAGGAGGTAACACGCGGATTCAGAAGATCCGCGGGCTGGAAAAGCGAAAGGTGACACTCTGAGCTCGCGAACTTGCGAAAACCCGTTGAATTTCAGCTCACAGCGTATGGAACGGAGTTTTGCAAAAACCCCACTTGCGCGGTCCATGTCCTTCCAAACGAAAAGGGCGCTCCGTCGCCGGAACGCCCCTCTCAAATGGTCCATGCAGGCAAGGTCGAGCTTAGAACTCGAACAGAGCCTCGATACCGATCTGGCGCCCCTTGGCGAGCGGCGAGAAGCTGCCCACTGCCGGGAAGGCGTCGAACGGACGGTTGACGCCATTGCCAAGCGGTCCGCCGAACGGCAGCTGCGTGTCACCGCCAACCTGCACTCCGTCGAGCAGGTTGCGCCCGTAAACCGAGAAGGACAGCCCATCCATCGGGGTGTTCCAGGTGATGTTGGCTTCGAGGTTCGCAATGTCCTGCACGTAACCGAAGTTGTTGTCGGTATAGGCAAACTCGTCGCGATACTGGAAGTTCACCCGGGTCAGGATCTCACTGGTCGGCAGCAGCAGCTCGTGGATGAAGCCAACGCCCCAGGTGATCTCGGGAACACGCGGCAGACGCAGGTCGAGGTCGGTCTGGTCGATCACGCCGTCGCCCGAAATGTCGAACAGGATTGCGTCATAGCTATCATCGATCAGGCCCAGATTGGCGGTCACGATGAAGGTGTCGGTGATCCGCATGCGCGCTTCGGCTTCGAAACCGAGGATCGAAGCGTCGGCTGTGTTGAAAATCGACTGCGCGACCCCCGAGGCGGCCGAAGCCTGGTTCACTTCGCGCTGCATGTCCTGAATGTCGGTGTAGTAGGCCGCGACATTGACGGTGAGCGCGCCGTCAGCGCTCTGGAACTTGCCGCCGATCTCGTAATTGTCGACCCGTTCCTCATCGAAATTGAGGCTGCCGCCCGGAGCGAATGCGATGGCTTCGAACGCGTTCGCATTGGTGATGCGGAAGTTGTAGCCGCCGCTGCGATAGCCGCGGGTCCAATGCGCATAGACCTGACTGTCGTTGAACTCGTATTGCAGGCCGAGCTTGGGCGACCAGTTGGTGAAGCGAACCCGGTCGGAGAAGCCGTTGTTCTCGGTAGGGATGATCGAGTTGGTGCCGGTGGTCGGGCAAGTGCCCTCGACCACCGAACAGGCCACGCGCGGGCGCACATAGGTGACGTCGGCGTCCTTGGTCTCCTGGCTCCAGCGCAGGCCTGCGATCACCGAAAGCGCGTCGGTGACGTAGAACTGGCCATTGGCAAAGGCACCCAGCACTTCGTGATCCTGCGCACCGCCGCCGAAGAAGGTCGGCGCGTTGATGATGTTGCGCACCTCTGTGTAAGCGATCGACTGGTCAAAGTAGAATGCGCCCACTGTGAGGTCGAACGCATCGGCCGACACGGCATAGCGCAGCTCGTTCGAGATCTGGTCCTGCTCGGTCTCGGTGCCCGAATGGAAGATGAAGTTCGGGGTTGCATCGATGTCAGCATCGGTGGTGTTCGCAAAGTCGCGATAGCCGAAGATGTTGGTCAGCGTGCCCGGCCCGATGTCCAGCTCAGCGGTGAGCGAGGCGTTGATCGTCTCATTGGTGTAGGAGCCGCGATTGTCGATCGCAAAGTCAAACGTGTCACGCTCAAAAAGCCCGCGATTCTGCGCCGCCGGACCGTCGCCTTCGCTGTCGAAATAGTCGATCTTGCCGGTCAGGGTGAGATCGCCCAGACGCGCTTCGAGCGCGCCGCGAAGGATATAGGTTTCCGCCGCGCCGTGGTTGGACCCGTCAAAGCTGTTCTGGAAGTAGCCTTCGTCATTGTTGTAGTAGGCGCCGAGTTTGAAGAGCAGCACGTCTTCGACGATCGGGCCGGAAACGACGCCGCTGACAGTGTAGTTCGCGCCGCCGCGCCCGCCATCGACAAACGGTCCGTCAACCGCCGCGCGAAACTTGCCCTGGAAATCCTCGGTCGGGTTGCCGGTGTTGATCAGAACCGCGCCGCCGGTGACGTTGCGGCCGAACAGCACACCTTGCGGGCCGCGCAGGATCTCAACGCTATCAAGGTCGAACAGGTCGAACACGACGCCGCCATTGGTGCCGAGATAGACGCCGTCGACGAACACGCCGACGGTCGGGTCAATCGACGGGATCGAGGAGTTGATGCCAAGCCCGCGGATCGAGAAGTTCGCCTGTCCGCGGCTGGTCCCGATCTGGTCGAGCGAGACGTTGGGCGCGGAGAAGGTCAGGCCCTGGACATCGCGAACCTTGAAGGCCTCAAGCGTGTCGGCGTTGAACGCGGTGACGGCCAGCGGTACGTCTTGCACATCCTCGGGATCTTGCGTCTTGGTGCCGGTGACCACGATGGTGCCGATGCTGTCCAGCGTGCCGGTGCGCTCTTCGGTGTCTTCGACGTCGCCGTCAGTTGCCTGGGCGTGTGCGGCAAAGGGCGTGGCCGCGACCGAGCAGAGAAGAAGGGCAGCAAGACGCTGTGAGGGGGTGCGGAAGTTCATTCAGAAAGTCTCCGGTTGGAAAGGGGTGTCGGCCCATAAAAAGTAGGTTCCGCGATTGCAACCCGCCGTGCTCGCAATCCGCCCAACGGCCAGCCTGATCGGTCAGGTGACGAGCGCTCAGACCTTCTCGTGCTCGCGCTGACGCTGGTCGCTGGCTGCGTCGAGCAACTCGGCTTCGATTTCGGCCAGACGGTTGGGCTTGGTCACCTTTCCGCCTGTCAGATCGGTGACATAGAACGTGTCGGAGGCGACCTCGCCATAGGCCGTCACATGCGCCGACTGGACGATCAGATTGGCCTTGTAGAGCGCATGGGCAAGCCGGTTGAGCAGTGCCGGTCGGTCGCGCGCGGTGACTTCGATAACGGTGAAATGGTTGGAGGCGGTGTTGTCGAAATTGACCTCGGGTGCGACCGAAAATGCCTTGGCGCGCGAATGCGAGAGCGGACGCGCTGCGAGTTTGGGCACCAGCTCGACTTCGGCCAGCAATGCATCGTGAATGCCCTTCTTGAGACGCTCGATCTGATTGTCTTCGCGCAGAGGCTCTTCATGCAGATCCTGAACGAGAAAGTTGTCGACCGCATATCCGTTCGAGGCGGTGTGAATGCGCGCATCGATGATGTTCGCGCCCGCCAGATGGATGCCGCCCGCGATACGGTAGAACAGGCCGGGATGGTCGGCAGCGATCACACTGACCAGAGTGGCTCCGCGCTCTTCATCCACCTCGCAGCGGATCGACAGGCGATCTTCGAGCCGCCGGGCTTCTTCGTACTGGACGAGGTTCTTGGCGATGATGTCTTCCGGCTCGGCGATCCAGTAAGCATCGCCGAGCAGCTCGCCCACCTCCTCCACCAGATGGGCCTTGTCGCCCAGCTCTTCGGCCACGCCAGCTTTGCGCGCCTTGACCCGCTCCTTTCGGCCCGTGCGCTTGTGGCCCAGCCGCAGTCGCTCCTGCGCGGCGTCGTAAAGCTCGCCCAGCAGTTGGCCTTTCCAGCTGTTCCACGTGCCGGGGCCGACCGCGCGGATATCGACTGCGGTCAGGATCGCGAGGTTGCGCAGCCGGTCGAGGCTCTTCACCTCGGCGACGAAATCCTCGATTGTCTTGGGATCGGTTAGGTCGCGTTTCTGCGCGGTTGAACTCATCAAGAGATGTTGCAAGACCAGCCACTGGACCAGCTCGGTTTCGCGCGCGGTCAGGCCGAAACGCGGGCACAGCTCCTGCGCAACCTCTGCCCCCAAAACCGAATGATCGCCCCCGCGTCCTTTGGCTATGTCGTGGAGCAGCACCGCGACAAACAGCGCGCGGCGCGATGCGACTTTGTGAATCTGCTTGGTCGCGCGCGGGTGGTCATCTTCGAGCAATCCGCGCTCGATCTGGCTGAGAAGGCCAATGGCGCGGATCGTGTGCTCATCGACTGTGTAGTGGTGATACATGTCGAACTGCATCTGGGCATTGACCCGCCCGAAATCGGGCACGAAGCGGCCAAAGACACCCGCCTCGTTCATCCAGCGCAGCGCCGATTCAGGATCGTTGCGCCCTCCCAGAAGTTCGAGGAACAGAGCGTTGGCACGTGCATCGCGGCGCACTTTTTTGTCGATTCTACGCGAGTCCCGGTCCGCCTGCCGCATGGTTTCCGGATGCACTTCGAGACCTTCGGCCTCGGCCAGCTGGAACAGCTCGATCAGGCGCACCGGATCCTCGGTAAACCATTTGTCGCTTGGCGCTTTCAGCCGTCCGCCTTCGACAATGTAGTTCTTGAGGTAGCGCGGGCGCGCGGCCCATCCGGCAAAGAACCCGCTGCGGGTGCGTTTCTTGGCGACCTTGTCGTCGAGATGCGAGAGGAACACGCCGGTCAGGCTGCCAACCCGCTTTGCCTGAAGGAAGTAGAATTGCATGAAGCGCTCGACCGCGCTCTTGCCCGGACGGTCGGCGAATTTCATGCGTGCCGCGATCTCTCGCTGCAGATCGAATGTGAGGCGATCCTCGGCGCGGTTTGTCAGCACATGCATGTGGCAACGCACTGCGAGCAGGAACGCCTCGGCGCGGCGGAAACTGCGATATTCGGGGCGGGTGAGCAGGCCCACCTCGACCAGATCGGCAGCGCTTTCGACGCGGTGCAAATTCTTGCCGATCCAGTAAAGCGTCTGGAGATCGCGCAGGCCGCCTTTGCCTTCTTTCACATTGGGTTCAACGACATAGCGGCTGTCGCCCATGCGTTTGTGGCGCTGGTTGCGCTCGGCCAGTTTGTCGGTGAGGAACTGCCGCTCGTTTCCGCGCACGACCTCGGCCCAGAAACGTTGGCGCAGCTCCGCATACAGGTCCTGATCGCCCCAGATCAGTCGCCCTTCGAGCAGGGCGGTGTAGATCGTCAGGTCTTCCTTCGCCATCCGCATCGTATCGGCGATTGTGCGGCTGGAATGGCCGACCTTCAGCCCCAGATCCCACAGCAGATAAAGCATCGCTTCAATCACCTGCTCGCACCATGGCGAGCGTTTCATCGGCGTGACAAAGGCGATATCGACATCGGAATGCGGCGCCATTTCCGCGCGGCCGTAACCGCCGACTGCCAGCACTGTAAGCCGTTCGGCAGCGGTGCGATTTGCGACCGGATAGACATGCTCGGTGACGTAATCATGGATTACCCGCACCAGCTGATCGGTCATGAACGCATAGCCCAGCGTGATTTCGTGGCCCGCAGACGGCTTGTCCAAAAGCCGCGCTTCGAGCTCCGCGCGGCCAGCCTCCAGCGCGGCTTGGAGCGCTTTGAGCACAGCGGGCCTTGCAGCTTCGCCGTGCTCCTGCGCCAAGGCAGAAACCTCGCCGGTCAGCTCGCGGCGATTGATGATCGCGCGCTGACGGGGGACGCGGCGACTGGGTAGGCTCCAGTCGGTCATGGCGTCTCCCTTTGCGTTTCTAGGCGGTCAGTGCGGGCCCGGCCTAAGCCGAGGCCAGCAATTTGGTGTAGGTTTCGCGCAGGCTCTTCTTGTCGATCTTCTGTGTGCCGAGACGCGGAAGCTTCTCGTCAGTGACCCAGATATGTTCGACAAGCGGCACCTTGAACGGCGCGATCCGCGATAGCAGGAATTCGCGCAATGCGCCCGGCTCCATCGCGTCGCGGCCATCTTTCACGCGGAAGATAGCTGCAGGAACTTCGCCCATCCGGTCATCGGGAAGGCCGAAGACCGAACATTCGGCGATGTCGTCATGCGCGTAAATGGCGTCTTCAACCTCGATGCAGGTGATGTTCTCACCGCCGCGGATGATGATGTCTTTCTTGCGGTCAACGATATAGAGATAGCCGTCTTCGTCGAGATAACCGAGATCGCCGGTGCGGAAGAACCGGTCCGCGGTGAAGGCCTTGGTGGTGGCTTCTTCATTGTTCCAATAGCCGCGGAAATTGGCGACCGAACGGATGCAGACCTCGGCGACACTGCCCTGCGGGACTGGATTGCCGTCATCATCGAGGATGCCGATTTCCACCAGCGGCAGCGAGGCGCGGCCGGTCGATCCGGGCTTGGCAATATAGTTCTCGTTGAAATTGCCGCAGCCGACCGCGTTGGTTTCGGTGAGGCCATAGCCAAGGATCGGGAAACCGCCGGGGAAGGCTTCCTTGATCTTGGTGACATGTTCCAGCGGACGCGGCGCACCGCCAGCGGCAAAGCTCTTGCACGCCGACAGGTCATACTGGTCCTTGTTGGGATGGGTCGCGATTTCATAGCTCATCAGCGGAACGCCGACGAAGTAGGAAACTTTCTCCCGGTCCATCAATTGTAGCGCGGTCTCAGCATCCCATTTGGGCATCAGCACCAGTTTGCGCGCAATGGCATAGGATTGAAGGAACAGCGGCACTTCGCCGGTCACATGGAACAGCGGGACCGCGACCAGCGCGCAAGGCTGTGAGCTGACATCCTGCCCTTGGCTTTCGAGCAGCACCTTGGCCATCGCGCTTTGCGCGACATAGTTCAGCACACCAGCAACAACGCCGCGATGGTCGGAGAAAGCTCCTTTGGACTGGCCGGTCGAACCCGACGTGTAGAGGATCGTCGCCAGATCATCGGGGCCGAGCGTGCCGAGTTTGGCCATCGCTTGCGAAGTTTCAAAGCTGGCGGGAGCTTTCCAGATATTCTTGAGGCCGTCCGACGGAGCAGTGTGCTCCATCATCACCAGCTTGGCGGAGTGGACGGTGCCTTCGAGCCGAGCGGCGCGGCCAGCATCGGCGAGCACGATTTTGCACTCGGCAAGGCGGATGCCGTAAGCAAGCTCGTCACCCGACCAGAAGCCGTTGAGCAAAGTCACACAGCCGCCGGCCATGGCGATGCCCATATAGGCGATCATCCAGTTGACAGAATTGCGCGCCGCAATCCCGATCCGGTCGCCGGTTTCAACGCCGTGATCGAGCACGAGGCTTTCTGCCACGCAGACAGCCGCCCCGTAAGCATCGCCAAAGGTCAGGCGCAGATCGCCGTCGACCAGAAACTCGACATCCTTATGCTCGTTGCAGAAATGCGCGAAGTAATGCGCTAATGTCGGCGGTGATGTGGTGAAGGTCGGCATTTCAACGCCGTCTTGAACAAAGGGCGTGGTGTGAAACGGCTGACCTTCCTTGGTCAGTTCGCCGATAATCGCCTCTAGCGCAGTGTCCAGCTGGGTGGGCATGCGGGTATCTCTCCTTAATTTGCCCGCTTGATAGCAGGCTTGTCGTCGCCAGGGTCTGCCGCCAAGGGAAGCGGCGTTCGGAATGTGGTCGCGGCACATTGCAAGGCTTCCCCCGAAGTCTGCGCTGTGCCAAAAGCCTCCCCAAGCAGCGTCACAAGACGCAGGCCGGTCCGGCTTTGAAACTGTTTACTAAGGGGTTCCTTTCGTGCTGTCACTACTTGCTGCAAGCGGCGGCGCTGCAGACCCGATTTACTGGTCGGATTACAATCTCGGCGAGGCGCTGTTCTCGATCGGGTGGTTCGATTTGCGTTACTACAGCCTCGCCTATCTAATCGGCGTAATTTTTGCCTACTGGCACTTGTCGAAGATGATCAAATCGCCCGGTGCACCGCTTGCGCAACGTCACGTTGATGACTTGTTCTTCTATTGCACGTTGGGCGTCATTCTGGGTGGCAGGATCGGCTATTCGGTCTTTTACCAACCCGGAATGTGGGAGAACCCGCTCGACGTGCTCAAATTGTGGGAAGGCGGGATGAGCTTCCACGGCGGACTAGTCGGCGTTCTCCTTGCAATCTTGTGGGTGTCGCGGCGCGGAAATCTCTCATTCCTGCGCGTGTGCGACTATATTGCGGTCAATGTGCCGATGGGAATGCTATTGGGCCGACTCGCCAATTACAATAATGGCGAGCTATGGGGCCGCGCGGCCGACGTTCCGTGGGCCATGATCTTCGCCAAAGCAGACGAAGTGCCCCGCCACCCCAGCCAGCTCTACCAGGCGGGCCTTGAAGGGCTCGCATTGCTGATTATCCTGATGCTGCTTTTCTGGAAGACCAATGCGCGGTTCCGTCCGGGTTTGCTGGTGGGCGTTTTCACGCTCGGCATGGGAATTGCGCGCTTTGTTAACGAATTTTTCCGCGAACCAGATGCACAACTGGCTGACTTTGTTGTGCGAACCGGACTATCGATGGGTCAATGGCTGACTATACCGCTGATACTGACTGGATTGATTGTCACGATCTACGCCGTGACTCGCAAACCCGTGGGGACGGGCAGCGCAGCCTAGACGGCGGGCTAGACGCTCCAACAACCTATCTGCGCACCCTGCGGTTGATCGAGCCGGACGGGGCCGAAACCGACATTCCGATCGAGATAGTCGAGGGCTTTGCGCCTTCGCCCTTTGACGGGGCGGAGGCTGCTGCTGCCCGTGAAAAGGCGCGCGCCGAAGCGGAAGCGCGCACAGCCGAGGAAGCTCGCCAAAAGGCCGAAGCCGAGAAACGCGAACGCGAAGAGGCTGAGAAGAAGGCCAAGGTCGCGGCCGAGGAAAAAGCGCGACTTGAAGCGGAGGCCAGAGCCAAGGCTGCGGCAGAGGAAAAGGCCACGGCGGAAGCCGCAGCCAAAGCAAAAGCCGAGGCCGAAGCAAAGGCGCGGATCGAAGCCGAAAAGAAAGCAAAGGCAGAAGCAGAGGCAAAGGCCGCAGCAGAAGAGGCGCGCAAGAAGGCCGAGGCGCGCGCCAAAGCGAAGGCAGAAGCTGAGGCCCGTGCCAAGGCCGAGGCCGAAGAAATGGAGCGGCTAGAACGCGAGCTTCAAGAGAAGGCGCGGCTCGAGATTGAAAAGAAGGCTGCGGCCAGAGCCAAGAAAGAAGCGGAAGAAAAGGCAAAGCGCGAAGCCGCTACGAAAGCCAAGGCGGCTGCCGAGGCCAAGGCCCAAGCAGAGGCCAAGGCCCAAGCAGAGGCCAAAGCCGAAGCCGAAGCCAAGGCCAAGCAGGAGGCAGAGGCAAGGGCGAAGAAAGAAGAAGCCGCCGCTGCAGCCAAAGCCAAGAAAGTGGCCGAGGAAAAAGCAAAGCGCGAAGCAGAGGCCAAAGCGAAGAAAGAGGCTGAAGCCAAAGCCAAGCAGGAAGCCCAGGACAAAGCTCGGATCGAAGCGGAGAAAAAGGCCAAGGCCGAAGCCGCAGCGAAAGCAGCCACTGAGAAGAAGGCCAAGGAAGAGGCCAAAGCCAAGAAGGCTGCGCAAAAGGCCGCCGCTGAGAAGAAGGCGAAAGATGAGGCCGAAGCCAAGGCTAAAGCCGAACAAGCCGCCGCCAAAGCCGAACAAGCCGCCGCCAAAGCCGCCGAACTCGCCAAGAACAAGGATCTGGGCAAGGTCTTCCGCCGTCTCATCCGCGAAACCGGCCCGATCAGCCTCGCGCACTATATGGCCGAGAGCAATGCGCGCTATTACACATCGCGTGACCCTCTGGGCGAAGAAGCCGATTTCATCACTGCGCCCGAAGTTAGCCAGATGTTCGGCGAACTTATCGGACTATGGATCGCCGATCTGTGGGTCCGCATGGGCGCGCGCAAACGCATCCACTATGTCGAGCTTGGACCGGGCCGCGGCACGCTGGCCAAGGACGCGATGCGCACCGCAACGCGCTATGAATTCGACCCGCAGATCCATTTCGTCGAAACCTCGCCTGCCTTGCGCAAATTGCAGAGCGAGGCCTTCCCCGACGCCCAGCATCACGACGACCTCTCGACGCTCCCCGACGACGCGCCCCTACTGATCGTCGCCAACGAGTTTTTCGACGCGCTGCCGATCCACCAACTGGTACGTTCTGCGCAAGGCTGGCACGAGCGGATGATTGGCCTTGAGGGCGATGAATTCGCCTTTGTGGCGGGCGACAAGCCGATGGACACGATCGTGCCCAAGAGCTGGAAGAGCGCTTCGCAAGGCACGATGATCGAGACCAGCCCGGCAGCCAGCGCGGTTATGACCGAAATCGCCCAGCGTCTCAAAGAGCAGGGCGGCGCTGCGCTTATAATCGACTACGGCGCTCTCGAACTGCGCGCAGGCTCAACGCTTCAGGCGATCCGCAGCCACGAAAAGGTCGATCCTCTCGCCATGCCGGGCGAAGCCGATCTGACCGCGCATGTCGATTTCGAGCTGCTCAGGGATGTCGCCAAGAAGAACGGCGCGGATGTCATGGGCCTCCAGATGCAGGGCGAGTGGCTGCGCCAAATGGGGATCGATGTCCGGCTCGAAGCGCTCCAGCGCAAGAATCCAGCCGAGGCTGACAAGCTCAAACGGCAATATGACCGGCTAATGGATGATGCGCAGATGGGCCTGTTGTTCAAGGTGCTGGGTATTTGCGGGCGCCGCTGGCCGATTGGGGTCGGGTTTGAATAGCCCCTCACAAGGGGTAACTTTTCGCAGCATTTGCACGTATTACTTCCCGCTTCACGGGAGAATGACATGATTGCGCGCCTCGTTCTGGGATTGATGACCACGCTTTCGGCTTTCATGCTGAGCATTGCGCCTGCGAGCGCGGCTGATGCGATCTCTGGACGCTGGATCACTGAAGAGCGCGATGCTGTGGTCGAGATCAAGACATGCGGCAATGCGACCTGCGGCACGATTGCGCGCTTTCTGGTGACCCCGCCCGATGGCGCCGATCAGCGCGACATCAACAATCCTGAACCAAGATTGCGAACACGCCGCCTGCTCGGCTTGCCGATCCTGACCGAGTTCCGCGAGGATGACGATCAGTGGCGCGGGCGGATTTATGACCCCAATTCGGGGCGCAGCTATCGTTCGGTTGTTCGCCGCACGGGTGCCAATACGCTCGAAGTGCGCGGCTGTATCGGCCCGTTTTGTCAGACGCAGACCTGGCGCAGGGCGCGTTAGGTTTGGTATCCTCGCTAGACGCGCAGCATAGCTGCGCCCGCTGCGGGGCGGCCGCGCGGCCTTGCGGTTGCTTTGCAACCGTCTTGGTTAGAGCCCGATTCTCTCGGCTAACTGGGCGGCGGCGTCTGCTGGGCTGAGCTTGCCTTCGCCTTCACGGTCCACGGCGAAATTGGCCTCGCGCATGTCTTCGACCGAAATGGCCCCGATCAGGGGTTCGAGCGCGCTTACGATCCCCTCGTCATTTGCGATACGCGGGCTCATCATCAGCATTGCATCGTAGCTTGGCAGAGCCTCGCGCGGGTCGTCCAGCACCACCAGACGATCCGCCGCGATACGGCCGTCGGACGTGTAAGCGCTGATCACATCAGCCTCGCCCGAGCGCAGCGCGTTATACATGAAGGTCGGCGAGAAATTGCGCGTTTCGCTAAAGCGCATTCCGTAAGCCTCGCGCACCGAAATCCATTCGGGACGCTCAAAGAATTCAGGATCGCCGCCCACGGTTAGCTGCGGACCAACCGGCACGAGATCTTCAAGCGAGGTCACACCCAGTTCCGCCGCACGATCCTCGCGCATGGCAAAGGCGTAAGCGTTCTCGAAACCGAGCCGCCCGAGCACCCGCACGCCGGTCGTCTCACGCTCCCATTCCACGATGGTTTCATACATGGCCTCGCGCCCAGGATTGTCGCTGCGGCCGAGCTCGTTGGTCCAGATCGTGCCGGTGTAATCGACTGAGATGTCGATGCTGGACGAGGCGACCGCGCTATGGACCACTGCCGATCCCAGCCCATCGCGATATTCGACATTGTAGCCTGCTGCCTCCAGCTGCGATCCGATCAATTGGGCGAGGATATATTGCTCGGAAAACTGCTTTGAGGCGATGATGATCGTGTTGTCATCTTCGCCATCCGATTGCGCGTAAAGCGCCCCCGCAACGCCGAGCGCGACTGCGACCAGACCAGCGCCCCACATCCAGCGTTTGCGACTGGCGAACCCGCGCTCGACTAGTCCGAGCAAGGCATCGACCACCAGCGCCAGACCCGCGCTCGCGATGCACCCGGCCAGAACCAGCGCCCAATTCTGCGTCTGCAATCCGGCGAAGATCGGATCGCCAAGGCTGGGCTGGCCGATTGTGGTGGCGAGCGTTGCTGCGCCAATCGTCCAAACGCTCGCAGTGCGAATGCCGGCCATGATGAAGGGAGCGGCCAGCGGGGCCTCGACAAGAGTGAGCTTTTGCCAGCCGGTCATGCCGACTCCGTCGGCGGCTTCGAGCACGCCAGGGTCGAGATTGGCCTGCGCGGTCACCGCATTGCGCAGGATCGGCAGTAGCGCATAAAGCGCCAATGCGAGCAGTGCTGGCAGGAAGCCAAGCGTCGGCAAATCTTCGCCGAACACTGCGCGCAGGCTCAAAAGGATCGGGAAGAACAGCGCGAGCAGTGCCAGCGCGGGTATCGTCTGCACAAGGCTGGCAAAACCCAGCGCGATGCGCGCAACGGCCTGCGAACGGCTGGCCCAGACCGCGAGCGGCAGAGCGACCAGAATGCCCAGCCCGATAGCGCTTGCCGAAAGCACGATATGCGCGGCGAATTTGTCGCCAAGGCCAAGCAGAATGGTCCAGATTTCGCTCATGCCAGACGGCCTTCCATCGCAGCCAGTCGCTCGGCCTGTTCGCGCGGAACCGCGACGAGGTTTTGCGCAATTTCGCCGCCTGCACCCGTTAGAAGTTCGCGTGGAGTGTTGTCGGCCACGAGCTTGCCAAAGGACATCACCAGCACGCGGTCGGCAAGCAGCAGCGCCTCAGCCATGTCATGCGTGACCATGATGGTGGTGAGGCCGAGCTTTTCGTGCAGCTCGCGCACCTTCTCACCCAAAGCAGCGCGGGTGATCGGGTCGAGCGCTCCGAACGGTTCGTCCATGATCAGCAGTTCGGGATCGCCTGCCAGAGCGCGCGCAACACCGACACGCTGACGTTGCCCGCCGGACAGCTCATCTGGCATGCGGCTTGCCATATCCGGCTCCAGCTCGACCAGAGTGAGCAGTTCGGCGATCCGCCCATCGCTCAACTTCTCTCCGGCCAGACGCGGTCCGATGGCGATATTCTCACCAACGGTGAAATGGGGAAACAGGCCGATCCCTTGAAACACATATCCGACCCTGCGGCGAAGCTGCGACTGCTTCAGCCCGGTCACATCCTCGCCGCCAAACAGCACGCGCCCCATGCTGGGTGTCACGAGCGTGTTGACCATTTTGAGCAAGGTCGATTTGCCCGAACCCGACGATCCAACCAGCGCGACAAAGCTGCCTGCGTCGATAGTGCAGTCCACACCGGCGACCGCGACCACGTCGCCATATCGCCGTTCTATGCTTTCGAATGCCAGAACCGGAGTTTTGGCGGTGTCGTGTTCGGATGTTGAGGAGATCAGATTGGTCCCGATTTGCCCGTGCAGCGCCAGCCTAGAAGATCACGGCCTATCGCGCCAGTTGTTCAGCCGGAATGACAATCTTCATCGCAAGTCCTTCGGCATTCCAGTTCGTTTCGAAAGAACCACCCAGCTGATTCCCGATCGACATTTTGACCAGCCGTGAGCCAAAGCCTTGCTCGCCCGGGCCCGAGGCGTCTGGGCCGCCGCTCTCGTGCCAGGAAATCCGCACATTCTCATTTTCGGATGCGACCTCGATCGCGACACTGCCGCCGGCTGCGCTCAGCGCCCCGTACTTTGCGGCATTGGTTGCAAGTTCGTGGATCACCAAAGCAATTGGTGTGGCCGAACGCGCCCCAATCGCGATTTCCTCGCCAGTGATCCTGACCGTGTCATGTCCCGGAACCCCGTAAGGTGCCATGAGAATATGTAGCAAATTCTTGAGCCGATCCTCGTCGCTCGGCTCGATCTGCAGGGCAAATTCCTGCGCCCGGGAAAGCGCGCGGATATTCTCGCTGAGCGATTTGGCAAACGCGCCAAGCGATGCATCGCCACGAGACTGAAGGCCAATCAGTCCGGTAATGACTGCAAAGATGTTCTTGATCCGGTGCGTCAGTTCATTGGCAAGCCATTCGCGCTCTTCCGAGATTTGATAGCGCTCGTGGATGTCGGTTATCGTGCCGTACCAATTCTCGACGGTGCCATCAGCGTCATAGACCGGAACCGCGCGGCAAATCACCCAGCGATATTCGCCGCTGGCGTGACGGATGCGAAACTCCCGCCCGAATGCGCTCCCTTCGCAGATTGCCTGTTCCCATTCTTTCATCACCGCATCACGTTCATCGGGGTGGAAAAGCATCTGCCACCCACCCTCCGGCATCGCGTCAATCCCTAGAAATTCAAACCAGCGCCGGTTAAAGAAGCTGAATTCGCCGTGGCCGTTGGTTGACCAGGCGATATCGGGAATGCTGTTTGCGAAGATGCGAAACCTTTCTTCGCTCAGTTCGCGCTCTTTCGCCGCTTGCACCTGATCACGATGGCCGCCAATGCGCCGCATGACCGCATTGGCCAGCACTCCGAGGCCCTCGCGCTCGAAATCGGACAGACCATCTGCCCGCGAGACTGTGTCTGAAACGCACAATGCGCCCAGCGGAGCGCCTTCTGCCGAAACCAGGGGCCAGGCGGCGTAAAAACGAACCTTGGGCGGCGCTGTTACGGCGGCAAAACCGGCTACATCCGGGTGCGCGGTCGTGTCCCGAAACTCGACAAAGCCGGATTTGTACATCGAATAAGCGCACAAATTGTCGGAGCGGACAACTGAGGGGCCACTGGGTGCGCCAAAATCCGCCAGGAGGAGCTGGTCATGTTCCTCGATCAGATTGACCATCGCAACCGGCGTCTTACACAATTGTGCGGCGAAGCGGGCAATCTCCATCAGCTCTGCATCGCCCTGCAACTGATTGAGCCCATAACTGGCCATTACGGCAAGGCGCTGATCCTCGGCACAATATTGCTGCGCAGGCGATTGACCATTGGGCCAGAGATCGGGCTGGTTAGCGTTCAGGGTGCGACTCCTTGCCTGTCGTCTAACAGGAATGGCCGAAGCCATACAGAATCCCGGATCGAGGTCAAATTGACCCCGCTGCAAAAGCAATCCAATGGTCGTGGGCCCTAGTCCAAGCTTTAGCTTGGTGTCTGGCGTTGGCGGGAAGTGAACGGGTTGCTAAGGCGCACAAAGCAATCCCTTATCGCTTGCTGCCCGGAATGATATCCGGTGCAGGCAGGCCGGTGAAAGACAACGAAAGACTATCATGCGAGCAACCCCTCAATTCGATTTCCAACTGGGCGAATCCGCCGAAATGATCCGCGAAAGTGTTGGCCGGTTTGCCGATGAGCAGATCATGCCTATCGCCGACCGGATTGACCGCGAAGACTATTTTCCGCGCGCTGAACTCTGGGCGCAAATGGGCGAGTTGGGCCTTCATGGCATTACAGTTTCCGAGGAAGATGGCGGGCTGGGGCTTGGCTATCTGGAACATGTCATCGCTGTCGAGGAAGTCAGCCGCGCGAGCGCTTCGCTGGGCCTCTCTTACGGCGCGCATTCCAACCTTTGCGTCAACCAGATCCGCCGATGGGGCAATGACGAGCAGCGCGCCAAATATCTGCCCGGTCTGATTTCGGGCGAGCATGTCGGCAGCCTTGCCATGAGCGAGGCGGGCGCGGGTTCAGACGTGGTTTCTATGAAGCTCAAAGCCGAGGCAGTGTCCGATGAGCAAGGGGGCGGCTATGTCCTCAACGGCACCAAGTTCTGGATCACCAACGCGACCGAGGCCGACACTCTGGTGGTCTATGCCAAGACCGACGGACAGGCCGGATCGCGTGGGATCACCGCCTTCCTGATCGAGAAAGGCGATGAAGGCTTTTCCATCGGCCAGAAGATCGAAAAAGTCGGCATGAAGGGCTCCCCCACTGCCGAGCTGGTCTTCGACGATTGCCACATTCCCGAAGAGCGCGTGATGGGCCCGCTGAACGGCGGAGTCGGCGTGCTGATGAGCGGGCTGGATTACGAGCGCGTTGTGCTTTCAGGCATCCAGCTCGGGATCATGCAGGCCTGCCTCGACACCGTCATCCCCTACCTTCGCGACCGCAAGCAATTCGGCAAACCCATCGGCAGTTTCCAGCTTATGCAGGGCAAGGTCGCGGACATGTATGTCGCGCTGCAATCAGCGCGCGCCTACACCTACGCGGTGGCCAAGGCGTGCGATGCCGACCAGACGACACGGTTCGATGCGGCAGGCACGATCCTGCTGTCGTCGGAGAACGCCTTCCGCGTCGCCGCCGAAAGCGTGCAGGCGCTGGGCGGTGCAGGCTACACGCTCGACTGGCCGGTTGAGCGTTATTTGCGCGATGCAAAACTGCTCGATATCGGGGCGGGCACAAACGAGATCCGCCGGATGCTGATCGGCCGCGAGCTGATCGGGGCTGCTGGGTGAGCTGGCTCCACATTATCGCTGCAGGCCTGATTGTCTTCGCAACAATCTTTCACTCATTGATGGGTGAGAAGAAACTGATTGCGCCCACGCTCGCTGTCGATGATCCCTTCATCAAAGACCCCATGACGCAAGGCATAACCCGGTTTGGCTGGCATTCTTCCAGCGGGTTCTTCTTGCTTTCCGCGTTAATTGTCGTCTTGCCGGGCACGCCTGCAGCGCTTGTCTGGGCGACCGGGGCTTTGTGGTTGGTGCTTGGACTTACCAATCTGATCATGATGGCGGCCAAACATCCGGGCGGGTATCTGCTATCGCTGATCGGTATTTTGATTTTGGCAGGAGAAGCGTTTTAGTGCCTGTATATATGATCTCGCGCATGACGATCCACGACCGCGCCCAGTATGACAAATATGAAGAGCGCTTCATGGAAGTCTTCGAGAAGTTCGACGGCACCATGCTCAGCGTAGATGAAGAGCCTCAGGTGCTCGGCGGGGAGTGGACGGCCACCCGTTCCGTCTTGATGGAGTTCCCGAGCAAGCCGCAGCTTTTCGCATGGATGACTTCGCCGGAATATCAGGAAATCAGCAAATACCGCGAAGCTGGGAGCACCGGCGAGGCGATAATTGTGAAGGGATTTGAAGGCGAGCTATGACCGCACCTGTTCTCACCACAAAACTCGACCGCGAGGCCCCGGAGGCCAAAGCGCGGTTCGATCACAACAAGGCGCTCGCAGCCGACCTTCGCTCGACAGTCGCAACTGCGGCACTCGGCGGCAGCGAGAAGTCACGCGAGCGGCATGTTTCGCGCGGAAAGCTGCTGCCGCGTGAGCGGGTGGAGCGTCTGCTCGACCCCGGCTCGCCGTTCCTCGAAGTGGGCCAGCTTGCCGCGAACGGCATGTATGAGGGCGACATCAATGGCGCTTCGCTGATCTGCGGGATCGGGCGGGTGTCGGGCCGGCAGGTTATGATCGTGTGCAACGACGCCACCGTCAAAGGCGGCACCTACTATCCGATGACGGTCAAGAAGCATCTGCGCGCGCAGGAAATCGCGCAGGAGAACCGGCTGCCGTGCATTTACCTCGTCGATAGCGGCGGGGCGAATTTGCCGCATCAGGCAGAGGTCTTCCCCGACCGCGACCACTTTGGCCGCATCTTCTTCAATCAGGCGAACATGTCCGCACTCGGTATTCCGCAGATCGCATGTGTGATGGGTAGCTGCACCGCTGGCGGTGCTTATGTGCCTGCTATGTCCGACGAGACGGTGATTGTGCGCAATCAAGGCACGATCTTCCTCGCCGGACCGCCGCTGGTAAAGGCCGCGACGGGTGAGGAAATCACCGCCGAGGACCTTGGCGGCGGCGACCTTCACGCCAAGAAGTCGGGCGTGGTTGATCACCTCGCCGAGAATGACGAGCACGCTCTTACCATCGTGCGCGACATCGTCAGCCAGTTGGGCGAGAACACGGCGGCGGCGAAGGATATCAGCCTGAAAGACCCGCGCCCTCCGAAGTTCGACGCCGATGATCTCTATTCGATCATCCCCGAGGATGTGCGCGCGCCCTATGACGTCAAAGAGGTGATTGCGCGGCTGGTCGATGGCAGCGAGTTCCACGAGTTCAAAGCGCATTACGGCTCCACCCTCGTCTGCGGCTTTGCGCATATCTGGGGCATGCCGGTCGCGATTCTCGCGAATAACGGCGTGCTGTTTTCCGAAAGTGCGCAGAAGGGTGCGCATTTCATCGAGCTTGCCTGCCAGCGCCGCATTCCTCTGTTGTTCCTGCAGAACATCTCGGGCTTTATGGTGGGCGGGAAATATGAGGCAGAGGGCATCGCCAAGCATGGCGCGAAGCTTGTGACTGCCGTGGCAACCGCGACCGTGCCCAAGATCACAGTGGTGATTGGCGGCAGCTTTGGCGCGGGCAATTACGGCATGGCAGGCCGGGCATACTCCCCGCGCTTCCTCTTCACCTGGCCCAATGCGCGCATCTCGGTGATGGGCGGAGAGCAGGCCGCATCGGTCCTAGCGACTGTCCACCGCGATGCTGACAGTTGGAGTGAGGAAGAGGCCGAGGCCTTCAAAGCCCCGATCCGCCAGAAATACGAGGACGAGGGCAACCCATACTACGCCACCGCCCGGCTATGGGACGACGGGGTAATCGACCCGGCGCAGACCCGCGACGTGCTGGGGCTGGCCTTTGCCGCCACGCTCGAAGCTCCGATTGCGGAGCGGCCCGCGTTTGGTGTGTTCAGGATGTAGAACAGAAAAATTGCGCATCCGGCCTGCAATTCAGCCACTTGCGCCTTGGAAATCGCGAGAAGCACTCAGGGGGAATTTGTATGGCATTTGATCGCAATTACGACATGTTGATCGACACGGCGGCCGCGCTGGGTCAGTATGATGGCTATCTGGACACTGCTGGCCAAAAGGAATTCCAGCAGGTGCAGGCCAGTTATGCCGCGCTTCGGAACAAAGCTGCGTATGATATCCTGGCTGACAAGCCGGACATGGATCTGGTCTATGAACGTATTCGCGGTGATCTGAATTCGATTGCTGAGGAGGAACCGGATCTCGCTTCAGTTTGCGAGTTTGTCGCCGAAGACCTGATCGAAAAGCTGCAAGAAGAATCGGGGAAGAGCCCTGCATTGCGCGCGGTCAAGCGATATGGCGGACCTGCCATTCTGGGTGTTCTTGGGCTGATCTATGCCGGGCTGTTTTTCTACAATGATGTCACCATCGATCAGCCGATCGAAACCAAGGAGGGCCTGCTCCAGCATGCGGCCGCCTATGACAAAGCGCGCACTTTTGAAAGCTTGATGGGCACCCGCACCCGCAGGGGCGGAGCTATCAAAGGCTTGCTGTTCTGGCCGTTCGAGCCGGACGATGCCGAGTTCGAAGCGGCGGGCAATTTCGCCGGGCTAAGTTTGGACGGGCTGCAAGCGCTGACCGAGCAAGGCGTAACCTGCAACACGCAATATCTTCTGACTGGCGGTGAGTATCTTAGCGAGGCTCAAATGACCTTTGCCGATGAGGTATCCGAATATTTACAGGCCGAAAGCACGGTGTGGGAGGAACAGGCATTTATGACTCCTCTGCCAATGATGGTCGAAAATTTTGGCTGCCCCGTCGATCCGGCAAGTCCGACGCCGGCGGCGGAGTGAGATGCGCGAGATGGCGGCGCGTTTCCATCTAGCGGGGTGGCCCGCGTTTGGTTTGTTCAGGATGTGATGGGAGTTTGCCATGGAGATTTGGACTGAGCGGGAGACGATTGCCGATCCGACGCCCGAACAGATTCACAACACCATCGCGGACCTCCGATTTGACGAACCTGCGGTCCTCTCAAGGGCTGAAGAGATTTACATTCAAACGATGCTTACCCAGCACGGATTCCTGTTGGAAAAACGTGAAGGGGATGCGGCCCACCACTATGAGGCCGTTCCGAACGACGGACGCGCGCGAATGATTACGAAACCACCGTGGTGGGCATTCTGGGCGAAAACCACCTCAATCTACTATTTCTCTTCGGAAGAAGTGATCGAAGCGTTTCAAGAATATCAAAAGGGAAATGCCGATCCTTCCTTCGTCACATGGAATCAAATCTGGATTTGAGTCCATCGACAAATCCCCCTCGCATTCCGTAACGTAACTGCTAGGTCTGCGTGAAAGAGGGTCGCGCACCGGAGAGAGAACCGCCTTTGCAACACAACGAAACCCGCAATGTCACTTTGCTGTCGCGCATCGTGAACCGGATCATCCTGTTCCTCTACAAGTGGAAGGGTTGGAAGATCGAAGGTTCCCTGCCGAGCAATCTCCGAAAATATGTGATCGCGGGCGCGCCGCATACCTCGAACTGGGACTTTGTGTTTTTCGCAGGCGCGACGCATGCGGAAAAGGTCCAGCCTAACTTCATGGGTAAGCACACGCTGTTTCAGGGGATCATGAAGAACTTCATGCTCGATATGGGCGGGATCTCCGTCGACCGGACAAAGCGCACCAATGTTGTCGAGCAGATGCAAGTCGAGTTCGAAGCGCGCAACGAGCTTGCACTGGTGATCGCGACCGAGGGGACGCGCAGTTCCGATGGCAAGTGGAAATCGGGCTTCTACAACATTGCGCAGGCGGCTGGTGTTCCGATTGTTCCGGCATGCGCTGACAATGATCGCATGGTGATCAGTTTTGGTGAGCCGCTCATCCCGAGCGGGAATTACGGCGAGGACCTGCTTAAGCTCGCCGAATGGTTTCTGTCCAAGATCCCCGATTACGACCGCTTCAAAGTGCTCGAAGCGCAGGCGCGTGCTATCATCGAGGGGCGCAACGACGTCTGACCGAACGGTAGTTGCGCCAGGTCGAACACGTGTCGCGAAATTTTGCCAAGATATGTCTTTAAGCCGCGCCTGACCGACCCTATCTAGCGGGGCAATCAGGAGGACGCGCAGAGCATGGTCTTGAGCGAGGAAACACGGTCTACGGAACGGCGCCGGATTGCGCAGCTGGTGCTTGACCTTGTCAAACAGCGCGGCACCGAGATTACCCATGCGACTGCGCTGGCTGAAAGCGGGCTTTCGCGCAGCCGGTTCGAGCAGCTGTTCGAGGATTTTGACGATCTGTTTGATGCGGTCGCCGAGATTTGGCTCACGCCGAATATCCAGGTGATGGAGGAGGTGCTGGATGCCGACCTCCCGCCCAATCGCATGATGTATGAGTTCTTTCGGCGCCGCTTTGTGATCTCGCGCGAGCGGTTTCGTGAAGACCCTGAATATTTCACGCTCATCTGCGAAATGGGTGCTGCCAATTTCGAGCGGGTCCGCAGCTTTGTCGATCTCGCCGATCACTATCTGTGCGAGATCATCGTGCAGGCGCAGGCCGATGGCTACTTCGCCGGGCTGGAGATCGACGAGGCGCTTTCGCTGATCAATCAGATGGTGTCGAATTACACTATCCCGGATTCGCTGATTTATCTCGGCGACAAATTGACCGAAGAGAAGCTGGCTCGGATTGTCGATACGATCTTTATCGGGCTCTCGGGTGAAGCAGGCAGCGAAGCGAGCGGTGTGAACGCAATTCGGATCGCGCAGTAAACTGGCCTAACGGTCGCGGCTGTCGGTTGTCCGCTTGAACTGGAGCACATTGGCAGGCGGCTTGGGCCCGCGCGGCAGATTGGGTCGTTCGGCGAGCGCATATTTGAGGCTCGCACCCACAATGACCGCCGAAAGCGCCAGAATCGCCGTTGCCCAGAACCAGTGCGGCAACAGCAGTGACGCCTCGATCTGACCGGTGTCGGAGAGCATTCTTTCGCCCGCAATAACCGCCTCTTCAGTGAAGAGATAATCGAAGTCGCGCAGCATGCTGAGCGCTCCCAGCATCCCCAGAAACTGCAATAGGAAACGCGCCGCGCCCGCCGGCGCTTTCCATGCAACCAGCCCCAAAAATCCAGCGACAAACGGCAGGACTACAAGTCCAACCGGAGAGCGCACATAAACCCCTACCGAAGCGATGATCGCTCCTGCAGTGATCCATAGAGCAGGACGCCAAAACCGCTCGCGCGCGCTGGCCAGGATTAGCGCCGCTCCCACGAGTACCGGACCGAGCGGCCCACCAGCGGCAATGGCAGCGCGTGTAAAGGCCGAGGCGTCGCTTGCGACCGCGCTCCTCGCCACGCCTGATCCATCGGAAAAGATCTGCAATTGGTCAAATGGTTGTCCGGTCGCCAATGCGGCTAGACCATGGCCCATTTCGTGGAACCATGTGGTGAGAATCACAAACGGATAGGAAATGTAATTGCCCAGCGGCAATGCGGGCAGTGCGATCACGACGAACACAGCAATCAGCAAGCGGCCGACCTGTTCCGCCTGACTGCCGGGTACGACTATCGAGCGCATGGACTATTCGCTCTCACTTTGCTGGGGGATGGTTTTGCCGTCTGGGCCAACGCGCATGCGATATTTGGCGGCTGCTTCTTCGTCCTCCGCGCGGTGTTCTTGAAGGATCGACCAGCTTGCAAGGAACAGTCCGGCGACAAGCGGTCCCAGAACGATGCCCGCAAAACCGGCAATCGAAAGACCGCCCAGTGTCGTTACCAGAATGATCCAGTCGGGAATGCCCGTATCGCGGCCCACAAGGATCGGACGCAGCACATTGTCAGCTGAAGAAATAATGATGAAGCCCGAACCGAGCACGAAAACACCCTGCCAGATCTCGCCCGCGATCAGCAGCCAGATGCCAACTGGCGCCCAAACCAGTGCTGTGCCTACGGCAGGGATCAGCGCGAGGATCGCCATCAGCACGCCGAGCAGCAATGCCGACGGAACACCAGCAATCATCATGGTGATTGCACCCAGCGTTCCCTGCACAAGTCCGACTACGCCAGAACCCTTGATAACCGCACGAACAATGCCGAGGAACCGCTCGGCGAGGCGGTCGGCAATCTCGCGCTCGATCGGTGCGGAGTGGAGGATTGTCTCGCCAATGCGCGCGCCGTCGCGCAGCAGGAAGAACAGCACGTAAAGGCCGATGGCAAAGCTCAGGATAAAGCCGAGCGCGCCGCTGCCGATAGACACCGCCTGTGTCGCGATCAGGCCAGCGCTTTCGCCAAGCAGGCCCTGCAATTGTTGCTGAAGGACAGATACGTCGGTCCAGCCATTATCCTCGATCAGTTGCTGGAATGACGTTGGCAGCATGCTGAAAGCCGAATCGAACCAAAGCCGCAAATCGGGCGGGTCGGAACGTAGCGAGTTCACCAGACCAACGGTTTCATTGACCACCATCGATCCGATCCACAGAGCTGGAAGGAGAACTGCAACGAAAATGATGAGCAGCGTAAGCAGGGCAGCCAGATTGCGCCGACCACGCGCTTTCCTGAGTGACCATTTGTAAAGCGGCTGGAACATGATCGCCGCCAGCGCCGACCACAAGAGTGGCCCGGCAAACGGCCATGCCACCCAGATCAGAAGGAACGATACGCCCGCGAGCAGAAGCAAAAAGCTCCAATGTTCAAGGGCAGTTGTGTCGTTGGGTTCTTGCTCTGACATGCCCCAAGATGTCGGGCTTTAGGTCGCAAACATCAAGCCCAAACAGGCAAAGGTATCATACGTCGAGATTGGCGACGTTCAGAGCATTGTCCTGAATGAACTCACGCCGAGGCTCGACCACATCGCCCATCAGACGGGTGAAAATCTCGTCGGTGACGTCGGCATCTTCGACTTTCACTTGCAAAAGCACGCGATTGTCGGGATCGAGCGTGGTCTCCCACAGCTGTTCCGGGTTCATCTCGCCCAAACCTTTGTAGCGGCTGATCGAGAGGCCTTTGCGACCGGCGGCGAGTACGGCGGCCAAAAGCTGGCTCGGCCGGGAGATGGTGTCATCCGAAAGGGCGCCCTGTACCTCTTCGCCTTCCTCGCCCGTTTCCGGTTCGTCTTCGGCCACATCGGCCGCCTTGACCAGACGGACTGCGCCTTCATAGGCACTCGCCTCCGGCCCCGCGATCGAGTGAAGTTTTTGCGCCTCGGTGCTGGTGAGGAAGCGTCCCTCGATCTCGTGAACGTCGGTGACACCGCGCCAAACCCGCGAGAATTGAACCGCGCCGCTTTCCCGCATCACTGCTGACCATGTCGCATCGGCATCGCCTGCCTGAAGCCTTGCGGCGGTCGCTTCAAGTGCCGCGAGCCGCGCGCTGTCGCTGAGCGCCGGATCAAGCGCGCCGGACAGTGCCATCTGTTCGATTATCCCGCTGTCATAGCGGCGCGGGACGAACGCGATCATGTTCTTGAAGCGCAAGGCATTGTCGACCAGCGCGCGCAAATCGTCTCCCGAGCGAGCACCGCCTGCGGTTTCCAGCACCCGGCCCTGCAGGCCCGCATCGACCAGATAGCGGTCTAGTGCGGCCTGGTCCTTCACATAGACTTCGCTCTTGCCCTTGGCGACTTTGAACAAAGGCGGCTGGGCGATGAAGAGGTGCCCTGCCTTGACGATCTCGGGCATCTGGCGGTGGAAGAAAGTGAGCAGCAAAGTGCGGATATGCGCGCCGTCGACGTCAGCGTCGGTCATGATCACGATCTTGTGATAGCGCAGTTTTTCGATGTCGAATTCATCGCGAATGCCGGTGCCCATCGCCTGAATCAGTGTGCCGACTTCCTTGGAGGAGATAATCCGGTCAAATCGCGCACGCTCGACATTGAGGATCTTGCCCTTGAGCGGAAGGATCGCCTGATACTGGCTGTCGCGCCCGCCTTTGGCTGAGCCGCCTGCGGAATCGCCCTCGACCAGGAAAATCTCGGCCTTGGAGGCATCACGCTCACGGCAATCGGACAGCTTGCCCGGCAGTGAGGCAACGCTCATGGCGCCCTTGCGGCTCATTTCGCGGGCGCGTTTGGCGGCCTCGCGAGCGGCGGCGGCGTCGATGATCTTCTGCACGATCAGCTTGGCGTCGGCCGGATTTTCCTCAAGCCATTCATTCATCTTCTCGCCCATCAGCGACTGAAGTGGCTGGCGGACTTCGGACGAGACGAGCTTGTCCTTGGTCTGCGAGGAGAATTTGGGATCGGGCAGTTTGACGCTGACAATCGCGGTCAGGCCTTCGCGCATATCCTCGCCCGACAGCGAGACCTTGACCTTGCCGAGCAGGCCTGAGCGTTCGGCATAATTGTTGAGCGTGCTGGTCAGGGCGGCGCGGAATGCCGCCAGATGCGTGCCGCCGTCGCGCTGCGGGATGTTGTTGGTGAAGCACAGGACGTTTTCGTAATAGGAATCGTTCCACTCAAGCGCCACGTCGATCCCGATCCCGTCCTTCTCAGCCGAAACCGAGATGGGGTCCGCGATCAGTGCATCCTTGTTGCGGTCGAGATATTTGACGAAGGCCGAAATGCCGCCTTCGTAATAAAGGTCATGCTCGGCCAGATCTTCGTGACGTTTGTCACGCAGCAGGATGCGCACGCCGGAATTGAGGAAGGCGAGCTCGCGATAGCGATGTTCCAGCTTGTCGAAATCGAATTCGGTGATGTTTTTGAAGGTGTCATGCGAGGCCTGGAAGGTCACGCGCGTGCCTTTCTTGAAGCCGTTGTCATCGGGGTTCTGCTCGACCTTGGGCGCGTCGGCCCTGATCTCAAGGCTGCCGACCGCATCGCCGTGTTCAAAGCGCATCCAGTGCTCTTTTCCGTCCCGCCAGATGGTGAGTTCAAGCCATTCGGAAAGCGCATTCACAACCGACACACCCACACCGTGCAGGCCGCCCGAAACCTTATAGGCATTGTCGTCGGATGTGTTTTCGAACTTACCGCCCGCATGCAGCTGGGTCATGATGACTTCCGCTGCGGAGACGCCTTCTTCCTTGTGCATGCCCACAGGAATGCCGCGGCCATTGTCTTCGACTGAGACTGAGCCATCGGGGTTGAGTTCGATTAGGACAAGATCGCAATGACCGGCCAACGCCTCGTCAATTGCATTGTCCGAGACTTCGAAAACCATGTGGTGCAGGCCGGAGCCGTCATCGGTGTCGCCGATATACATGCCGGGCCGTTTGCGAACCGCGTCGAGGCCTTTGAGAACCTTGATCGAATCGGCGCCATATTCGGCCATCTGACGCACTTTTTCAGGAGGCGTATTACCTGCTGTGCTGCCGGTTTCGTTGCTGGTCTCGGGGGTGTTATTTTCCATGCGCATTATATAGGCACGCAAGGCGGGAAACCCAAGCTTTCACACCGATCCAGTGCGGCTTTTCCACCGCCTCAAATTGAGCGTCAATTTTGAACTTCGGGTGGCCGCTCTGCCTTTGGAAAAACGAGGCGGAAATAGACCGAGCCCTGCCAGATTTCGCGGTGAAGCATTTCGGGCAGATAGGCGCGCGCGCTGGGGTCAAACTGGCTTTGGTAACAGTCCACCGCGATCCGCGTCGATTCAAGGTCTAGCAGCTCGTAACGGAGCCGGTCGGTCGCCAGCGAAGGATCAATGCGCGCCCAGCCTTCGAAGCCGGGAATCTGCTTCTGCTCACCCTCGGAACTTGCGGGCAGAACGGGATAGAGCAGGTCGGGCCGGCCCTCGCCCATCGCCTGGACGACCTGTGTGACAATATTGCTCACCATGCGGTGATCGGCATGGCCGTATCCGCCGTCAGGACCCCAGGTCATTACGATGTCGGGCTGTTCGATCGCGATCAGATTGCCGATCCGTTCAGCCATGTCGTTGGCGGCGCTGTCTGGAGCGCGCGCCATCGTCGCCAACGATCCATCGCCCAATCGCCAAAAGATCGGCTCGCTGAGCCCCAAAGCGAATGCCGAGCACCCTGCTTCATCCTCGCGCAAACCGGCCAACTCCGCGCCGGGTTCCAGCGCCGTCACGCCCGGTCCGGCATCGCCGCTTGTGGCGAAGACAATTGTCACCTCGCCGCCTGTGCGAGCTGCGCGCGCAAGGACCGGGGCGACCGTAATCTCGTCATCGGGATGGGCGAAGATTGCGAGGATCGAGGGAAATCCCGTTTCGCCAGAGGTTGCTGAAGGCGCTGCACTGGGGCTCTCTTCGCCGGCTTGGCTATCAGGCGCGGATTGCGTGGGCGGGCGGCGCAAGATTTGCGATTGGTCGCGGTCCACCATATCGGGGGTGATGATACGCACTTCGTCGCCGTTCCCATCTGCCGGCGGCGGGATATCCTGCGCCAGAACGGGCTGCGCCATGGAAGCAATCGAAGCCCCGGCAGCCAATGCCAGGCAGCTCAATTTCGCTTTGGATCGCATTATCGCTTGCTCCTGTCCGGCTGATCGCCATTGCGGCATCGCACCTTCATGCCAGCACCTTGGCTGGCAAGAGTAAAGAATTCGGCAGCGCTCTGCCTATTGGGATCTGTTCGCAGATAGACCTGCATCGATATTTCGGCGGTTGACTGACCTTTGCTCTCGCGCAATTTAGCCGCTGAATTCAACAGGGGTCTCATATGCTTTTTCGAATTTTCCGGCTTCCGCCGATCGTCTATTTTGTGCTCGCTCCAGCCCTGCTTGCGCTCGGCATTGTCATGTATGTTTATGAAAATGGCCGCGATGCTGAGCGCACTGCGGCGCTTTCGCACGATGCGCCGGCAATGATCGAATTGGCCGAGATCACCTCTGCTGAAACCGGCAATGACTTTAACGAAGTGACCGTGCGAGCGCAGGTTGATCCGCTCAATATGATCGAGCTGGTCAAGACCCGTCGCGGCCGGGAACGCGGGCGCAAGCTTTTTGCGCCGCTCTATCCCGCCGACGCCGCGGATTTTTCCGCGCCCGCCACTGCAATCCTGGAGATTGACGGAAGGGTGAGCGATGACGAGTTGGGCCAGTTTTATCTCGAAGACGGCGCATCAGGTCCGGTACTGGTGCTCAACGGGGTACTCGAAAGCAGCTTTAACTCCGATGCCCGCGAGGCTTTGGAAAACAGTGTCGCGCTCGCAGACGGTTTTTACACGATCAAACCGTTTGTGAACGGGCGCGAGGTGGATCTCAAACCGAGCGGGAATGCGAGCATCTTTGTGATCTTTGGCCTTATTCTTGCTGCACTGCTCGGAGGCTATGGCTTCCTGCGCAAACGCTATCTGGACAAGCAGCGCGCCGAGGAAGAGGCCTATTACGAAGCCGGTGACGCCTGATCGCGAAAGCTTCGGCGCTGCCCTTTCTGCCTATGGTTGAGCTGCAGGCGCTGGGCTAAGCGGCGCGCAAGGGCAATCGGATGAGGAGCGCGAAGCTGCCAATGCAAGAGATGTTGAGTGCCGAATACGGCTCTTTCGCCGGAGTTCTGGCCAAATGGGCAGAGCACCAACCCGATCAACCTGCTCTACGCGATGATGCGGGCGAGCTCAGCTGGGCGGCCATGCACGATCAGATCGAGCGGCTCGCCGCGCGGCTGATCGAAACAGGGCTGGAGCGCGGCCAACCGGTCGCGATCATTGGCACCAGTTCGATCAATTATGCGCTGGTGTTCCTGGCAGCAGTGCGCGCTGGCGGTGTGGCGGCACCGCTGACCACCAGCGCCTCGCCTGAACAGCTTGCCGGGATGGCGGCGGATTCGGGTGCACGGCACTTGTTTATCGATGCGGGGAAGGCGGCCGAGTTGGGGCCGCAATTCATGGCCGATCTGATCCGGGTGCCCCTTGAAGACCTGGGCGGCTGGATGGCACCTGCTGGCACGCATGCGCCCGCCATCGATCCTGCGCCCGGCGATCCGTTCAATATCATCTACTCCTCCGGTACGACCGGCATCCCTAAAGGTATCGTGCATTCTCACCAGATGCGTTGGCGTCAGTTTGGCGCCACGGCACTGTCTTATCTTGGCAGCGGTTTGGAGGTGCGCTCGCTTGCATCCACACCGCTCTATTCCAACACAACCATGGTTGCCTTTCTACCGCCCCTATTGGCGGGTGGCACGGTGCGCATCATGGGCAAGTTCGACTGTGCGCGATGGCTCGGCCATGCTTCGCGCGACCGCACCAACGTCACCATGCTGGTGCCGGTTCAATATCAGCGGCTGATGGATCATCCCGGCTTCGATGATTACGACCTTTCCGCATTGGCGCTAAAATATTGCACCTCGGCCCCCTTCTCAGCCGAGCTCAAGCGCGAAGTGCTTGGCCGCATGCCCGGCGGGTTGATCGAGATCTATTCGATGACCGAAGGCGGGGTTGTCTGCTTGCTCGAAGCGCATAAATTTCCCGACAAGCTCCACACTGTAGGGCGGCCCTCTCCGGGCAGCGAGATGAAGGTGCTTGATGATGACGACAATCCGGTCGCGCCTGGCGAGGCGGGCAATCTGATCGGTCTCTCACAGACCATGATGAGTGGCTACCAGAACCAGCCGGGCAAGACGCGCGAGGGATACTGGAAAGACCCCGAGACAGGCATCAACTGGCAGCGCATGGGCGATATCGGCCGGGTCGATGAAGACGGCTTTGTCGAGCTTGTCGGCCGCGCGAAGGACATGATTATCTCGGGCGGATTCAACATCTATCCCAGCGATCTCGAAGCTGAACTCGATCGAGAAGAGGACGTGCTCGAAGCCGCCGTGGTTGGCATTGCTTCGAAGCAATGGGGCGAGACGCCGGCTGGCTTTATTGTGCTGGCAGTAGGCGCGCGCGATCCGCAAGAAGTGTTGGCAGCTGTCAATGCGCGCCTCGGCAAGACACAGCGCCTCTCAGCCCTCTACGCGATAGACGAAATGCCGCGCAGCCATATCGGCAAGCTGCTCAAGACCGAATTGCGCGAAATCGCCGAGCGGCTGGCACGCTGACGATATTGAGGTGAGGGTGGAGACGCGGCCACCATTCGGGGGAGAGAAAGGGGTGGCCGCGTCTCGCTCGCTGTCTTGCCGACGGGCAGGCCGTCCGGGGGCTGGAGTAACCATTGCGGGCGCCGGGGGAAGACGCGGGCCGGTTGTTTCCAGCAGACGGCAATTTGCGAGCCTGAGCGCGGGGGACGCTCCGATTAAGGGCCTTGATTGCCGCGCCGGTTCTGGAAGTGACCGTGGCGCAACTGGCTCCCAATCTATGGCCGCATGCCGTCGGCAAGCAGACTGGCAGGTAATCTCAGGGGAGAGATGGTCCCTGCCAAATACGCCGCGCTAGCTTTGGAGAGAGATGCCTTATCGCGCGTCGTTAAGAGCCATATGATGTTCGGTTGCGTCAAACTCAAATGACAAAACCCGCAAGCAAGTTGCGTATTTTGCAACTTGCCACATGTTCGGGGGGCAAACCAGCCTTTAGCCGCGCCAACCCGCTTGCCAGCCCTCGCCCCGCTGACGTAACGGAGCGCGCATGGAAGCAGAGCATATCCCGGATTCGATCCTCATCGTCGATTTTGGCAGTCAGGTCACCCAGCTGATCGCGCGCCGCGTGCGCGAGGCGGGTGTCTATTCCGAAATCGCGCCGTTCACTATGGCCGAGGAAGCGTTCAAACGCCTCAATCCCAAGGGCATTATCCTTTCCGGATCGCCCGCAGGTGTTCCGGAAGAAGGCAGCCCGCGCGCGCCTCAAAGCTTCTTTGATGCGGGCGTGCCGATCCTTGGCATCTGTTACGGGCAACAAGTGATGAGCCACCAGCTCGGCGGCGAAGTCCGTCCGGGTCATGAAACCGGTGAAGGCGGCGAGTTTGGCCGCGCCTATCTGACCGTCACAAAAGAGTGCGCTCTGTTCGACGGGTTATGGAATGAGGGTGAGCGTCATCAGGTCTGGATGAGCCACGGCGACAAGGTCACCAAATTCGCACCCGGATTTGAGATCGTCGCCACCTCCGATGGCGCGCCCTTTGCGGTGATCGCCGATGAAGAGCGCAAGTTCTATGGCACCCAGTTCCACCCAGAGGTGGTCCACACACCCGATGGCGGAAAGCTGCTCGCCAATTTCGTTCGCCATGTTTGCGGGCTCACTGGCGACTGGACCATGGCCGAGTTCCGCAAAACCAAGATTGAGGAAATTCGCGCGCAGGTTGGCTCAGGCAAGGTCATTTGCGGCCTATCCGGCGGTGTCGATAGCGCGGTCGCGGCGGTGCTAATCCACGAGGCGATCGGCGAGCAGCTCACCTGCGTCTATGTCGATCACGGGTTGATGCGCCTCAATGAGACTGAGCAGGTCGTCTCTCTGTTCCGCGACCATTACAACATCCCGCTGATCGCGGTGGATGCCGAAGAGACGTTCCTCGGCGGCCTCGCAGGCGTCACCGACCCCGAGAAAAAGCGCAAGTTTATCGGCGGTGCGTTCATCGACCTGTTCGAGGCCGAGGCCAAGAAGGTCGGCGGCGCGGACTTCCTTGCGCAAGGCACGCTCTATCCAGACGTGATCGAAAGCGTATCCTTCACCGGCGGGCCTTCGGTGACGATCAAAAGCCACCACAATGTCGGCGGCTTGCCTGAACGCATGAACATGGAGCTGGTCGAGCCGCTGCGCGAACTGTTCAAGGACGAAGTGCGCGAGTTGGGCCGCGAGCTTGGCCTGCCCGAGGCATTCGTCGGTCGCCACCCCTTCCCCGGCCCCGGCCTGGCAATCCGTATTCCGGGCGAAGTCACCAAGGAGCGCTGCGACATCCTGCGCAAGGCCGACGCGATATATCTCGAAGAGATCCGCAATGCCGGGCTGTACGACGCGATCTGGCAGGCCTTCGCCGTCCTGCTGCCGGTCAAGACCGTCGGCGTGATGGGCGACGGGCGCACCTATGACAGCGTCTGCGGCCTGCGCGCAGTGACCTCAACCGACGGAATGACAGCGGACGTCTATCCCTTTGATGCGAGCTTCCTGACGCAAGTTTCCACGCGCATCGTCAACGAAGTGCAGGGCATCAACCGCGTGGTCTATGACTATACGTCAAAGCCGCCGGGGACGATTGAGTGGGAGTGAACTTGAATTCTGCGCACCAATCATTAAACCACCGACGAAATATTGAATGGGGACGAAATGAAGTGGTTGACTTGGAGTGTTTTGATTCCACTTGGATTGCCTAGCATACTAGCATTGGCGGCAGCCTCTGCATGGGGCACAGTTTCGACAGATCTTACTGTTATAGATGGATTTGTGACCGCTTGGAGCACGCTCCAAGACGTTAGCCCATGGACTTTGCTGATTTACGCGAACACATTGCTGGCAATCACCTTTCGAGACTATACTTCTGTTGCTCGAGGATTCGATGCGATCATGATTGGTCTGATAATCATTGGTTTCGCCCTATTATTTTATTCTTGCCTTATGGTCGTGTTCATTCTCGACGGTGGGGTGCCTGGTGGAACCGTTTATGTCATTATCGGTGTTTTGCTGTTGGCAACGGTAGCGCTAGGCTTTAAAGCTAATAATCAAATTGAGTCCCGTACGCACGTGCGAACGATTGGGTGAGAAGAGAGTTCTGGATGCCATTGAAATCATTTCTCCCAGACGACCATCCAAGAATATTGGAACGGCATGTCCCTCCTCAAACGGAACTTCTGGAACGGACGATAGTATGTGAAGCTGGCATACGCTCGCTTTCGTTTCAAGATAGACTGCAAGTTGCTGCAATATGCGGGGCTGCAGTTGGAGCTATCACAAGCGTCGCGATCCCTTCATCTCTATTGGCGATTCCAATTCTCTGCGCTCTCGCGGGCAGCTTAGTTGGAGGGATCATTGTCCGAGCATTGGGATCAAGCAGCTGTGTAAAGAAGTAGTGCAATGACTTTGCGCAGGCCGAAATTCTTTACCGCCATTCTCATCACTTTCATCACTCTCACCGCCTGTTCGCAAGCTCCGGCTGAGCCGCCCGTGCTGACAGGCACAGCGTGGACGCTGGATGGCGAGGCTTCGGAACTGTCCTATGTCACGATCAAGTCGGGCGAGATAGCAGAGGCGAACTCTTTTGAAGGCTTGAGCGGTTCGGTGTCGGCCGATGGCGCGGCCAGTATCGAAATCGACCTCGCCAGCGTTTCAACCGGCGTGGATATCCGCGATGAGCGGATGCGCGAAGTGTTGTTCGTGGTTGCAGACAATCCCAGCGCGACCGTTACTGCGCAGATCGACCCGGTGGCTTTCGAGGCGCTTGGAATTGGCGAGAGCGCTCAAACCACGCTCGAAGGAACGCTGAGCCTCAAAGGGATCGAAGCGCCATTCTTAGCCGAAGTCACAGTGACTCGCGCGGGCGCTGACCGCGTGCTCGCGGTTTCCAATGCGCCAGTGATTGTCGAGGCCTCGCGCTTCGAATTGACCGATGGTCTGGAGCAATTGCAGGAACTTGCGGGCCTTCCCTCGATTACGCCGGTCGTGCCGGTGAGTTTTAGCCTCAGCTTCACCCGCTAGTCGCGGCAAGACGGGTTGCCGACGATATTCACCCATGCGGTTGTGCCACTGGCAATTGCCGTTGCTGCCGGGCGCGGGCGCATTTCGGCGAAACTTGCGATCGCCGGCGCAGTCTTCGCGGTTTTGCCTGACGCTGATGTGATCGGCTTCCGTTTCGGAATCGAATATCCCGATGAATGGGGGCATCGCGGGGCAAGCCATTCGATTGCCTTCGCTGCGGTCTGCGCTGCCGCTCTGGCGCTGGTATGGAAGGAGGCGCGCAGCCTCACCGCCTTCGCTTTCCTGACATTGGCGATGGCGAGCCACGGATTGCTCGACACGCTGACCAATGGCGGGTTGGGCGCGGCGTTGTTCTGGCCATTCGACAACACCCGCATCTTCGCGCCCGAAACGCCGGTTTTGGTTTCGCCGATCGGAAGAAGCTTTTTCTCGATGCGCGGCTTGGAGACGCTCTTTTCCGAGCTGCGCTGGATCTGGTTGCCATGCATCCTTTTGGGCTTGGCCGGATGGGGGTTGAGGCGTGCAATTCGACCTCGGACCTGACCCGCGCACCGAAATCCTGCGCCGCTTGCAGTCGGCAATGATAGAGAGCTTTGGCCGCATCATCCGCCCGCCGGAAAAGCGCCGCGATCCGGTGTGGGTGCTGGTCCACGGCGTGATCGGCGCGCAGACCAAGACGGCAGCCTCCAACGCTTCGACTGACGGGCTGCTCGCCGAATATGGCAGCTGGGAAGCGGTGGCAGCGGTGAGCGAGGCAGATCTTGAAGCGCGGCTCGAGCGGCAGAGCTTCCCGACTGTTGCGGCAAAGCGGCTCAAGGCCTGCCTCAACGCCATTATCTCCGAACGCGGTGCTGTTGATTTGCGCCACCTTTCCAATCTGCCCACCGACGAGGCGATGGCGTGGCTGGAGAAGCTTCCTGGCGTGGCCCGCAAGAACTCCGCCGGAGTGATGAATGCGAGCACTTTCGAGCGCAAAGCCATGGTGATCGACGGCCACCACCGCCGGATCATGCAGCGAATGGGCATCGTGCCGTCCAAGGCAGACACCGCAAAAACATATGACGCGTTGATGCCGATCCTGCCGGGCGATTGGTCTGCCGCCGATATGGATGAGCATCATTTGTTGCTCAAGAAGCTGGGCCAGACCCATTGCCGCCCGCGCCGCGGGTTATGCGAAGACTGCCCTGCTAGACAGGATTGCGAAACCGGGCGCGAAACGTCATGACACCTGCAGCTACAAGCCGACAGGTTATCGCAGGTTCTGAAAAGAACAAGTCGCTGACAGAGCGAAACGCGGCGAGGCCGGAATAGGCAGCAATTCGCGCAGCTGAATGGTTAGATGCCAATGCTTGATTCCGATTGAGAGCCGCCTGCAAAGCTGCTCAAGCCGAAAGGCTAGGCGCAAAAGGCCATTTCGCAGCATGATAGGCCGGATTGGCTGCACCGCCTGACGCTACGGCGCGCAGCGTCATTGGCGCCTCCCTCAAAAGTGCGCTTGCACACAGGCCTATATTCCGCTTGTCTAGGTCGCAAATCGAAACCTGACCGGAGGAATACCCGCTATGAAAACCGCCATCACTGAAATGTTCGGCATCCAGCACCCCATCATTCAGGGCGGCATGCACTATGTCGGATTTGCCGAAATGGCGGCGGCGGTTTCCAATGCTGGCGGGCTGGGTATCATTACTGGCCTGACGCAAGGCACACCCGAAAAGCTCTCCAATGAAATCGCGCGATGCAAGGATATGACCGACAAGCCCTTTGGCGTGAACATCACCATCCTGCCGACGCTCACCCCGCCTGACTATCCTGGCATCGTGAAAGCGGTGATCGATGGCGGCGTACCGGTTGTGGAGACTGCCGGTCGCAATCCGGTCGAGCTTCTGGGCCCGCTCAAGGATGCGGGGATCAAGGTGATCCACAAATGCACCAGCGTGCGCCACTCGCTCAAAGCGCAGGACATTGGCTGCGATGCGGTGTCGGTCGATGGCTTTGAATGCGGCGGCCATCCGGGCGAGGACGATGTTCCCAATTTCATCCTTCTGCCTCGCGCTGCCGATGAACTTGAAATCCCGTTCGTTTCGAGCGGCGGCATGGCAGACGGGCGCTCGCTGGTCGCCAGCCTCGCCATGGGCGCGCAGGGGATGAATATGGGCACGCGCTTTATCGCCACCAAGGAAGCGCCGGTTCACGAGAATGTGAAGAAAGCCATCGTTGCTGCGTCGGAACTCGATACGCGCCTGGTCATGCGTCCGCTGCGCAACACCGAACGCGTGATGACGAATGCGGCGGTCGAACGGCTGATTCAGAAGGAAAAAGAGCTGGGCGATGATCTGAAGTTCGAAGACATCATCGCAGAGGTCGCCGGTGTTTATCCCTCGATCATGATGGAGGGCGATATGGACAAAGGTGCGTGGAGCTGCGGCATGGTCGCAGGCCTTATCAACGACATACCGACCTGCCAGGAACTGATCGACGGCATTATGGCCGAAGCCGAAGAGATCATCACCAAGCGTATGGGCGGTATGCTCGCGGCCTGATTGTCCACAAAAGGTGTTCTGAAGATTTGAGGGGGTATTCATGAACAATTTGAAGGCATTTGCCAGCGGCGGTCTTGCGCTTGGCCTAATGAGCCTCGTCTCGGCCTGTTCGAGTGGGGAACCGGAACTAGCGGATATCGAAAATGGTCAGGTGTTTGATCCGATTGCAGTCGAGGAAACCGAGCCAGAGCCTGTCGCGACTTGCGCAAACCCGCCCGAGAATGGCGATGTTCTTGCTCGCGATCGATCAAGAGGCACCGGCGTCCACACTATCAGGGTGTTCAGTGGCGGAACGGGACACACGATCGTCAATATCCGCGATGGGGCAAGCAGTGATTTGGTCGTGTCTTTCTTTGTAGGGATTGGAGAGGAAGCGTCGGTTAGCGACATCCCCGATGGTTCCTACAAGGTGCAATACGCCAATGGTTTTGATCTGGACGAGGAGTGCCTGAATTTCGTCACTATCCGTGGCGCATCGGAAGATCCCGAACTCCTCGATTTTGCGCCGGGTACGAGGATTACGATGACGTACGACATGATGCCATCGCGGCAGGGGAACTTTACCGGCCAGTCGATCAGCCCGTCGGATTTTTAAGCGGATTGGATTATTGGGTGGGATGGCGGTTATGCCGGTCAGCCCAAGGATCGCGGTGACTACGCGTTCGTGCGACGCGTAAAGATGCTTAACGCGCTTATACGTAGCCTTCCGAATTAAAATCACTCTCCAATACGGTAAGATACGGATGTCTTCGCGTCGCGGGCTTGCCTAGCAGGCCCCAGCGTAGCGATGACATGGTCGTAATTGAAGACGGCGGGCCGGCCCCGAGGGCGATCCAGCCGAAGAGGTATTGTAGATGGAGCATTTCTTGGCCCTCGAGGTGTGGGCGGCAAGCCTAACCGCAGCGGCTGCAATTGGCTGGCTGATCGGCGAGGCGCAAAGCACGCGCAGCCTCCATGCGCATGAGGGACCCGACCATGCCGCTCTCGAAGACGAAGATATTGATTCGCTTTTCACGCTATCAATTCCGCCGAAGATTGCACCGGTGAAGCCGGCCGCAGAGAAGAGTGAGGCGGCGGCACAACCCCGGCCGCACCAGGCGCCGCGTCAGCGCTCATATGTGGACATGTCGGCCATCACGGCCTTGCGCGCTGAAGCGCAGCAAATCCGCTCACGCGAACCGGTTTGGAATGCACCGGGCATCTCCGAAAGTCTGGCGGAATTCATGCGCATCGCCGATCAGAGGTCGATCACGGTGATGGAACACTATCGCCGCTCGATCGAAGAACTGCACTTGCTCAATCAGTGCACGAGCGAGCACGGTGCGGACCAGCCAATCTCTCAACCCAACCGGCAGGCTTCAGCCAAGCGCTCAAAGCGTGGGCCGCAAATCAATGGCGGCCAACCCGAATTGCCGTTCGAATGCGGCACTGCTGCGGACCGGCGTGCAACTGGGATGATTGAAATCCAGCCGCGTGGAAACGATCAGGCCGCATCCAAAGCGGCGTCCGCGACTTTGCGCAATTATGGTTAGAGCGGCGCGAAACGCGCGACTGAAGACCTAGCCGTCGTTCTCGTCGACCCTTGTATAGGGCACGAATTCTTCAAAGAAGACCGCTCCGGTAAAGAAGCCATTGAAGGAATCGATGGTGGTCACAACGTCCTGACGGCAAACCTGGCTGGAACTGAACCGGCGCGAAACGAGCGTGTCGCGGCTGTCGATGCGGTCTGGATGGACGGTGCGTTGGACATAGATCGTGCGCCCACGGCCATAAACATAGGCGGTGTCGTCGATCACGGTTAGCCGGTCGTTCAGACGCGAGCGAATGCAGTTTTGCGGTTCGCCAGCAACGCGGCCCTCAAGCAGGCGGGCAAGCCGCTCTTCACCCTCGGTCATTTCAGCCGCATCCTCGCTCTCGCCATGATCGGCCAAAGCCGGCGGCGCAGCGATCAGTGCAAGCGCGGCGAGGCCGGTGGCGCTGGCGCCCAAAGCGGCCAGCTTGCGAGCAGAATTGTTGAAGGATTTGGTCATGGCGCGCGTCTCCGTTCAAAGTACGAAGAGGCAAGTTACTCTATCTCACTGAACGAGCGATGAGCAGAATGTGTCAACAATGTGCCGGAAGGACACGGACAGGTGGCCTTGCTGCCTATTCCGCCTGATCCGCCGGTCCACCCTCGAGCACGAAACGCCGGTCACAATAGCCGCAATCGACATAGCCGCTTTCATCAATTTCCAGATAGATGCGCGGATGACCAAGCGCGGCTGGACGGTAATTGTCACCGCCGCGAATGGCGCTGGCGCCGTCGCAGCTGACACGCTTTGTATCGACGCGGATGGTTTCTGGTGCCGTTGTGCTCATGCAGGGCGGAATAATCGCGGCGGCGCGGCTTTTCAATCGTCTTCGCGCCCGATTTGGAAAGCTTTGCGGGAAAACCATGGCTCTTGCGTCCGCGAATACCCGCTTTATGGCGGTGATCCATGAACCCGCCTGCAATCCGCATCGACAATCTCGTCAAACGCTACGCGCCGCCCAAAAGGGCCAAAGGTGAAGATGCGCAAGGCAAGCTTGCACTCAATGGCGTGAGTTTTGATGTGCCCGAAGGCTCTATCTTCGGACTGCTTGGCCCCAATGGTGCGGGTAAGTCGACGCTCATCAATGTGCTGGCCGGCCTCGTCAACAAGACCGGCGGCTCGGCCGAAATCTGGGGCTTCGACATCGACAAGCAGCGCCGTAATGCGAGCCGCGCCATCGGGATCGTGCCGCAAGAGATTGTGTTCGACCCCTTTTTCACACCTTTCGAAGTGCTCGAGAATCAAGGCGGATTTTACGGAATTCCCAAGAAGGACCGGCGCAGCGAGGAATTGCTTGCTGCCGTCCGCCTTGCCGACAAGCGCAACGCCTATGCCCGCACCTTGTCAGGCGGGATGAAACGGCGGCTCTTGGTGGCAAAGGCGATGGTGCATTCACCGCCGATCCTTGTGCTCGACGAGCCGACTGCGGGCGTAGATGTCGAATTGCGCCGCCAGCTGTGGGAACTCGTCACCGAAATGAACCGCGAAGGCGTCACAGTCGTCCTCACCACGCATTACCTCGAAGAGGCAGAGGAATTGTGCGACCGGATCGCGATCATCAATCACGGCGAATTGATCACCAACAAGCCGACCCGCGAACTGGTAGAAATGGCGCGCGAGAAAATCGTAGCCGTCACTTTGGCTGATGACCTTGCCGCTGCCCCATCGCACCAAGCCTTTAGCAAGGTGGAACAGACCGGCGAACGCAGCGTCGAGGTCACTTACAACAAGGACCAGCTTAATGCTGGGCAGGTATTGGGCATCCTGCAAGGCGAAGGCATGACCATCGAAGACGTCACAACGCGCGAGGCCGATCTGGAAGACGTCTTTGTGCAGCTCACTAGCGCAGGGCAGTAAGGCTGCGCATACCTGGACGCTCAGGCGTTTTCGGTAACTTCGGGTTTTGCCCGCCAACTGCGGCGTGCGACCCGCCAGATCGCAGTCCCGCAATGGCGGCATTCTCCGACATAATGGCGACCATCCCACTCGACATCGCGTCTGAGGGGATCGTGCCGCCCCATCTTGCAGGACAATCGCGAAATCAGAGACATGGGAAGGGGATGTCCTTTGTCTGAGTTTGCCAATTTCGGCTGTCAAAACTAACGCGGACGCAGCCATTGGCGGGCACTCTCCGGTCAGAAAGACACAGGTGCGACCCCGAGCCTTCGATTGTGATTATATCAGTCCGCACTCACCTCTCATAAGACCCAATCGGCAATTATGGCCGCGATTGCTGCCATTCACGGTGTTCCTCGCACGGTTCACCGCCGCGTTGGTTTGCGGTGAGCGGTCTTGCCACGGCCCGCGCCGCGCGCCATGGAATCTTCCATGGGTGAAACGCAGGAAAATCTCGGGACTTACGACGTCATCATCATCGGTTCGGGAGCGGCCGGGTTAACTGCCGCGCTTGAACTGGCGCAAAGCAAGCGAGTGCTTGTGCTTGCCAAAGGGTCGCTCACCGGAGGGTCGACCGCCTGGGCGCAAGGCGGGATCGCGGCGGTGCTCGATGCGGGTGATACGTTTGAAAACCATGTGCGTGACACGATGGTTGCGGGCGCGGGCCTGAACGACCTGGCGTCAGTGGAATTCGTGATCGAAGGTGCTCCAAAGGCGATTGATCGGCTGTGCGATCTCGGCGTGCCGTTCAACCGCGACAAGGACTCGCTCCACCTCACCCGCGAGGGCGGCCATTCGCACCGCCGCATCGTCCACGTCGATGATGCAACCGGCTGGGCGGTGCAATCTGCTTTGCTCAAAGCCGCTGAAGCCAGCCCCAACATCACCATGCTGGGCGGACGCACGGCCATCGACTTCATCACAGACCGCCACCGCGAGAAATTCTCCGCTGCGGGCAGGATCTGGGGCGTCTATGCGCTCAACGAAGAAACCGGCCGGGTCGAGCGGCACACGGCGCGCGCGACCATTCTGGCCGCTGGCGGCGCGGGCCGTGTCTACCAATTTTCTACCGCTCCGCGCGGCGCGACCGGCGACGGGATCGCAATGGCGTGGCGAGCAGGCGCGCGCGTTTCCAATATGGAGATGATGCAGTTCCACCCGACTTGCCTCTACAATCTGGAGGTCAAAAACTTCCTCATCACTGAAGCCGTGCGCGGCGAAGGCGGACGGCTCTTCCATCCTGAAACCGGCCACCGCTTCATGGAGGATTACGACAAGGAGCGGATGGAACTGGCTCCGCGCGATGTCGTGGCGCGCGCGATCGATGATCAGATCAAGCGTTTTGGTCTCGATTACGTCCACCTCGATATCAGCCACCAACCGCCTGAATTCGTGCGCGAGCACTTTCCGACCATCCACGAAAAGCTGACGGGGCTGGGCATCGACATGACAGCTGGCCCGATCCCGGTTGTGCCGGCGCAGCATTATACGTGCGGCGGCGTGGTGGTGGACCTGATGGCGCGCACCGACCTGCCCGGCCTGTGGGCGGCGGGTGAATGCACTGAAAGCGGGCTTCACGGTGCCAATCGCCTTGCTTCGAACTCGCTGCTTGAATGTTTCGTATTCGGGGAAGCGGCCGCTGACGACATTCTTGCAAATTGGGATGCGCTCGAAGAACCGCCCGCGATCCTACCGTGGGACGAAAGCCGTGTGTCGGATTCGGACGAGCAAGTTGTCATCAAGCAGAACTGGACCGAGATCCGCCGCTTCATGTGGAACTATGTCGGGATCGTACGCACCACCAAACGGCTTGAGCGCGCCGCCAATCGCATCGCTCTGCTCAAGAAAGAGGTTGAGGATTATTACGGCAGCTTCGTCGTCACGACCGACCTCATCGAATTGCGCAACCTGCTGCAATCAGCCGAGCTGATCGTGCGTTCAGCGCTGGAGCGCAAAGAGAGCCGCGGTTTGCATTATACGATGGACCATCCCGATTTGGCCGAAGATATCCGCGATACGGTGCTGGTGCCATAGCGCCTCTCGTAAAAGCATTTTTGCCCCAAGTTAATTATATGCAGGCATTTGTATCATAGGCTTGATCTCCCCACCCAAACGCGCTTTGTAACGCGCCGGGTCAATACAAGCTCCAAAAAGAGAGCGATCGAGGAGTAGGAACTTTATGCCGCATATCGGGGCGAACGGTCTCCGCCTGTTCTATGAAGAACACGGAAACCCCGAGCACGAAACAATTCTTCTGGTGATGGGTCTGGGGGCACAAATGACCCTGTGGCCAGATGAATTTGTCGAAGCACTGGTCAAGAAGGGCTATCGCGTTATCCGGTTCGATAATCGCGATATCGGGCTTTCGGACAAGATGGAGGAGGCGAGGGCTCCGGGCATCGTATGGCAGACGATCCGCAAGCGGCTCGGTTGGCCAGCCAAAGTGCCTTACACGCTGGAAGACATGGCGGACGATGCTGCCGGACTTCTCGAAGCACTGGACATTCGGCGCGCACATGTTGTGGGCGCGTCGATGGGCGGGATGATCGCGCAGCTGATGGCGGTCCATCACGGCAACAAACTGCTTTCGATGACGTCGATCATGTCGAGCACTGGCAATCCCAAACTGCCACAGGCCGAGAAGAGCGCGATTGACGCGCTGATCGCGCCGCTGGCATCGATGGAAGAGGATGTTTTGGTCGAGCACGGCCTCAATATCGGCCGCAATATTGGCAGTCCGGGCTATCCTCCTGACCCTGACCATGCGCGCGCGCGGGTGCTCAAGAATGTGCGGCGCAGTGTCTATCCACCGGGCTTGCCGCGCCAGCTTGCCGCCATCATCGACGATGGTGACCGGCGCAAACGGCTAAGCCGGATCACAACACCCACGCTGGTTTTGCATGGTGAGGATGATCCGCTGGTGAAGCTGGAAGCCGGGCAGGAGACTGCGCGTTGCATACCGGGCGCTAAGTTGGTGACGATTCCCGGTTGGGGGCACGATCTGCCGCAGGAGCTGGTAGGCCGGCTGGCTGATGAGATTGCGCTCCATGCAAAGGCGGCGCGGGCCGCGACACCGCTGGGAACGTAACGCCGAACAGCGCCGAGAAGGCCTAAGTGTTTGCGCCGCCTGCGATTATGCGGGCGGCGCAAAGCGCAACATTCTTGCCAGTGCAAGAGCGATTGATTCAGCGCTTGATTCAAAAGATTCAATCACCAAATTTTTCTTCACAGATTCATTTTCGGGGTTGCGCAACGCGCGACTCAAGCTTTGCCCACGCGTCGCTGCGCTGCAACATGGGTTTTGAGCAAGCCCGCCTGACGATTTAAGGTTAATCACCCGTTGACGCGGAATCCCGCCTGATTCATTATCTGGTGGTTCGGTTCGCGCTGGACCCCCAATTGCTTGTGATTTCTCTCGCTCCACCAGGCCAATACCAAAGGGTGCGATCGGGGGAGGAGTCACTCAAGACGGGGCACCATAGCGGCTGAAATGGAATGATGTTGGCGGGCAAACCTGAAGGCCGGATGGGGGCAGATGGGGGTAAATCTGTCGATAGATTGGTGCAGAACATAATCGGAACGGGAGTGTTTTTCCGCTATAGGGAGACCGCTATCCGATTCGAAGGATGCGAGACGGGGCTGAAATGGAATTCAAGGCAAGTGACGAAGTGCTGAGCGATGCGGAAACCGGGGAAACGCTCGGAACAACCGAAGCAGCAAGCGATAAGGGCAAAAAGGCCGTAAAAATGGAAAAGTCCGACAAGGGCAGCGAGGCGCTCATCGCCGAAAACGGTGGCGAAGAGCTGATCGCAGCGAAGAGCGCGGAAGCGTTGGCCGGTGCTATGGCAGAAGTTGCCAAGGAGGCGGTTTCCGACAGCAAGAAGGTCAATGATCGCCGTTTTGACGTCCAGATCGACGAAAGCCGCGATGCGAACCTGACCGAATTCGGCAAGGAGACGCTGACCGATCGCTACCTGCTTCCGGGTGAGAAGTATCAGGATCTCTTCGCGCGCGTCGCTGATGCCTATGCCGACGATGCTGAACACGCACAGCGGCTGTACGACTATATCTCGAACCTGTGGTTCATGCCCGCAACGCCGGTTCTTTCAAACGGCGGCACTGCGCGCGGCCTGCCGATTTCCTGCTACCTCAATTCGGTGTCGGACAGCCTCGACGGGATCGTCGGCACCTGGAACGAGAATGTCTGGCTGGCCTCCAAGGGGGGCGGGATCGGCACCTATTGGGGCAATGTTCGGGGGATTGGTGAGCCAGTTGGCCTGAATGGAAAGACAAGCGGGATTATCCCGTTCGTTCGTGTGATGGATTCGCTCACGCTCGCGATCTCGCAAGGATCGCTGCGGCGCGGTTCGGCGGCGTGCTATCTGGATGTGTCGCATCCCGAAATTGAGGAATTCCTCGAAATCCGCAAACCGTCGGGCGACTTCAACCGCAAGGCTCTGAACCTCCATCACGGCGTGCTGCTGACAGATGAATTCATGGAAGCGGTCCGCGACGGGGCCGAGTTCGACCTCAAATCGCCCAAGACCGGCGAAGTGCGCGGCACTGTCGATGCGCGCTCGCTGTTCCAGAAGCTGGTTGAATGCCGCCTTGCAACGGGTGAGCCCTACATCGTCTTCAACGACACCGTGAACCGCATGATGCCCAAGCATCACCGCGATCTGGGCCTCAAGGTTTCGACCTCGAACCTGTGTTCGGAAATCACACTGCCAACCGGCATCGACCACCTCGGCAATGATCGTACGGCGGTGTGCTGCCTCAGCTCGCTCAACATTGAAAAGTGGGATGAGTGGTCAGGCGACAAGCAGTTTATCGAAGACATCATGCGCTTCCTCGACAACGTCCTGCAGGACTATATCGACCGCGCACCGGACGAGATGGCGCGCGCCAAGTATTCGGCCGAGCGTGAGCGTTCGGTCGGGCTCGGCGTGATGGGCTTCCACTCTTTCCTCCAGTCGAAGGGGCTGGGTTTCGAAAGCGCGATGGCCAAGGCGCTGAACCTGAAAATGTTCAAGCATATCCAGGCCAAGGCATCCGAAGCCTCAATGCTGCTCGCGCAGGAACGCGGGCCTTGCCCCGATGCGGCAGAAATGGGCGCGATGGAGCGGTTCAGCTGCAAGATGGCGATCGCGCCGACCGCGTCGATCTCGATCATTTGCGGCGGCACCAGCGCCTGCATCGAGCCCATCCCGGCGAATATCTACACGCACAAGACTTTGTCGGGCTCCTTCATCGTAAAGAATCCGTATCTTGAAAAACTGCTCGACAAGAAGAGCAAGAACTCGACCAATGTGTGGAACTCGATCCTCGAGAAAGGCGGCAGCGTCCAGCATCTCGATTTCCTGAGCGCCGAAGAAAAGGCGAGCTTCAAGACCAGCTTTGAAATCGACCAGCGCTGGCTGCTCGAATTCGCTGCCGACCGCGCGCCCTATATCGATCAGGCGCAGTCGCTGAACCTCTTCATCCCGGCGGATGTGGAGAAATGGGATCTGATGCAGCTGCACTTCCAGGCATGGGAGAAGGGCATCAAATCGCTCTATTATCTCCGCTCGAAATCGGTCCAGCGCGCGGGCTTTGCAGGCGGCGTCGAAGCGGACAACACCGCAGACGCAGCAAAGTTCGAGCTGGCCGCAGAGCAGACCGATTACGAGGAATGTTTGAGCTGCCAGTAGGACAGGTTTCTGCATAAGAACGACCCCGCCAAACTTCGGTTCTGGCGGGGTTTTCTTTGTCCGGCTCCTGCGCCCGTTCGCAGTGGCATGCTTTACGCTCCCTTAATCATCGGGCTGCTAAGCATCGTTGTCATGCGAGCACGGAAGGATCAGCGCAAAATCATTTCGATCCCGGGCCGGTATTTCACCGGGCTGGGCGATCCTGTTGATGTGGAGCTCAAGAACCTGTCAGTCAGAGGGTGCTGCATGGCTGCGGTGAGCGGCAAGCTGCCGCCCGGTTCGCGACTGCAAATCCATATCGGCAGTTCCGGCCCGCATCATGCGCATGTCAAATGGGCAAGAGACAACGAAGTGGGCGTGGTCTTTGTAAAGCCGCTCGATCCCGAGCGCTTCGCCCGATTCCAAAGCAGCCATGTGCCGGATTCCGCGCAAAGCACGATTGCTGGTGATTTTGAGGACATGCTTTCCGGCCGTCCGCAGCGCTTTTGCTGATTTGGCTCGTTTCTGGCCACGCTCTAAATCCCCGCCGCCCTTGACACATTCCAGGGTTCGATCAACCTAGCTCTCGCACCAAGCGGGAGAGAGATTTTGGCGCAAACTGATAAGAGCGGATCGCCTTTGGCGCGCGCAACCGCGGCTCGCGTGCTCGCTGCCGGAGCGCTTGTGCTGTTCCTTTCCGCTTGCGCCAGCCAGATCGATGCGGGCGTATCGGCGGAGCCGCATGTGCCCGGTTTCTGGTGGGGCCTCTGGCACGGTTTCATCTTCCCGTGGAGCTGGATTGGCTCGCTCTTCCGGCCCGACATCGCGGTCTATGCTGTGCCCAATAGCGGAGGCTGGTACGATTTCGGCTTCTTCCTAGGCATCACCGTGCTTGGCGGGGGAAGCTTTTTCGGGTCAAAGAGGCGGAGTGGCGATTGACCGTTCAGCCCTCAACCATCCACCCCAATTCCCGTGACCAATTCTAGCGAAGGACCGACGCAATGTTCGAATGGATCGGGCTGATCGGTCTGTTTTGCGGGCTGGGCCTGCTGATATTCCTCGCCCTGCGCGATGTGAACATCATATTCGCCTCGGTGCTGTGCGCGCTGGTGGTGATTGTCAGCAATGGCCTGCCCTTCGCCGAAAGCATCACCCAGTCCTACACGATCGGAGAATTGGGCGCGTTCACCTTTGCCGGACGCTTCTTCCTGCTGTTCGCTGCCGGAGCGGTCTTTGGCAAGATCATGGGAGACAGCCACGCGGCGACTTCGATTGCGATGGCGCTGGTGCGGTCATTAGGCGCACACCGCGCGCTGTGGATCACGGTGCTTGCCTGCGCGCTGCTGACCTATGGCGGGGTGGTGGTCTTCGTGGTGATCTTCGCTATGTATCCGCTGGGCCTACGCCTGCTCAAAGAGGCTGACATTCCCAAACGCCTGTTTTGCGGAGCGATTGCATTGGGCGCGGGGACTTTCACGCTCACCGCACTTCCCGGCACACCGTCGATCCACAATGTCATACCCACACTGACGCTGGGCACGGACTTGTTCGCGGCTCCTTTGCTCGGCCTGTTCGGCGGCGGGCTGATGTTTGCGATGGGCATGGCCTATCTGGAACGCGAGCGGATCAAGGCCAAGGCTGCGGGCGAAGGGTTCGAAGCTGGTCCGCGCGATGTTATCCCCGACTACGCCTCGATCGAGAAAGACGTGCCGCATCCAGCACTCGCAATCCTGCCACTGGTTCTGGTGATCGCGATCATCCTCGCGCCTCGCCTCGCCGGTTCGTTTGGCGTGGATGAGGGCAATGCGATTGTAGCCTTCGCAAGTGCCCAGCCGGTCTTGTGGCCCTCGATCGCGCTCATCATTGCCAGCCTCGTCGCGCTCGCGCTTTATCCGGCGATGCGCAAAAACCCGCTGCAGCGGATGGGGCTAGGCACGCAGGATGCGATTATGCCGCTGATGGCGACGTCGGCGGTGATCGGTTTCGGCGGAGTGGTCGCCCAGACCCAGGGCTTTGCCATGTTCACAGACTTTGTCGCCGGCCCCGCTTTGCCGCCGCATCTTTCAATGTTTGCCGCGGCCAGCACGGTTTCGGGCATCACCGGATCATCGGCGGGCGGATTGCAGATCTTCATGGCGACCATGGCGGAATCCTATCTGGCGCTCGGCATTTCACCAGAGGAGCTGCACAGACTGGCTGCAATGGCGAGCGGCGGGCTCGATTCACTGCCCCATTGCGGCGCGGTGATCGCGATGCTGACCATCACTCAACTCACCCACAAGCAAGCCTATAAAGAGGTTGGGGTGGTGACCGTGGTGGTGCCGATTGTCGCGACGCTGCTAACCATCGGCTTGGCGATGTTGCTTTAGGCGGACGCGCCGCTCAGTTGGGCTTGAAGAACGCTGCTTCTGCCTCGACGAACTCGACCCGGTTCCGGCCCCTGTCCTTGCCAGTATAGAGCGCGGCATCTGCCATCTCGATCAGTTCCTCGCGCGGTAACATAGCGGCAGCGGGAGCCATGCCGACGCCGATCGACGCTGTGATGAGCGAACGTTTCATACCCTCCGCGGGGGTCAAGGCATCAGCGATGGTCCGCCGTGCCTTTTCGGCAATCGCGCGCACCGCATCCGCTTCCCGGTGACGCAGGGCAGCAATGAATTCCTCTCCGCCGTAGCGCCCCACGATCCCCCCGGATTTGTTGAAGACTTCCTGCAGCGCATCGGCGACCAGTTGAAGGCAGGAATCGCCCGCCTGATGTCCATGGGTGTCATTGAAACGTTTGAAATGATCGAGGTCGATCATCATGAGCGCAATCGTATCATCGCCGCGGCCGTCAGTGCCCGGCGCGACAATCTCACGCTCAAAGGCCTGTTCGAAGCCTCGGCGATTGGCAATTCCGGTTAGCGGATCTGATTCGGAGAGGGTGCGTAACGCGCGGTTCGCCATGCGCAATTCACGACTCGCGATCCGTGCGCGCAAGGTCAGCAGGAAATTGTGCTGGCGCAGGTTTTCGAATCTTGCAGCCACCACCAATGTGGCCCCGGCGATGAGCGCAAAGACCACAAGAAAATCAACGCGATCCAAAAAGCCGTCCCACCCCTGCAGAGCCATCACCATGGCTTTCACCAAAAGTGCGGCGAGGTCGAAAATTATCAGACCTCGCAGCGAATAGGGCAGGATCAGATTGGCGAGTCCGACCATCAGCGCCGTCGAATAGAGGTAGCGCGGCACCAGGTCGGGCGGGAGCTGATAGGCGAGATGGACGATCACGGCGATAAAGGCGATCGGCGCCGCGCCCACGCAGAAGGCAAGCAATTGGGTCCATCCCCTCGCGCCCGCAATCAGCCCCAGGATCGTCACTGGCACGATGGCAAAAATCCGCAGAATCAGCCCCTCGCGCGCGATCTCTGGGTGGATCAGCAAATCAACGGCAATCGTTGCCAGTCCCAGCATCATGCCGAGCAGGAACAGGAAATGTTCCTCGCGATAGAGCCGGCGCACCACTTCTGCGTCATAGAGATCGGCAATCGCTGCGGGCCATTGACGCAGGGGCGTGGGCACCCGGTCAATCGCATCGACCATCGCCGCGTCGATCCCGGCCGGCGCGCTCAATTCCTCTTCCGCTTCTGGGCGGTTAATCGCGCTTACGGCGGGTGCGAAGGTTTCCATAAGGCCCATTGGGCAGGTGCCTATCGGCCGACACTTAAATTGCCGTTAGCAATGACTTGGCGAGTTGTGACGCTTTTCGCTGCCGCCCACCGACGCGCATATTCGGCCTTGCGCTCGGTTCGACTCTTTCGGTGCACGGTTTATCCCCGCGTAAATCTGCCTGCTTGCCTTCGAATTGCCGCTCTGATTCCCTATATGAGTCGTTCACGCCAAACAAAGGGACCACCAGATGTCGTTGCTCGAAGCCCGCAAGACCTACAAGCCGTTCGAATATCCGTGGGCTTACGAGTTCTGGAAACGCCAGCAGCAGATCCACTGGATGCCCGAAGAAGTGCCTTTGGGTGAGGATTGCCGCGACTGGGCGCAGAAGATTACCGAGCATGAGCGCAACCTGCTCACCCAGATCTTCCGCTTCTTCACGCAGGCCGATGTCGAGGTGCAGGATTGCTATCACGACAAATATGGCCGCGTGTTCAAGCCGACCGAGATCAAGATGATGCTCACCGCCTTCTCCAATATGGAGACGGTGCATATCGCGGCCTACAGCCACCTGCTCGACACGATCGGCATGCCTGAAAGCGAATACAGCGCGTTCCTCGAATATGAGGAGATGGCGGACAAGCACAATTACATGCAGCAATTCACCGTCGACACTGACGAGGATATTGCCCGCACGCTCGCCATGTTCGGCGGCTTCACCGAAGGCCTGCAACTGTTCGCCAGCTTCGCGATGCTGATGAACTTCCCTCGTTTCAACAAGATGAAGGGTATGGGCCAGATCGTCAGCTGGTCGGTGCGCGATGAAAGCCTCCACTGCGAAGGCATCATCAAGATGTTCCACACCTTCTGCGAAGAGCGCCAGTGCCTGACCAAGTCGGTGAAGGAAGACATCATCGACGTCTGCCAAAAGACTGTCCGTCTGGAAGACGCCTTTATCGATCTCGCATTCGAGATGGGCCCGGTGAACGGGATGACCGCGAAAGAGATCAAGAAGTATATCCGCTACATCGCCGATTGGCGTCTGGGCCAGCTGGGCCTGCAGCCGATCTACATGATCGACGAACACCCCCTGCCATGGCTCGCCCCGCTGCTGAACGGTGTCGAGCACGCCAACTTCTTCGAAGCCCGCGCTACCGAATATTCAAAGGGTGCAACCAAGGGCAGCTGGAACGACGTCTGGTCAAGCTTCGACAAACGCCAGAAGGCGAAGGCTGTGAACGAGGACGGCGAAGAGGCTGACGGCGGGCCGGATATGTTCGGCGAGAGTGTTGAGGCTGCGGAGTAATTAATTGGATGTCTTAGCGCTTTTGAAGCGCTCCATTGAGGCATTGCCCGAAGGAGAACACCGCCGAGGATTGTTCTCGGTAATGAAGCATATTGAAGTTGCTTCAAAGTATCTTAACCGCGCGACCGACATCGGAGAAGACGACCTATACACTGACGTCATCTATCGAACCAATCAAGCGTTTGAGGGTAGCATCAAAGAAGCGTATCGGGTCCTCTCTGGCGAGGACCCCGAAAAGCAATCCATCTACGAGATCGAAGAATATCTCAAAGGTGACGATGTTTTGCGTCCTCGGGTTTTGACCCAATTCTCACGATATCGAAAAGAATGGCGCAATCCGTCCACTCATGATTACACACTTGATTTCGACCAAGACGAAGCATTCCTTGCTCTCATGTCCGTTTCAGCGTTCGCCAAGGTGCTTGTCGACCAGATCGCTCAGAAATTAGCCGAGAGAAGTGCAGCAGAAAGACAGAAACCCAAAAAAACTACATCTACTACACCAGATTTGATGACCCTTGTTGCTGAAGAGGCGAAGCAGCTTCTCAACACGTTGGCGGCTGAGAACGACCTCCCACAATCGGAAAGCGAACTGATCGGCACCCTGTCGGGGTTTATGGACGACGGCGAGCTAGCATTCACCTTCGAGCCTTTGCTTAGAAACAGTATGCGACGTGCAGATATGGTTGTTGCGCGTGGAAAAGAGAGGGTAATCGTTGAGGTCAAATCGTCTCGGACGGCGAACGTACTAGATCGGCAGTATGAAACCCTAATGTCAGAACTTCTCCAAGAAGATTCAGATGCGAAGGGTGTTTTGATTCTATGGCATCCCGACGCTAGCGAATATCATCATGTTGATTGGCCTTCACAATGGGGGAACTCGGATCGCCTACGCGTTGTGCTTTTCTCTCGCCTCGAGAAGAAGGGCGTCGAAGAGCAGCAGACGCTAGGTGACATTCTGGGCAATGCCCTCAAGGCGATCGAAGAAGACAGAGAAGTATGAGAATCGTTTTTGTCCTACGCACCGCTGAGCCTACAAGCAGCACCACTGGTAAGGTGTCGGACTTTCGGCTGCGTTTCGGCGGAGGCGTCTCCTTTTTCATTGCCATCCTTCTCGCTCCCCAAGGCGAATAGCCCAGTTTCAAGTCCTGCACTGGATGCATTTGCACAATGCTTTTGACCCACATCAATTCCCTCGCCGCGACTCCAGTCTAGACAACTCCCACACACCAACCGGGAGACCTCCTTTATGTCGCAGCACACGCCCAATGAACTCACCGCCATCTTCAAGCGTGATCGCGGGCTGATTACCCTGCTCAAGCAGGAAGATGGGCACTTTGCGCGGCTTGCTGACGAGTATCATCAGGTCAATCGTCAGGTGCACCGGATCGAGGCCGAAACCGAAGCGGCGAGCGATGCGCGGACCGAAACGCTCAAGAAACAGCGCCTCGGCCTGCTCGACGAGATCACGTCAATCGTCACCAAAGCCCGCGAGGCGGCCTAATTCAGACCAGCCCCACTTCACCCCCCCCCCCGAATGAGGAGACACAAATGTCCAGCCTGAAACCCCTGATCGCCGCTCTCATTCTGCCCTCCTTCGGCCTTGCAGCCTGCGCGCCGGAGGAGGAGGAAGATGTGACTTACGAAGTCGGCGTCGAAGATGTCGGCGGCGGCGAATTGCAGGTCGCCGATCCCCAACCCGGCGACGTCCCGGTCAATCTGCCTGAAACGCCGATGAAAAACGTGCCTGCCAGCGAAGAGGGCGGTGTGAGCGAAGACAGCGGTGTGAGCGGCGGCGAGTCAAGCGAATAGGCCGGTTGGCGCTCTGGGCGGTCAAATCCCGCCCAGCAGCACCCGCGAATACCAGCGGTGGAACGGCATCAATACCTTGACCACGCCGCGATCAGGCTTCCCGACCCAGCTGCCGAATAGCAGCGTTGTCGAGCCTTCACCCGGGACGACCGAGAGCCAGCTGGCGGTTGCGCCTTGAAAGTCCTGAAGCAGGATTTCGCCCTCCCGCCGTTCGATCACGGTCCACGCGGCAAAGCTCTGCGCTTCACCGCTCGCCACCGCGCGGGCATCGGCGTTCGACGCGCCGCGCCCGATCAGGCCCAGCGCCAGCCGCTCGGGTCTGAACGTCCAGCTGCAATAGAAGCGCTCGATGAACTGCTCGAGCGGCACCGAGCCCGGCACCTCGCGCGAAAAGCAATCGCGGTAGGATTGCGGTGGGCCAAAGCCGGCCAGCAGAGAGCCGGGAGGGACGGGGATCGCTTCGATCTTTGCCATGCGCGAAGATATATCGCAGTTCGTGCCGCCCCACACTTGCAAATTGCGCGGACCACCTTGCTCCAAACGAAAGCCGCGCTCCGGTCTCCCGAAGCGCGGCTCTCTTTGTTCAGCCCTTGCGCGGCAGACTTACCGGATCCATTGGCCCGATCCGACCACGCGGCCTGTGCCGTCCGGATTCATCCAGTAATAGGCGGTTTCGAGCGAAACGTGCCCTTCGACTGCACCGCTTTTGCCTTCAAAATAGCCGTAACAGCTCATTTCGTTGCCTTCGTCATTCTCGACATTGCAACCGAACAGCACCGCACCGCTCGACCCGTCTTCGGTCGATTGTGTGCAGGTGAAGTGGCGGTCGAACAGCGAGCCTTCGGGTTGGTCCATCCCCGCGCACTGGCTGGTGACGGTGACCCCGCCATCGCCATCTCCGACGCTGAGCGTTTCGGTCCATGACGCGCCGAAGACCTCGCCGCCAACCCCGCCGACAACCGACACGCCCGACAATGTTCCTTCGAATTCAAAATGCGGCGAAGGCATCGCGCCTTCTTCTTCATGTGCCTCTGCCAGCGCGCTGCTCGCCATAGTGAGCGCCGCGCATACGACGATTGCTTTTGCATAATTCTTCATTGTGTACCCCCAATTCAAGTTGGATTGCTAGCGACCCACTTGATCTGGACTGGGTGAAAAGCGGCAAGCTCTCAGGCGCGCATGTCTGGCGCTGGTTCCTGAACGGCTTGTCCTAATCCGGCGAAACGCTTGTGCGCCTATCCCATCGCCGACGATCCCACTGGCGGGGATGCTACGCCTCTGGCCGGCATAAGTAAAATTCCATGGGATCGGATCAAGTTTCCCGCGTTAACCCGGCGCTGCAACCCGGGCGCTTGATCGATGCCCGCGCAGGCCAAGCTCTGGGCAGGCTCCGCCCATGCTTGCCATGTAAAACGCTGTAAAATCCGCGAGTTTTTGCGCCGATCCTAACATTTTCTTCACCACAGGACCCGATAAGGGGGTGGTTAATTCGAGAACAGAAGAGTCAGGGGAACGCAGCGTGAAATTCATCAATGGTCTGATCGGCTGCGCGCTCGGCTTTCTCGGCGGAAGCGCTGTTCTGGCGTTCACACTTCCCTCCGAAATTGTTGCGCAAGGCGTCGAGATGGCCACGCCTGCACCTGAAGGCGAACCCTTTGTGAAGGTCGTTTTCGAGGACTGAACTGGCCCCGGCCTGCGATAAAGGACCGCCCGCGGTTTGCCGCGCCTTGCCGCCTGTGCGACACCCCTCACTGCAAGAATGCATGGGGAGGTATCAATGGGAATAATGGCAGATAATGCGCGCGAGATGGTCGAGACCATGGAGGCTATGGTCTATGATCTGCGGCAGACCGCGAGCGAAGTTGCGACGCGGCTCGCTGGCAGGGTCAATCGCCCCCTTTCTGACTATGCCGAGGCGCTCGCCTCTGCCGATACTCCCGAAGAGTTGGCAAAAGCGTTGGAGGCCTTGCGAAAGGAAATGCAGGTTGCGCTCAAACGGACCTATCTGACGGCTACCAATCGCTGGGGCAAAGCCGACACCGAAATGGGTGACTTCAACAAAGCCTATTCCGCGATGGTCCACGCCAATCTGTATGTGAAGCGCATCGCGGACCTGCTGGAAGCCGCCGATATGCACGATGTCCTGCTTCAGGAATACCGCAATATGGAACGCGGATTTTCCGAGGCCGGGCTCTAGGGTAGAAGGATGACGAGGCTGGCGCGCGGCCGGCTTCTTACTCCCAACCCCAAGCGGGCGGCGGGGCTTCGACTTCGGCGGTGAGGTCAAACTCCACGCGGAAATGCCGGTCTTCGGGCGCGCCGCCTTCGACGGTGCGGCGCAGCTGATAGGCAAACTGCGCATTCTCGGCGCCCGCCGGATCGACCTCGACCGTCCAGACATTGGTGACCGAGGCAGTCAGCCCTTCGCGTTCGAACATTTCGACGCTGAATTGGTCGACTGGGAAGTCCTGCGCGCGCGCACTTCCATCCGCTGCTGTGTCGCCGCCATACATTGTCACCGCGTCGCTGGCCCCGTCTTCGTGACGGTGATCGTGCTTGAGCCTCAGACCTTCTTCGGTCCGGGTGATGAGCCAGGTGCGCGAACGGTCCCATTCGCCACCGGCCTGGACATGGAAGGGCACCGCGATCCGGTCCTCGCTGCATTCAGCGACATACATGACCATCGGAATGCCAGCGAAATCGGCGTCCGCCGCATCGTCGCTAACCAACTCGCCCGCATAGGCCTTGCCGCAATGGCTCGACAGCGCAGCGAAGAAGGCGTCCTGCGCGGCGGGTTCCTCCACCGCAATTGTATCATCCGATGGCTCGCTGCATCCGGCCAGCGCAAGTATGAGTGCAATGGGCGCAATCCGGGAAGGTGAAATCGCTAGGCGCATCGGGAAATCCTCATCAACATCTTGGATGGTCCCTACTGCACTGATTGCTCTCGCTTGCGAAGAGGTCTATCACATCGCCCTGTAATAGCAGGCTTAATTCTTTGAATTCGGCAAGATCAAGAAATGATCAGGGGAGCAGGGGACATGACTAGATTGAATTCCAAGGTTAGCGCGAGTTTTCGCGCAACCACGGCGGCCATGTTGGCGATTCTGGCGACGGGCTGTGCAACCATGGCCGATACACCGCGATCATCCTCGGGTGATCTCGATGGGATGCTAGCGATGATGATGCGCGGGGAATCCCAGATGAAGGGAAGCGAGCTTGAGGCTGCAATCGAGGCGGCCTCGGCCTATCCACTTGGCAGCAGTGAGAATCCGGTGAGGGCGCATATGCCGCAAGGGCAGCGCGCCTATCTGGGCCGCCTGCGCTGCTCGGACACCTCGCGCCCCAGATTCTCACGTTCTGGTAATCTCGGGCCGGGCGTCTATGGCAATATCGTCGATCTCTACATTGTGACCTGCGCGAGCGGTGAACCGGAGCGTGCCGAGATCATCATGGACATGTATCACGCGGGCTATGCCGAGGATGAAGCCGTGCCCGGCTTTGGCATCGCAGGTGGGCGTAAGGCCGAATAGGCGGCTTTACGCGCTGAACTTTCCTACAAGCACATGATTGCGCTATTGCGGCTCACATGGCCAAGCCGCGTATCGCCTTGATTTATGATCGCTATTTCCGATCAGTGACCGCTCGTGTGATCGAGCCAGTTTTTCCCTCTGGACCGTGTAACATGCGGTCCATGTCTCTGCTTGGAGCGCTTTGGAGAGGCTTAGAACAGCAGCGTCTTGGGGTCGGGCATCGGTTCCTGCTTCTGTGCCTTGATCAGGCTCAGGATAGAGCGAACGCCGACCCAGATCATTGGCACCCAGATGATGAGCCAGCCAATGACGGAGACGAGAAGGATCGCAAAGGCGATGAAGCCGATCCAGAATGTGCGCACCAGATAGGTGAAGTGCGAAGCGGCCCACTCTTCCCGGTTGTCGCCCTGCCAGACATGCGCAAGGATAACGCCGACCAACCCGGAAACGCCGGTGATGAAGCTGCCAAGATAGAGCAGCGAAATGATCGTTGGCTGGTTGAGATCGAACCCGCCATTTGCTGGTGGCCCGCTATTGGTTGTCGCTGGCTTGTTGCTCTCTTCGGTCATGATGGTTCCCCTCTGTCCCCTGCGCGCAGGCGCCCGGATATGGCGCTTCGCTTGCGCGGCACTCTAAGCATGGGCGGCCTTGAGGCAAGCCCCTGTGGCATGATGGCGCGCTATCCGCACCAGTCTTTGGGTGAGCTGCCCCAGCCGCTTTCGCTGGCAAGATCGGCATCGATCATCACTTCGGCGAGGTATTCGCGGCTTTGGTCGCTTTGCGTGCGGCGCACTTCGCGCAATTCGCGTCCGTACTGGTCGCGCGGCGGATCGCCTGCGCCGTCCCATTCGAACGGTCCTTCGGCGAGCCATTGGTGCAGTCTTGCACGCGCTGTCCGGGCGAGCGCGCGCTCGGCTTCGCAGGCTCCGTCAAGCTCGGGCGTGTCAAAGCCGGTCAGGCGGATGCGGCGCTGCTGCCCGCCGAAGCCGAGCACCACGGTGTCCCCGTCGACCACGCAGCCGGCCTCCCGCGCTCCCTGCTCTCCGCAAATGGCGAAGCGGTCACTCACGCGCTCCCAGCCTTGCTCTGCAGTGATCGGTCTGAACACGAACCACCACAAAGCCATCACCACCAGCAGCAGCATTGGCATGCGCCAGATCAGCCACCAATCGCCGATGCGGCTGGCGGTTCGGCGGGAACGTTTGAAGCGGGGTCTGGAAGGCGCGCGGCGGGGCATGGGAGCAAAGCTAACACATCCGGCGTGCCGTGCGCAGCCATTCGAAGAGCGCTACTCCCCGACCGATATGCAAATGGGCCGCGCAGGCACAATGCCGCGCGGCCCTTTGGTTGCGATGGAAACGGCCCGTTGTGTCAGGGCCGCTCCATGCGATATTCGGGGTGAAGCTTAGGCTTCGATCGGCTCAAGCGAACCGGTCCCGTTCGGGGTTTCGGTTGTTTCGCAAGTGCCTGCATCGACATAGGTCCATGCATTGCCCTGATAATCGACAACGCTGGTGCCAGCGCAGCTGGTGCCCGGTCCTGCAGCGCAGTCGTTGGCCCCAGCGAGTGAAACGCCGTAGCACTTCTCTTTCGCATCGTCAGCGGCGGCAACTTCTTCGACTTCTTCGGCGCCAGCTGCGTCAGCTTCGGCCGGAGCGTCAGCGCCGCCCGAACATGCAGCGGCAAGGCTGGCGGCTGCGGCAAGTGCGATCGAGCCTTTGAAACGAGTGGTATTCATGGGTGTTTCCTCCATCAAAATGAACCGAGCGGCGCAAATCTCCCTGCGCCTACAATGCTCGATTCGCAGCGAAACAGTATTCGGTTACAAAGCCAAGCGATAAATTCCCGAACTCCGACGGGCCGTGCGCTTTCCTACGCGCTTCGAAGCCGCTAAGCGCTCCGGCAAGAGCCCTCTACTATGGGCATCATAAAGGCTTCCACGCGATGAACGCGAAATCGAGCGATACAGACCAGCTCCCCGATCTGACCAAAGCCGAAGTGCTGATCGAGGCGTTGCCCTATTTCCAGCGCTATGCCGGGCGCACCTTTGTGGTGAAATATGGCGGCCACGCGATGGGCAATGCCCAGGCCGCGCGGGATTTTGCGGAGGATATCGTGCTGCTCAAGGCGGTCGGTATCAATCCGGTGGTTGTCCATGGCGGCGGGCCGCAGATCGGCGACATGCTGTCGCGGCTGGGTGTGAAAAGCACCTTTGTCGATGGCCTGCGTGTTACCGACGAAGCCACTGCCAAAATCGCAGAGATGGTCCTGTCGGGCGCAATCAACAAAGAGCTGGTTGGCTGGCTCTCCAATGCGGGTGGCAAAGCGCTGGGCCTGTCAGGCAAGGATGGCGGGCTGGTCAAGGCGCGCAAGGTCACGCGCACAAACCGTGATCCGGAAAGTCTGATTGAAAGCGTGGTCGATCTCGGTTTTGTCGGAGAGCCTGCGGAAGTCGATACCAGCGTGATCGACACTGCGGTGGCGGCCGGCATGATTCCGGTAATCGCACCGATTGCGGGCGGCGATGACGGCGCGACCTATAATATCAACGCGGACACAATGGCCGGCGCAATCGCAGCAGCGCTGGGTGCGGCGCGGCTGTTTCTGCTGACGGATGTCGCCGGCGTGCTTGATGGCAATGGTGAGCTTCTGACCGATCTCGATCCCGTCAGTATCACCAAATTGCGCGAAGACGGGGTCATCAAAGGCGGGATGGTGCCAAAGCTTGAAACCTGCGTTTCGGCGGTTGAGTCGGGTTGTGATGCTGCAGTTGTGCTCGACGGGCGGGTGCCGCATGCGATGCTGCTCGAATTCTTCACGGCGCGCGGGGCAGGAACGCTGGTCAGCGCGTAAGGCTGGCAATGGGCGTGTTAGTCGGCTAATACGCTTTGCAAGGGACATAAACGAGCAAAGCCTTTCGAAGGCCGCGCCGAAGACAAGGTAACTGAAAGAGCTATGACCGGACTCGAAGTTCTCTACGACATTATAGCGTATCTCACCCGAGCATTCGTGATGCTCATCATCATCCAGTTCGTGATTGGTCTGCTGTTCGCCTTTAACGTGATCAGCCCGTCGAACGATTTTCTTCGTAAGGTGTATGAATCGATCAATGCGTTGCTTGAACCCTTGCTGCGCCCGATCCGTAATGTAATGCCATCGACCGGAGCGATCGATTTCTCGCCATTGGTGCTCATCATTGGCTTGCAGGTCGTGCTCATTGTTCTGAACGGTATTATTGTGGGTGCTCGATGACCGCGACACGAATTGACGGAAAAGCCTTTGCTGCAGGTTTGCGCGAAAAGGTGGGCGCCAGTGCGCTCGAATTTGCAGACAAAGCCGGGCGCAAGCCGGGGCTGGCCGTGGTGCTGGTCGGCGATGATCCAGCGAGCCAGGTCTATGTCGGCTCAAAGGGCAAGGCGACCGTCGCTGCCAATATGGAAAGCTTCGAGCACCGCTTGCCCGACGACACAGGCGAAGCCGATCTGCTCGCGCTGATTGACCAGCTCAACAATGACGAAACCGTTGACGGCATTCTTGTCCAACTGCCGCTGCCGGGCCATCTCGACGAACAATTGATCATCGCCTCGATCAGCCCGGACAAGGATGTCGACGGGTTTCACGTCATCAATGCAGGACGTTTGTCGGTGGGCCAGTCGGGCTTTGTTCCGTGCACGCCGCTGGGCTGTATGATGCTATTGGCAGATAGGCTGGGCGATCTTTCCGGCCTTGAAGCTGTAGTGGTTGGACGCTCCAACATTGTCGGAAAACCGATGGCGCAGTTGTTGCTGGACGCCAACGCGACCGTCACCATCGCGCATAGCCGAACCCGCGATCTTGCCAGCGTCGTTAAGCGTGCGGACATCGTTGTTGCGGCAGTCGGTCGGCCTGAGATGATCGGCAAGGACTGGTTGAAAGATGGCGCGACCGTGATCGATGTAGGCATCAACCGCCTGCCGCCCGAACCCGGCAAGGACAAGGGTAAGCTTGTCGGCGACGTCGCCTATGATGAGGCTGCCGAAGTCGCTGGAGCAATCACGCCAGTGCCGGGCGGTGTCGGGCCAATGACGATTGCGGTCTTGCTGCGCAACACTCTCGTCGCGGCCTATCGTAATGCGGGCCTTGAGGTTCCGGCACAGCTTTGAAGCGTGCTCTGGTTCTTGCAGCGATTGCCGCTTCTGCCACCTTCCTGACTGGATGCACCAGTGGTCCCCGCGGGCCATCGAATGCCATTATCGCGCGTGCGCTCAGTGGGGCACCTGGCGCCGCTCAGCCTAGCGCAATTGTCTCGACCGAGATCGCCTATGCCCGCGCCGCGAAGGAGAAGGGGTTGTCCGGCGCGTCTGTGGACTTCGCCGCTCCTGGAGCGCTGATCCACGGCCGCAACGGACCTGTCCCGCTCGACAGGATTGCAGGCTCACTGGGTGGAAGCGATGAAGCGCCAGCGTGGGTAACACGTGTGGTGGTGCAAAGCTGTGACGGCTCGCTCGCGCTCAGTCAGGGACGCTTTCAGGATGCCGAGGGATTTGTAGGCAATTACGTCACCGTCTGGACCCGCCAGAGCGATGGATCGTTCCGCTGGACTTATGATGTTGCGGGGCGCGACGACCCCCAGCCTCCTGCTGCACGCGAAGACATTGAGGACGGTGACATTGTCGTGACCGCAATCGACGCAATTCAGGGGCTGGTAGCGACATGCCCGCGCGCAGGTGATCCGGTGCCGCCGCCGCCTGCCATTCCGATTGGCGAAGAGGGTGCCGCTGATGCGCAGCTTTCGCGCGACGGGACTTTGCGCTGGCGCTGGGAACACCGCGCCGATGGCACCAAATATGTGAGCGCTGACTACTTCTATGCCGGTCAATGGGCGACCGCGATCGAAGAAAGCCTTGCATCGCCCCCTTGATTAATGGCGCGAACAATGATGAGGGGCAGCGATGCTTCCTGAACTCTTCATCTCCGCCTTTATCACGCTCTTCGTCGTGATTGATCCGCCCGGCTGCGCGCCGATCTATGCGGGGCTCACCAAGAATGCGAGCAACGCGCAGGCACGCAACATGGCATTGCGTGCAACTGCAATCGCGGCTGTGATCTTGCTGATCTTTGCATTCTTCGGCGAAGCGCTGCTTGGCGCGCTGCATATCGAACTCGACAGTTTCCGTATCGCAGGCGGGTTGATGCTGTTCTGGATCGCGTTCGAGATGGTGTTCGAAAAACGCACCCAGCGCCGCGCAGAGCGCGCCGACAAGGTGAGCGCAGACCCAGAGATCGAAGACGTCTCTGTCTTCCCGATGGCGATGCCAATGCTCGCCGGGCCGGGAGCGATTGCTGCCATTATGTTGCTGATGAACGAAGCGGACACCCCTGCAGAAACGCTTGAAGTGTTTGCAGCGCTGGGCCTGGTGCTGATTATCACTGCTGCAGCTTTGGTCGCCGCGGGCCCACTGATCCGGCTGCTTGGAGACAAGGTTGAGGCGGTTATCACGCGGCTGCTGGGCGTGCTGCTGTCCGCGCTTGCCGCGCAGTATGTCATCGACGGTCTTCGCGGGGCATTCGACGTTGGCTCGTCAGCAAGCGGTTCGCTGGTTTAGTGAGACCCTAGGCCGCCTGCTGCGCGAGCAGAATGGGTGTATTCGGATACCCTATCAATTCAAGCGATGCGTTCCCTGCATCAATGATGCGGTCAGGTTCGGCTGAAAGGCGTGCCGATGCAAAGGCTCCATGGAGCAGTTGGACCAGAGTGCGCGCAAGTCCCTCTGCAGAACCGGACTTCCCGCTTGCCGCCAAAGCCCCTTTCGCAATTTCGTGCAGGAAGCCTTCAACTCGATCGAAGATTGCCCGCGCCTCCGCTCGTAAGGCTGGCATTTCCTGTCCCAATTCCAGAGCAAGACCGACGACAGGACAGCCATAGAGGTCTCCGTCCTCGTCTTTGAGCGCCTGATGCGCGCAATGAATGTCGGAATAGATCCCGGCCAAGCGCTCTTCCGGCCGCGCAAACCGTTTGAAATTGGCCTCGAACACATCACGCAAAGTCAGCTCACCGTGATAACGCACGGCAGCGAGCGCGATGTCGTTCTTGTCGGCGAAGTAGCGGTAAACGGTCGCCTTGTTTACGCCCGCAACGTCGGCGATTCTATCAACCGAAACGCCGTGGAAATTGTAGCGCCAGAACAGGCTGGCCGCGGTTGCGACAATGTGCGCGCGGGTCCGCTCGCCCTTGGTCAGAGGGGTGATCAGGTTCATAAGTAACCGTATAGTTACTTCTGCGGCAATCGCACAGGAGTATAGTGCGACATCGGGTCGCAAACTTGGCCATCCACCTATTGCAGGGTTGTGATTTCCTCGCTCGGATCGCTGCGGCCAAAGAACTGCATCAACTGCACCAGCAGCTCACATCGGGCCGACAGGCTTGGCGCTTCGAGCAGTGCCTGTTTTGACGCCGGATCGAAGGGTGCGATCTGCGAGACGCCATTGATGAGTGACTGGTCGTCCAGCCGTTCGACCGAATCCCAATCGACACTGTAGCCCTGACTGTCGGCAAATTCGCGCGCTTCACGTTCAAAACCGCCGCGCTGGGCGTGGCTTAGCACTTCGTCTTCGTCGTCTTCGATCAACTCGCCTTCGACCTGACGAAAGGCGGTTGCGACATCGAGTTCGCGCACCAGCTTGAACCGCGCTTCGCCTTCGAGGATGAGGTTGTAGCGCCCGTCATCCATCGCCTCGATCTCACCGATACGGCCGACGCAGCCGATGGAATAGAGCGGCGCACCTTCAATCGAGCGCTGGGGCTGGATCATGGCGATCTTCCGGTCGCGCACGAGCGCATCACCAACCAGCGCGCGGTAACGCGGTTCAAAGATGTGAAGCGGCAATTGCAGCCCCGGAAACAGGACTGCGCCGGGCAGAGGAAAGATGGAAAGGCGGGTGGACATCGGCGTCTGAATTACCCGAACAGCACCTTGGACAGGCGCCTGCGGGCGGCGACCACCCATTCATCCTCCAGCCCGATAGCTTCGAAGATCTGGAGCAGTTTGGCGCGCGCCGCACTGTCGTTCCATTCGCGGTCCTTGGCGACCATGGCAAGCAGAGTGTCGACGGCCTCATCGCGCGAATTGGCAGCAAAGGCGGCTTCGGCAAAGGCCATCTGCGCCTCCATATTGTCCGCATCAGCCTGAGCAGCCTCGCGCAAAGCGGCAAGCTCGCCTTCATCGACCCGCGTGGACGAAAGTTCGAGCGCGCTTTGGGCCGCTACCATCGCAGCATCATCCTGGACCGTCGCATAGACAGGGCTTGATTGGATCGCTTCGAGCATTTTGGACGCTTCGCCCGGTTGACCCATCGCGATCTGGCATCGGATCATACCGGCAATCGCGCGGGCATTGGCGTTGTCGAATTCGATCACCTGCGCAAAGATGCCCATTGCGCGTTCGCTGTCGCCGCCGCTGAGCGCTTCTTCGCCCATGGTCACGAATCGCTCGATCTCTTGCGCTGATGGCCCCTGCGGCGCGCCATCGCCGCTATCTGCGCCAGCCTGCACCGGCAGCTGCGTCAGCAATTGATCCAGCACCTGCTTCAGCTCGCTTTCGCTTCGCGCCTTTGAAAGGTCGGCGACCGGCTGACCCTGGAACATGGCGTAGACGGTCGGGATCGACTGGATCTGGAATTGGCTGGCGATGAATTTTTCTTCATCGACATTCACCTTGGCGAGAATGACGCCCTTATCCGCATATTCAGCTGCGACCTTTTCGAGCACCGGAGTAAGCGCCTTGCACGGCCCGCACCATTCTGCCCAGAAATCGAGGATCACGAGCTTGGTTTGCGACGGTGTGACAACGGTTTGCTGAAACCGCTCAACCGCTTTTTGTTCTTCGATATTGAGACCCATGCTGGCCAAGGGTTCGCTCCTTTTGAGAATTCTGCGTTGCTATGTGTGAGCCCCAATGTGGGGCATTTTGTGGCTATGTGAAGCGTGAAGCGCACGCTGGCTAGTCGCCTTGCACCGAATAAGCGCAAAACCACACGAATTTTACGCTTGCAGGCATTCGCGACCGCTGCTAATCGCGCCGCCTCTCCGGCAGAGACTTAGCTTTTTCAGCTGCTCTGCGAGACGTCAGTGAGCGGGCGTAGCTCAGGGGTAGAGCACAACCTTGCCAAGGTTGGGGTCGGGCGTTCGAATCGCCTCGCCCGCTCCATTTTTCCGACAGCCGAATTCCGCTGATCGTGTGCATCTGTTCATGCGCGCGTCAGTTTGCGTGTCCTTTGTGCCGCATTTCCATGCTGCATGTCGGATGTGGCGCGCATTTCGTCGACGCAGAGGGATTTCGGGTTGCGCTTTGCCACGTGACCTGTAGGGCGCATGATACTTTGTCACATTGTAACGTTATTACATCATAAGTCAGGACCGACATGACGCCGATCTCATCCCGTATTGCTCTTGCCGCCGCGCTTTCATTTGCGGCGTGCGCGGGCCCCGCCTTTGCCCAGGTTGACCAGACAGCGGCAGATGAAGGGCAAACTGGCGAAGGCTCTACGCGTGTCGAAGATGATCTTCACAACCGCCAGACCGATTATCAGGGCAATATCATCGTCAGCGCAGAGGGTCTTGAGCAGCTCGACATTCTGGCAGGCACAAGCGTCTTCGAAGCCGAAGAAATCCAGCGCAACCTCAACGGCCAGCTTGGTGAAGTTCTGGCCAAACTGCCCGGCGTGTCAGCCAGCAGCTTTGCGCCAGGCGCCTCGCGTCCGGTGCTGCGCGGCTTTCAGGGAGAACGTGTGCGAGTGCTGGTAGACGGGATTGGCACAGCCGATGTCTCAAACACTTCGGTTGACCACGCGACCACAATTGACCCTTTGACGGCAGAACGGATTGAAGTTCTGCGCGGTCCGGCGAGCCTGCTGTTCGGCAGTCAGGCGATAGGCGGCGCGGTCAATGTCATAGATAAGCGCATTCCGCGCCGTGTGCCGGACGAAGGATATCACCTCGATGCGCTCGCAGCCTATGACAGCGCAACCGACCTACGCACCGGCGGCGCTTCGATTGACGTGCCGGTCGGCGATGTTCTGGTTCTCCATCTCGACGGCACGTGGCGCGAAAGCGATGATCTGGAGATTCCCGGTTTCCAGATCGCGCCCGAACTGCGCGCGGAAATTCTCGCCGAGGCCGATGAAGAAGAGGCCGAGGGTGAGTTTGAAGAAGCGGAAGAGTTCCGAGACGCTGCAAACCAGACCGGCTTTGTCCCCAACACGGCAAGCGAAAGTTGGACAATCAATGGCGGGTTCGGCGTGATCCTGGGCGAAAGCTCGTTCGGCGCATCGATCGGTTATTACGACACCAATTATGGCATACCCGGCCGTCCGGGAACCGAGCACGCCCACGAAGAAGAGGGCGAAGAAGAAGGCGAGGCGGAAGAGGGCGAGGAAATCGTCACGATCGATCTGGAGCAAATTCGCGCCGATTTTCGCGGCGATATCTTCCTTGGCGACGGCTTCTTCTCGCGGCTCAAGATCCGCACAGGCTTTTCCGACTACACCCATACCGAATTCGAGGGTGAGGAAGTCGGGACAGTATTCGACGTCCAGAGCCTCGAAACAAGGATAGAACTGGTTCAGAATGAGCGCGGCCCGTCACGCGGGAGCCTTGGCGTCCAGTTCCGCCACCGCGACTTCTTTGCTGAGGGTGCAGAGGCTTACGTCCCGCCGAATCTGACCGATCAGTTCGCCGTTTTCGGCCTGCAGGAATTCGGCAATGGCCCGTTCCAGATCGAACTGGCCGCACGCGCCGAGTTTACCGATGTCGAAGACACGCTCAACCGCGTCAATCGTGATTTCGAGACGTATTCGGGAGCGCTGGGCCTGATCTATGAAAGCGATGAAGCTCTGCGTGCAGGGGTGAATATCAGCCGCGCCGAGCGAGCACCGAGCGCCGAGGAGCTGTTTTCCAATGGCCCGCATATCGCTACTCAGGCCTTCGAGATTGGCGACACAGACCTCTCTGTCGAAAGCGCATGGGGGGCAGAGGCCTTTGTGCGCGGACGGGCCGGCCCAGCGCAGTTCAGCTTTGCCGTCTTCAACCAATGGTTCGACAATTACATTTACCTGACCGAGACGGGTGATGAAGAAGATGGACTGCCCGTCTTCGTCTATCTCCAACAGGATGCGGACTATTTCGGATTTGAAGGCGAAGTGACGTTCCCGCTGTTCGACAATGGCGATTTCGGCCTGATCACCGATCTGCGCGCTTCTTATGTCGAAGCAGAATTGGACGATGGCACATCGGTCCCACGCATCCCGCCGCTCAGTCTGCTGGGCGCGCTTGAACTGCAATCCAACGCCTTCGACATTCGCGGCGAAGTCCAGTGGTTTGCCGAACAGGACGAAGTGCCGACATTTGAAACACCGACCGATGATTTTGCGCTCGTCAACTTCCTTGTCGCTTGGCGTCCTATGGCGAATAATGAGAATGTGACTCTGCAACTTGCTGCGGACAACGTTTTCGACGTTACAGGCCGCCGCCACGCCAGCTTCACCAAGGATTTTGTGCCGCTTTCAGGACGCAATATCCGCGCCAGTGTGCGGCTGAGCTTCTGATCTGGCTAGCAACCCTCTCACGCGCTAGGATTGCGGGCGAGAGGAACTGCAATGAGACGTCCCACTTTCGCTCTGACCGCACTAGCGCTCGCCTTGCCGTCCGCTGCTTTGGCCGAAGCGCATGAGGAACTGAGCATCGCGCCGCCCTTATGCGACTATGGCGCGCCGCATCCGGAAGCGCCCGCGGAACTTGCCGAGTTCGACTTCCTGATTGGCGATTTTACCGTCACAGCCCATGCCTATCGCGCAGGCGCATGGACGCCGCCGCGCCCCGGCCCCGCGCCGCGATGGAACGGGCGCTATATTCTGGGCGGGATGGCGATTGAGGATGAATGGTTTGATCCCGATCCCGGCCTTGTTCCCGATGCCCCGCGCGGTGTGAATATCCGCATGTGGGACAGCGAGGCGGGCGAGTGGGACATGAGCTGGCTGCACACAGCTGGAAGGCAGGTACAGGACCTGCGCGCCAAGATGATCGATGGTCGCCTGACGATGTGGCAGGTCTATCCCGAACGGCGGAATTTCCGCGCTGAATTCGAAAGGCTCGGGCCCGACAGCTGGGAACGCGTGACTTATGCGCCTGACGAGCAGGGCGAGTGGCAACCGACCTTCAAGCTGGTGGCCACCCGAATTCCTTGCTCTGCGGGACCCTAGTTCTCTGCTGCGAAGCTGATCTCGGCGTGTTCCTGAAGCCGGTCGACCAGAGCTTCGCCGAGGAATGAGCCCGGCGTACCGATCCCGCCATCCGCATCGCTTTGCGTCAGTGCAATGGCGGTTTCGGCGATCATCCGGCTCGTCGATCCATAGCCCGGGTCATATTTGCCTTTGACCCCGAAATGCACGTTCTTGCCATCGCCCATCTCGGCGACGAACAACACATCGTAAAAGCCGTTCTCGCGCTCTTCCTTGCTCGGACCCTCGCCGGGCTTAGGCGGCTTGGCGCCGAAGGGGTTCTTCATCATCTCGGTCGCAGCTTCGGCCATTTTCTTGCCTGCTTCGCCCGGGCTGGTGAGCATCATTTCGTCATACTGGAAATCCTCACCATAAGGATGACCCAGCAGGAAATTGGTGCGGTGGACATTCTTGGTGTTGATCGGCGCCATCACGAAGGGCGCGGCCCATTTGTCGAGATCTTTCTCATAGCTCGGGATCATGCCCGAAGGCTGGCTGGGCCCATCAAAGCCCGGTGCAAGTGCAAAGGGATCGCGCAGCACGTTGATAAGGCGCGGGTTCTTCGCGGCGGCCTTCATCGTCGCGCCGAGGCTGGCTGCGGTGCCGCCCGAGAATGTGCCAGCCATTGCGCGCACGCGCCCGCGGATTTTGGGAGCAGGCTTACCGAACCGCTCTTGCGCGGTCTTTTGCGTCATCAAGACGCCTAGGTCGAAGGGGATCGAATCGAACCCGCTCGAAAAACAGATCCGCGCGCCGCTCGCCTTGGCGGCTTCGTGATGCTCCTCGATCTTCTCCGCCATCCATGCAGGCTCGCCGCATAGATCGGCATAGTCGGTGCCGGTTTTGACGCAGGCTGCGACGAGCTTGTCACCATAGAGCTGATAAGGGCCGACCGTTGTGATGACGACCTTGGTGCGCGCGCACATCGCCTCCAGATCAGCGTCGTCATCGGCATTGGCGACAACCAGCGGCGTATCGGCAGGTGCGCCGATTTCATCGCGCACGGCCTCGAGCTTGTCCTGCGACCGGCCTGCCATCGCCCATTTTGGGGCGTTGTCTGACGATCCGTAGTGGTTGTTGAGATACTCGGCGACGAGGCGTCCGGTATAGCCGGTGGCGCCATAGACAATGATGTCGAATTCGCAGGTGTCAGTCATTTGCATGTGTCTCCTTTGCGACCGGCATGGCCTTGACCGGCCTGCGTGTCAAAGTGCGAAGGATGGAGTGGGCGAGTGGTCTCCAGGATCAAAACTCGATCAGTGAACCTTCGCCTTGATCCGCGCGAACCGGATTGGCGAGGTTTTCGGCATCAATTGATACCCAGACCGGCTCCTGCCCCAACCGGGCGTTAAATCGCGCGTTGAACGTGTCGGGCTCCCTTGAGGGATCGAAGAGGTCGGGGCCATAGGCGGCGCGCGAGGCAGCCTGCTGATAACCCATCAAGGTCATAATCGTGGGGAAGATACGGTATTGGCTGCCATTGCCCTGCGCGACAAATCGCGCGTCCTCGCGCGTCTCGCCCGCAATGACAATCAACGGGACAGCCCCTTCGGCAGGGATCGGTTCAGCGGTGCAATGTGTGGTCAGGCCGGTGCGGCCGTCGGCGCGCAGATCCTGTCCGTGATCGGCGGTGTAGATCAGGATGGTTGAGCTGAGATCAGCGTTGCTAAGCAACCGCTCGAAGAATGAGCCCACGCTCCAACTTATCGAATTGCGGTAGGAATTGCGGTAGAGCCTCCAGCTTTCAGAGGTGCCGTCAAAGCCGTCGCGATCTCCTGTGTCAGCGACCTCTGTATAGCTGCCGCGTGCAAGCGCTGGTGCATAGCGCATATGGCTATCGGGATATTTGTCATGGATCGGGAAATGCGCCCCGACCTTGTTTACTAGAATGAAGCTCGGCTGCGGATTGGCGAGTTCGGCGGCGATGCGATCCGCGGCCAGCTGGTCGCGCTGCAAAATTGGCGTATCGTCAAACTGCACGAACAGATCGATCTGGCTGCGCTCCTCCTCGTCCATGCCGTTATGCAACGCGCCTCCTGTTCGCTGCGCATCGATATAGACGGTTCGCATTCCTGCGCGTTTGGCATAGGCCCAGATCGAAGCGCCGCTGGCGAGAATCTCGCGGTAGTTTTCGCGTTTGCCACCAAATCGCAAGCCAAGGTTTGAACCGATGCTGCAATTGGTGATGCTCGGGACCACGCCGAAATTGGTGATCGCGAGACCCGGCCATTCGCGCGAAAGCGGAGTTTCGACTCCTGCAGACGTATTTATGTCGAGATAGTGGCCTGCAACACTCTCATCGATCACCAGCACGATATGGCCTGCTGGCTCGCCATCGAGCGGCAGCTTGCTCGCGTCCCTTTCGGCGCTCGGCATCATTGCGCTCTCGGCGGTGTAAAGTCCGACATAGGCGAGCGTGGTGTAGCTTGAGGGGAGGCCCCTTGCGCCTTCGCCCCCGCGCACGAACAGCATCGCGGTAAGTCCTGCTAGGACGGCGAGGGGCAGACAAGCCGCGATTGGCGCAAGCTGCCACTTGCCGCGCGCAGGCAATCCGATCGCGAGAAGCAGCAACAGCGAAAATACCAACGCGATTGCCAAAGGGGTGCCAAACTGACCCAGCGCCTCGCCCAAGAAGCCTCTCGAACCCAGCATGTTTATGAAGGCGTCATAGGTGAGGAATTGGCCCGTCGCCTTCGCAAAGCCGGTCGCCACCAGCGCGCCGCCTGCAAACAGGACCGCGCTCACCCAGCGAAGCGCTCCGCTGCGAACAAAGGCTGCCGCTATGATCCCGAAAAGTGTGGCGGCGAGCAGCACGAAATAGCCCGCGAGTGGGCCAAAGCCTTCGAGTCCCGCGACCCGAGAGAAAACCTCAGGGGCCAATGCCAAGGCCGCCCACAAGAGCAGCAGAGCAAGTTTGAGAACATTCACGACGGCAAGTCACCCATTGGTATGCGCGGAAGCACACCGGTCTGGCTCGATATGGCGAGCAGCGTGCCGTCTTCGGCATAATGGCGCGCGCTGCCATGCACGGTCCCACGCTCGAATGCGGCGAATTCGGTAACCGACAGCACCCAGCCTGGCTCGCTCGATTGGACAAAGCGGAACATGGCATCAAGGCTAGATGAACCAATCCCATGCGCTTGCGGGTGTGAGCCGAGGAAGAAATCGGAGATGATCGCAAGCCACCCGGCGTCATTGGCAAAGCCTGCGCGGCTGCGCGACCACATTGCGTGGTAGCCGCGCTCATTGTCTTCGCTTGCAAGGCGCATTTCGACCTGATCGATCAATCCGCCCGCTGCGGCCCAGTCGCGCGTTATCTCGCTGCTTGCATCAGGGCCGGGCACCTCGGGCATCTGCGCGAATTGCTGCTTTTTAACAGGCTCGCGCGCCCCGAGCGCGGCGCTGGCGCGATGGGTCGGGCGGCCGTTCACATGAGCATTGGCGGCATATTGCGCGATCGCCTGTCCGCCGCCGCATTGCTCGCAAGAGATTGAAAGCTCTTCGGCGTGCTGGGTGGGGCTGAGAAACTGAACCTGCGCAAACAGCAATGGCAGCTCGGCATCAATCTCCATCGCATCGATTAACGCTGCCAGCGCCACTCCGCCCATAATGTGCCCAGCGCCTTCTGGACCGACCGTCGCAGCGGGCATGACCGGCAGTAGATATTCACCCGCGCGCGCACCCGGCACAACGCGCCAGAACGGAAATTTGGAGATGCTCATATGTGCAAACCTAGCTCGCGCGGCACCAATGTCGAGCTATCAAACTCGGGGCATCTACAGACGGGGAAGCGTAACGCCGCGCTGCCCCATATATTTGCCCGCCCGGTCCTTATAACTCGTCTCGCAGCGCTCATTGCCCTTCAGGAACAGGAACTGGCACGCGCCTTCATTAGCGTAGATTTTCGCCGGGAGCGGTGTTGTGTTCGAGAACTCCAGCGTGACATGCCCTTCCCAACCTGGCTCGAGCGGGGTGACATTCACGATAATTCCGCAGCGCGCATAGGTGCTCTTGCCAAGGCAGATGACGAGCACATCCTCAGGCACGCGGAAATATTCCACAGTGCGGGCCAGCGCGAATGAATTGGGCGGAATGATGCAGACATCGTTGTCGCGGTCGACGAAGTTCTTCGGATCGAAGCTCTTGGGATCGACCGTCGAGCTGTCGACATTGGTGAAGATCTTGAATTCGGGAGCAACGCGCGCGTCATATCCGTAGGAGCTAAGCCCGTATGAGATGCAGCCATCGCGCCTTTGGGCTTCCTCGAAAGGCTCGATCATGCCGTTCGATTGCGCCTGTTCGCGGATCCATTTGTCTGAGAGAATCGCCATGCGCGATAGATTCCGCATGGGCGCATCGGGGGCAAGCGCAAGCGCGATTGCAGCGGCGTCCTATCCCCCGCTTAGACGTTCAATCAATCAATTCCGCCCCCAATTGGGGGTTTAGCGAGGTAATGTGGTTGAGCCATTTCTTGGGTCGCCGCAGCATGTTGTCAGGATACTCAACCCGTAATCCGACAAGCTGCGCCATCCGGCCCACAAAGTGGATGCAATTGCGCTGATCGAGACTGTAGCGTGAGCCTGGCTCATCCTTCCAGAGCCGCACCTCTTGCACGATCCGGCGATATTGAGTGTCGGTGAGCGTAATCGAGAAATGGCGATTGGTGCGCCGGACATAGCGTTGCGGCTCGCTTTCGACCAAATGCCCGACCCAATCGCGCGTGATCGCAGCCGATGATGATTGGGCGGTGAAGCCGTAATTCTCGTTGACTGCGGTGCCGTCATCGAGCGTCCCTTCGAGCACGATGAAGGTGTGCGGATATCGCCCGAACAGAACCGATCCGTTGAACGAATGGAAGTGGATCTGCACATCTGCCAGCGCTGCGCCGCTCCACATGAGAGCGACGAGCGTGAGCAGATGGGTGGCCAGGCGGGCTATGCGTTTGATCATGCGCCTTTAGCTATCGCGCAACTGTGAGGCGTTTCAAGTCCGTATAAGGGTCATGTCTCACAGGCTGGCCAGCAGGCTCGCATTGCCGCCCGCCGCAGTTGTATCGATGCAGGTCACCCTCTCGGTCGCAAAGCGCGCGAGGTAATGCGGTCCGCCCGCCTTTGGGCCGGTGCCCGAAAGGCCCTCGCCGCCAAAGGGCTGGCTTTCGACGATCGCGCCGATCTGGTTGCGGTTGACGTAGAAATTACCAACCCGCGCGCGCGACTGGACAAAGCGCCGCGTTGCCTCGATCCGGCTATGGAGACCGAGTGTTAGGCCGTAGCCGGTGGCGTTGATCTCATCCACGACTTGCCCCAGCTCATCGGATTCGAAGCGCGCGACATGCAGGATCGGGCCGAAATTCTCGCGCTTCAGGTCGAGGATCGAGTCAATCTCCATGATCGTCGGTGCAACGAAACACCCCTTGCTGGTGAAATCGGCCAGCTCGCGCCGCCAGACCGTGTGGCCCGAGGCCTCGCGCCGGGCGACGTGGCGTTCGAGCGCAGCCTGCGCATCGGGGTCGATCACAGGACCGACATCGGTGGCAAGGTCAGCCGGATCGCCGATATGAAGCGCCTCGAAACCCCCGCGGATCATCTCCAACATTTCGTCTGCGACATCATCTTGCAGATAAAGAACGCGCAGGGCCGAACAGCGCTGGCCGGCGCTCTGGAACGCGCTGGCGAGCACGTCGCGCACCACCTGTTCCGGCAGCGCGGAGCTGTCGACGATCATTGCGTTCTGCCCGCCGGTTTCCGCGATCAAAGTCGCAATCGGTCCATCGCGTCCGGCCAGCGTGCGGTTGATCGCCTGCGCGGTCTCGGTCGAGCCAGTGAAGGCGACGCCCGCCAGCCTTGGGTCTGCGGTTATCATCTGCCCGACATCGCCTGCGCCGGGGAGCAATTGTAGCGCTTCGGGCGGAATGCCTGCTTCATGGCACAGTTTGACTGCCAGCGCTGCGATCAGCGGGGTCTGCTCAGCAGGCTTGGCGATAACCGAATTGCCCGCCGCGAGCGCGGCCGACGCCATTCCAGTGAAAATCGCTAAAGGGAAATTCCACGGGGAGATGGTCGCAAACACGCCGCGCCCATGCATTCTGAGCGTATTCTCTTCCCCGGTCGGACCGGGCAGGTGGACCGGCGTTTCGAACTGGCGGCGCGCTTCGCTTGCATAATAGCGCAGGAAATCGACCGCCTCACGCAATTCGGCCACGCCGTCGAGCAAGGTCTTGCCTGCTTCGCGTTGGCACAGGACAAGAAACTCGTCGGTATGCGCCTCGAACAGATCGGCGGCTTCCTCAAGCAGGACGGCGCGCTTTTCACCTCCAAGCGCGTCCCATCCGGGCTGGATCGCGGCGGCGCGAGCGAAGGCGTCATCGACTTCCTCCTGCGTCGCATCGCGGCGTGTGCCCACTTCGGTTGTGAGGTCATGCGGCATGGTGATCGGCGCAATCTCGCCCGGTTCCTCGCCCGGGAATGTTGGCTCCGCGCGCCATTGCAATTCGGCCAGACCGGCCAACCGCTCTTGGAGCGGAGCCAGCACCAGTGGGTCAGACAGATCGACCCCGGCGCTGTTGAGGCGCTCTCCCAATATGTCGCACGGTAAGGGGATCGCGGGATTGCGACGCTCCTCAAGCGCTTCCAGCTCGGCAATCGGATCGCCGACCAGCTCCTCGGCGGGCACTTCGGCATCGCCCATGCGGTTGACGAAGCTGGTGTTTGCTCCGTTTTCGAGAAGGCGGCGCACGAGATAGGCGAGCAGTTCTTTATGCCCGCCCACAGGTGCGTAAATGCGCACCGGCGTCGCGTTCTCGCCTTCGAGGTTGCGCAAGGTTTCGAACACCTCCTCGCCCATGCCGTGGAGGCGCTGGAATTCGAACGGACGGCCCTGAGCCAACTGCTTCACCACCGCGACTGTGTAGGCGTTGTGGGTGGCAAAAGCGGGGCGGATGATGTCGTCATGCTCAAACAGGCGCGAGGCGCAGGCGAGGTACGAGACATCGGTGGCGATCTTGCGGGTGAAGACCGGATAATCGTCATAGCCACCAACTTGGCTGAGCTTTACCTCGGTGTCCCAATAGGCGCCCTTGACCAGCCGCACGAACAGCTTGCGATTGTGCCTGCGGGCAAGCTTGGCCACCCAATCGCACAGCGGCACGCCGCGCTTCTGATAGGCTTGCAGCGCGAGGCCGAAGCCTTCCCAGCGCGAACCATCAGCGCGGGTGAACAGCTCGTCATCGCTGACCAAGGTCTCAATAATGTCGAGGCTGACTTCGAGCCGCTCGGCCTCTTCTGCATCGATGGTGAAGTGGATGTCGGCGTCGCGCGCCTTGAGCGCAAGCGCCTTCACAATCGGAACGATTTCGGCGTGTGCCTGCTCGGCGTGGAAATGGGTGTATTTGGGGTGAAGCGCAGACAGCTTCACCGAAATACCGGGCGAGGGACCAACACCTCCCGAAGCCTCGCGTGTCAGCCGCTCGATTGCGCCATCGTAAGCCTGACGATAGCGGTCGGCATCGGCGTAGGTCATCGCGGCTTCGCCGAGCATGTCGAACGAATGCGTCAGGCCTTTCGCGCGTTCAGGCTTTGCGCGTTTGAGCGCCTCGTCGATAGTACGCCCGAACACGAACTGCCCGCCCAGAATGCGCATGGCCTGCAAGGTTGCCTTGCGAATCACCGGCTCGCCCAGTCGGTTCATCGTGCGTTTGAGAGTGCCGCCCATACCGCGCTGGTGCTCTTCGGGGCGCTCAAGCACTTCGCCGGTCAGCATTAGAGAAAATGTCGCGGCATTGACGAAGGTCGAGGAGCTTTCGCCCAGATGCTCGCCCCATTCGATTTCGCCGATCTTGTCGCGGATCAGCGCGTCTGCCGTCTCGTCATCGGGCACGCGCAGCAGCGCCTCTGCCAGACACATCAGCGCGATGCCCTCTTCGGTGTCGAGCCCGTATTGCTGCAAGAAGGCGTCGATCCCGCTCGCCTTGTGACTGCGCGCACCCTCGATCAATTCAATTGCGAGCTGTGCCGCCGCTTCGCTTACCTTGCGCGCAGGCGCTGCCTGTTCCAGCCTCTGCGCAACACAAGCCTCCTCTTCGGCGCGATAGGCGCGGCGCAATTCGCTGCGGTCGAGGAAGTTGGCCGTATTGGCCGGCAGGCTTGGGTGGGTCACTTCGCAGATAGGCCTTTCGCTGAGGGTCGCCCTGAGTCGGGCGCAATTGAGGCGATTTGGACCGGTCGCGCCTCTCAATCAAGCAAAGTCGTAACATCGGAAACCATTTTGATCGTGCTTGATCACAGCACCTGCTGTGATAACCCAGCCGTCATGGCTCTTTTCTGCTTCTATTGCCGCGACGGTGAGAACAATGACAAGCTGCGCGAAGTGCATTTGGAGGCGCAGCGCGAGTGGATGGCGCAGCACGAAGAGAATTACCGCGCTGCCGGTCCGCTGACCAATGCCAAGGGCGAATTTGTCGGCTCTCTGTTGATCATCGAGGCCGAGGATGAAGCGGCCGCGCGCGCGACAGTGAACGATGATCCCTATCTGGTGGGCGGCGTGTGGCAGTCGATCCGGGTGGACAAGTTCGAGCCGGTCAAAGGGCGCTGGAAGGATCGTTAATCGAGCAGTCGGAAGCTGCCCGCCGTATATCGAAAAATAGCGGGACGTTCAGGCGGACTATCATCGGGGAGTGTCTCTCCGAACGAAGCAAAGTAACAATCATAGAAGCCCATCACTTCGTCCTTCCAGCAGTGTACCATGATCCCAAACTCAGGGGATGGATTACCATGTTCATCCACCCAAGGGATGCAAACGCGCGTGCCGGGAGCGATGAAGCGATCGCCATTCTCAATGCTTGACGTTAGTAGATCGGACCTATCTGGGGGTTGCCTCGTCACCCCAATACCCGCCCCGCCACCGCATCAAGCTTCGCCATCATTTCCGGATCCTGCTCCTCGGGTGCGGTGATAACCGCGTCATCGAGCGCTTTGTCGATCGGAGAGGCCTTGCGGGTTTTCGGCAGGGACTCAATGAACTTGACCACCGCCTCGCGCGCGAGTTGACTGTTTTCCTGCATCTGCGCGACGACTTGCGCGACGTTGACTTCCTCACCGTCCCGCCAGCAATCATAGTCGGTGACCATGCCCATCAGCGCATAGGGTAGCTCGGCCTCGCGGGCGAGCTTGGCTTCTGGCATACCGGTCATGCCGATTATATCCGCGCCCCATTGGCGGTACATGCGGCTTTCTGCGCGGGTGGAGAATTGCGGTCCCTCCATCGCCAGATAGGTCGCGCCGGTCGCGACCTTGCCCTTACAGGCAGTGACCGCCTTTGCAGCCATTTCGGACAGGCGCGGGCAGGTCGGGTCCGCCATCGAAACATGGGTGACAAAGCCGCTGGAATAAAAGGTCGAGGCCCGGTGCGCGGTGTGATCAATGAACTGATCGGCTAGCACGAAGCGTCCCGGCTCAAGCTCTTCGCGTAGTGATCCCACAGCGGAGATTGCCAGAATATCAGTGCAGCCAGCCCGCTTGAGTGCGTCCACATTCGCGCGCGAGTTGAGGTCGGTCGGCGAGATCGGATGCCCGCGCCCGTGCCGCGGCAGAAAACGCACTTTTACATTGCCGATACGACCGAACAGAATCTCGTCAGACGGATCACCCCAGGGCGTGTCGATCAGCAGCCACTGCTCATCGTCGAGCCCCTCTATATTGTAGAGGCCCGATCCGCCGATAATTCCGATGCACCATTCTTTGGCCATGCGTGGCGACCATGCTCCGCTAATGTCTTATTGCAGGAGGCTTTACGTGCCTGACCCGCGCTCTGCAACGCTAGCTACGATGCGAAACTTAACCATCAGGAAATAACGGCGCGATCCGGCATGGCTTTGCGCACAATGGCCTCGGCCTTGGCATAGGGGGCGGCGATAGAGGGCCGCTCGGCCATGCGAGCATAATGCGCGGCCAGTGCGGGATAATCGTCCAGTGGCGTTTCTGCGACCAGAGCAATTTGCATCATCACGCAGGCGATCGAAATGTCTGCAATCGAGACCGCTTCTTCGGCGCAGAATGTTTTTCCCGACAGTTCGGCATCGAGAAAGGCGAGCATTGGCGGAATGGCAGTCGCCCAGGTCTCGCGCGCTTTGGCGATATCGGGTTCTTTGCCCTGCGTGATTGAGAAGAAGATCGGGCGGAAAATGCCCAAACCCCCGCTCGCCGCGAGCGTGGTGTCGACATATTCTTCGATCATCAGCGCGCGGCCATGGGCAAAGGCATCGCGGCAATAAAGCGCGGGCTCGGGATGTTTGCGCTCCAAATAGGCGCAGATGGCCGAACTGTCGGCGATGGTGCCGGCGACGCCATCTGCTGCAATCGAGCGGTCACGCATCACCGGAATGCGCTTCATCGGCGAGATGTCGCGGAACCATTGCGGAGGATCGAAGACATTGACCGGCTCGACCTCGAAAGGAATGTCCTTTTCAATGCAAACCGCCGCGGCCTTGCGCACAAAAGGCGAAAGGGGGCTGCCATAGATGACGATGTCGGCTGCTTCTTCGGACATATTCGGGGAACTCCTGTTTGACGCCTTGATAGGGCGCGGATCGTTTGGGGCAACTGATTTGGCGCAAGTACTAGGCGCCTGATGCTGCCCGATGCTCTAGGTTGCAAATTGCAATCGCAATTGATTTTTCTGCGCAAAGGTCCAACTTGAAGGCCAAGAAAAATCATCGTTTGGATTCGAAAGAGGATTATCATGGTCACCCAGTACAAGAACCTTATCAACGGCGAGATGGTTGGCACCGACGAATGGCTCGACGTGGTCAACCCGGCAAACGAAGAGGTTGTGGGGCAAGTGCCATCCTGCGGCGCGGGCGATCTTGACCGGGCAGTGGCTGCGGCGCGTGCGGCATTCAAGACCTGGAAAAAGACCTCATTCGAAGAGCGTCAGGCAGCCTGCATGGCGATCTCGGGCGCGATCAAGGAAAATGCTGACGAGCTTTACCGCTTGCTGACTACCGAACAGGGCAAGCCGCACGAACAGGCCAAGGGCGAAATCTACGGCGCGGCTGGCATGTCGGCGGCGCAGGCTACGCTGAAACTCGAAGATGTCGTCAACGAAGACAGCGATGCTCGTCTGTCGCGCACTCGCCGCGTGCCGGTGGGTGTTGTTGGCGGAATCGTTCCATGGAACTTCCCCGTCATGATGGCGGTTCAGAAGATCGTTCCGGCGTTGATGAGCGGCTGCACCATTGTGCTCAAGCCTTCGCCCTTCACTCCGCTGACCACGCTTCGCATCGCCGAGCTGATCGCGGACAAGGTCCCGGCGGGTACGGTGAACATCATCACCGGCGAAGATTCGCTCGGGCCGCTGATTACCGCGCACCCTGATATCGACAAGATCACCTTCACCGGATCGACCGCGACGGGCAAGAAAATCATGGAGGGCGCCAGCAACGACCTCAAACGCATCACGCTCGAACTGGGCGGCAATGATGCCTCGATCGTTATGCCCGACGCTGACCCCAAGAAAGTGGCCGAGCAATTGTTCTGGTCCAGCTTTTCCAATGCCGGCCAAATCTGCGTCGCGGCGAAACGCATCTACATCCACGAAGACATCTATGACGAGCTGAGCGCGGCGCTTGCCGAATATGCCAAGACCGTTGTTGTTGGCGATGGCGCCCAGCAGGGCACCGGCGTGGGGCCGATCCAGAACAAGAAGCAGTATGACCGCGTGCTTGAGCTGATCCAGGACGCCAAAGACAATGGCTACAAATTCCTGACCGGCGGCGACAAAGATCCGTCCGGCACTGGCTATTACGTGCCGATCACGATCCTCGATAACCCGCCCGAAGACGCGCGGATTGTTGCTGAGGAGCAGTTCGGCCCAGTTATGCCGCTGATGAAATTCTCGACCGAGGAAGAAGTCATCCAGCGCGCCAATGCCAGCGAATATGGCCTCGCCGGAGCAGTCTGGACCGGCAACCCGGACAAAGGCGTCGAGATTGCCGAGCAACTCGAAACCGGAACCGTGTGGATCAACGAGTATCTGCACCTGTCGCCCTTCACCCCGTTTGGCGGGCATAAACAGTCGGGCTTTGGTGCGGAATATGGCCTCGATGGGCTCAAGGAATTCACCTATCCGCAGGTCATCACGGTCAAGAAAGACAACGTGCCGGCTTGATCCAGTCCGACCAAATCCCCCGAGTCGCAGCGTGACGCTGCGGGCATTTGGGGGGTTTAGTTGATAAAGCACATGCGTGGGCCCGGGCTTCCATAGGGAGGGCCGTGTCGGTGCGGGTCGATTCACTTTGCAAAGAGCCGATGCGAACTTAACATCCTGGCTTCATGTAGGAAAACCAGCGGTATAATGGCGCGCTAAAGGGGAGAGGCCGCATGCCCGATCATGGGAGCATCGCAACGTCCTTGCTAGATGAGGCGCGGAGGTCGGGCCTGTGATCGACGCAAACGAGCTTCTCGAAGGACTGGCCAAGACCTGCGCCCGTGCTGGAATGGAGCCGCCGCGCACGCCCCAAAGGCTGACCGGCGGTGCGACCATGGAAAGCTGGCACTTCCGCTCGGGCGATAGCGCATTCGTCCTGCGCCGCGCGCCCAGCCTCGAATTTATGGAAGGCCGCCCCTACGGCCACGATGTCGAGGCCGCGGTGATCCGCGCCGCGCACGCCGCCGGTGTCACCGCACCCGAAGTTGTGGCGGAACTGGTGCCCGACGACGGCATTGGTAGCGGCTTTGTCATGCGCGCTCTGTCCGGCACGCCCAATCCCAAAGAGATTTTGGCGATGGAGGACGCGGACGCCTTGCTGCGCGAGGCCGCGCGCGACCTCGCCCGCATCCACTCAGTCCCGCGTGAGGCCGTGCCCGAGGCCGTGCCGGTGATGGACTACCGGCAGGCTATCGCCGATCTGCGCGCGCAGTTCGAGGAGGCAGGCGGCGACCGCCCGATCATCGCGCTGGGCCTCAAATGGATGGAGGACAATTGTCCCGATCCTTGCGAGCCGGTGCTCAATCACGGCGATTACCGGATGGGCAATCTGCTCGCCGAGCCGGGCAAACTCACAGGCGTGCTCGATTGGGAACTGGCGCATTTCGGCGACCGGCACGAGGACTTGGCCTTTGGCTGCATGGCGGTGTGGCGCTTTGCCCGATACGACCGGCCCGCGCTGGGGCTGGGGTCGCTGGAGGATTATTTTGCCGCCTATGAGGCCGAGGCCGGTGTGAGCGTCGATCGCGACCGCTTCCGCTACTGGCTGGTGCACCGGACGGTATGGTGGGCGCTGGGTTGCCTCAAATGCGCCAAGGTGTGGCGCGATGGATCGGACCGGATGCTCGAACGCGTGGTCATCTCAAGGCGGACCAGCGAGCAGGAATTGGACCTGCTGATGCTGCTGGAGGAGGATGCGCCTGAGGAGGAACGCGAAGCATCATGCTATTTGGAAGAGACACAAGACAACCCCGGTGAGGCCATGAACGGCGAACTGGCTCAAGCTGTTTTGGAGTGGCTGGAAACCATCAAACCATTGATGAAGGGGCACGACCGTTTCCAACATGCCGTTGCCCGCAATGCTTTGAAGATGATCAGGCGAGATGAGGTTTATTGGACAAACCCGCTTGATTGGGAAAAGTCTAAGGCGATTCTTGCGGGGGAGATCACCTTGAACGTGCCCTTGGAACTGATGGAATTGCGTCAAAATGCTATCGAAAAGTGTGCGGCGGACTCCCCCAAATACCCGGCCCTTACATTAGCGAAAAAGCGATGGATCCTTCAGGAGGATGAATGAACATCGGCCCGACTTTGACCAGGCTTGCCGCGCCAGCGGTAAGCCCGCGCCCGCCCACCCCATGGTGGGCGCGTTCCGCACCCACCTGGGCAGGCGCTCCGAACCGTTCCAAGAAGACCGGAGACAACTAAATGGACTTCGCAATTCCCGCCGACCTGCAAGCCTATTTGGCCGAACTCGACGCCTTCATAGAAGCCGAGATCAAACCGCTCGAACAGCAGGACGACAATATCCGATTCTTCGACCACCGCCGCGAATATGCGCGCACTGATTTCGAGGCGGGCGGGTTGCCTCGCCCCGAATGGGAGGCGCTTTTGCGCGAGGCCACTGCGCGCTCGGACAAGGCCGGCCACTGGCGTTTCTCCGCGCCCAAGAAATATGGCGGCAAGGACGGCTCGAACCTCTGGATGGCGGTGATCCGCGAGCACTTTGCGCGGCAAGGTTTGGGCCTGCAAAATGACCTGCAAAACGAACACAGCATCGTCGGCAACTTCCCTTTCGTCGCGATGTTCGATCAATGGGGCACCGAGGATCAGAAGCATGAATTCATCACCGGCGGCTTTGAACGTAAGCGCCGGGTCGCCTTTGGCCTGACCGAACCCGATCACGGCTCTGACGCGACCCATATGGAGACGACCGCAGTGCGCGAGAGCCGCGACGGAGTCGATGGCTGGCTGATCAACGGCGAGAAGATGTGGATCACCGGCATGCATGTCGCCACGCATTGCGCGATGTTCTGCCGCACCGATGGCAAGGCCGGAGACGCGAGCGGGATCACCTGCTTCCTCGTCCCGAACCCGACCGAGGGCCTCACAATCGAGGAGTGGATGTGGACCTTCAACATGCCCACCGATCACCCGCGCCTTTCGGTGAAAGATGTGTGGGTGCCCGACAGCGCGATGCTGGGCGTCGAGGGACGCGGGCTGGCGCTCGCGCAAAGCTTCGTCCACCAGAACCGCATCAGGCAGGCGGCCAGCTCATGCGGCGCAGCGCAATTCTGCGTCGATGAGAGCGTGCGCTATGCGCGCACCCGCAAGCCCTTCGGCCAAGAGCTGTCGCGCAATCAGGCGATCCAGTTCCCGCTGGTGGAGCTGGCGACGCAGTGCGAGATGCTGCGCCTGCTGATCTTCAAGACCGCGTGGGAGATGGACAACATGCCGCATGAGGAGATCGAGCGGACGATCTCTGACAAGGTGAGCATGTGCAATTACTGGGCGAACCGGCTGGTCTGCGAAGCCGCCGACCGCGCGATGCAGGTCCATGGCGGCATCGGCTATTCGCGGCACAAGCCCTTCGAACACATCTACCGCCACCACCGCCGCTATCGTATCACCGAAGGCAGCGAGGAAATCCAGATGCGCAAAGTGGGGGCGTATCTGTTCGGCTATCTGGGGCCGAAACGAGGGATGTTTGGGTGAGTAGGCAGTTGCGATCAAATTTCGTTGTCGCAATTCTCATTGCTTTGGTTGCAGGCATCGTCTCAATCACAGCAAGTGACACTGAGAAAGAAAGGGTTTTTCAGGGAGTCTGGGTCGATGGATTTGAGATTGCCGCTTTCTTTGAGGGGGCATCTGCCACGGACATCCCTACACTACAGATGCCTTCCGACGGTTGGTTGACTTTCGATGAGGGGCAGTGGCCTTCTGAAGCCAGATCACCAAACTTGCCCAACTGGAATGAAACTGCATTCTTCGAAATTTCGTTCGTTGGCCAAAAAAAAGTCGGACGAGCGGGTCATATGGACCAGTATTTGGCAGAATTTACCGTCGAACGCCTCATTTCGATTGACCGAGTCGAGCCCGAAGACACTCGCCCCTAGCAATATTCTTTCGCGCCGCTAGTCTCCCGTTCCAATACAGGGAGAGACTCATGCGCCGCATCGCACGCACATTGACCGCCACACTTCTCGCAGGTTCCATGCTGGGAGCGCCTTCGCTGGCACTCGCGCAGGATGAGGACGAGGGCTGGGACGTCGAGGCTCCGCGCGGGGCGACAATCGAGCAGGTGCCGATCCAGACCGACGAAGCCACCTGGATGGATGTCGATGTCTCGCCTGACGGACGCATGATCGCCTTCACGGTGCTGGGTGATATCTACACCATGCCGATCGGCGGCGGCACGCCGAGACGGATTGCCGAGGGGCTGGCTTGGGAAGTGCAGCCGCGCTTTTCCCCCGATGGCAGCCGCATCGCCTTCACTTCGGATCGCGGGGGCGGCGACAATATCTGGGTGATGAATGTCGATGGCTCAGACAAGCGGCAAGTGACCGATGAGAGCTTCCGCCTGATGAACCAGCCCAGCTGGTCGCCCGATGGCCGCTTCATCATCGCCAAGAAGCACTTCACCACCCAGCGCTCTGCCGGGACTGGCGAGATCTGGATGTATCACGTCTCTGGCGGCGGCGGCGTCGCGATTGTCGAACGCGCGAATGAGAGCCAGCAAAAGGAGCTGGGCGAGCCGGTTTTCTCTCCCGATGGAGAGGCGATCTACTACACCCGCAACACGACGCCGGGGAACACCTTCATCTACGCGCAGGACAGCCAGACCGGCATCTTTGCGATTGAGCGGCATGATCTGGAAACCGGCGAAGTTACGACTGCGGTTGACGGCTTTGGCGGGGCGGTGCGCCCGACCCCTTCGCCTGACGGGACCGAGATCGCCTTTGTGCGCCGCTATCAGGACACCTCGCAGCTGTGGGTCAAGGACATCGCCAGCGGGCGCGAGCGGATGATTTACGACGCGCTCGATCTCGATCTGCAAGAGACCTGGGCGGTTTACGGGGTCTATCCGAATATGGACTGGACGCCGGACGGCCGCTCGATCGTGTTCTGGGCGGGCGGCAAGCTCAACCGGATCGACCGCGACGGGTCGAACTTCGCGCAAATCCTCTTTGCCATCGACGACACACGCGGCGTGGCCGATGCGCCGCATCCCGAAATCGAAGTCTCGCCCGACCGTTTTGTCACCACAATGCCGCGTTTCGCGCAGCTTTCGCCTGACGGGTCGCGGGTGGTGTTTGAGAGCCTTGGACGGCTCTACACCAAAAGCGCGCGCGGCCGTGACGGTGCGCGTCCGCTGACGGGCGCGAGCGGCGTGGTCGAAGCCTTCCCGGCATTCAGCCGCGATGGTTCGCAAATCGCCTATGTCGAATGGACCGACGAGAATTTGGGGCGGATCATCGTTGCAGGCGCGGACGGGCAGAACCCGCGTGTCATCACCAGCGAGCCGGGCCATTATGCCGATCTCGTCTGGTCGCCCGATGGCCAGCATATCGCCTATGAAAAGCGCTCTGGCGGCTTCCTCACATCGTCGGATTATTCGGAGAATACCGGCATCTACATGGCTCCGGTTTCCGGCGGAGAAGCGATGCGGGTCAGCCGCTCGGGCTCCAACCCGCAATTCGGCGCGGATGCATCCCGCATCTTCATGACCGCCAGCGAAGGCGACGGGCTTGCGCTCGTCTCAACCGATCTCGACGGCGAAGACCGGCGGGTGATCGTCAAGGGCGATCTCGCCAATGATTTCCGCGTTGCGCCGGACGGGCAAACGGTTGCCTTCCGCCAGAATTACGAAGTCTTCGCCATGCCGCTGATCCCCGGCGGCACCACGGTGAGCGTGAGCGAAAGCGGCGGCGCATTGCCGGTCACCAAAGTCTCCGAAGGCGGGGCGGACTATATCGGCTGGGCGCGCGGCGGAGAGACGGTTTACTGGTCCATCGGCGCGCAATTGCTGAGCGCCAATGTGTCCGATTTCTTCGCCAACGCGCCGGCTGGCGATGATGACGATGAGGATGACGGCTACAGCCCGCCCGACAGCGGTATCTCGATTGCGATCACGGTCGATGCGGCCAAGCCGGAGGGGACGACTGTCATCACCGGCGCGCGCATTCTCACCATGGCGGCAGGGCTTGATGCGACCGATGCGGGCGTAATCGAGAACGGCGTGATCGTGATCGAAGGCGACCGGATCGCGGCCATCGGCGCGTCGGGCGAAGTCGATATTCCAGGCGGCGCGACCATGATCGACGCAAGCGGGCAGACCATCATGCCCGGCCTCGTCGATGCCCACGCGCACGGCCCCTACGGCATTGGCGACTTCATCCCGCAGCAGAACTGGACGCTGGTTCAGGATCTCGCCATGGGTGTGACCACGATCCACAACCCGTCCAGCGATGCGAGCGTGGTCTTTGCCGCGGCAGAGCGCCAGCGCGCTGGCATGATGCTGGGCCCGCGTATCTTCTCGACCGGAGAGATCATTTACGGCGCGAAAGCTCCGAGCGTCTATGCCCGGATCGACAGCTACGAAGACGCGCTCGCCCATGTCCGGCGCATCCGTGCGCAGGGCGGTATCTCGGTCAAGAACTACAACCAGCCGCGCCGCGAGCAGCGCCAGATGGTTGCCCGCGCCGCTGCGGAGGAAAACATGCTGGTGGTGGCCGAAGGCGGTTCGCTGTTCGGCATGGATATGAACCTGATCGCGGACGGCAATTCGACCATCGAGCACAATGTGCCCGGCGATGTGTTCTACGAGGACGTGCTGCAATTCTTTAGCCAGTCCAACTCGAATTACACGCCGACGCTCAACGTCACCTATGGCGGTCTCGCAGGCGATCCCTATTGGCGCCAAGCGACCAATGTGTGGGAGAATCCGCTGATGATCCACACCCCGCCGCGCGCGCTGCTCGCACAGACCGGCAGGCGCACGACCGCGCCCGACTGGGCCTTCGTCGATGACAATGCCGCGCGTGAGGCACACAAGCTCGCGCAGCGCGGTGTGCTTGTGTCCATCGGCGCGCATGGTCAGCAATCGGGCGTCGATGCGCATTGGGAGCTGTGGAGCTTTGCTCGCGGCGGAATGAGCCCGGTCGAGGCTCTGCGCGCAGGCACGATTGCGCCTGCACAATCGCTTGGCATGGCGGATGACATCGGATCGCTGGAAGTCGGCAAGCTCGCCGATCTGGTAATCCTCAGCGCCGATCCCAGCGAGGATATCGCAAACTCTGACGACATCGTGCAGGTGATGCTGGGCGGGCGACTATATGATGCGCTGACCATGAACGAGGTCGCGACCGGCACCACCGAGCGCCGCACCTATTGGTGGGAGTCCACCGGTGCTGGCGGATCAGAAGCCGCCGCTCATGCAGCGGGCGTCCACGCCGACGGAGACTCGAACTAGTCCCAAGACTAACTAATCTTCATCGCGTTGCATCGCTGCGCGCAGGTCTTTCAAGGCCTTGGCGCGCAGTTGATGCACGCGCGGGACGCTAACTTCGAGCACTTCGGCGATCTCGGTGAGGTTCATTTCCTCGACGAAGAAGAGTTGCAGCACCAGTTTTTGCCGGTCAGCCAACCCGGTCATCGCGGCGACTAGCCGTTCGCGATCTTCCTGCCCGCACAGCACTTCGAACGGGTCGGGATCTTCGCTGGCAAAGGCGGTGTTGCTGTCGTCATATTCCTCGCTGATCGAGGTGAGATGGACGGCGGAGGCTTCGATTTCGGCGAGCTCGCTATCGCTGACGCCAAGCGCTTGCGCGATCTGACTGCGGGAGGGATCATCGCCCGATTGCGCCCTTAGCGTATCGACCACTTCCAGATAGCGCATCCGTTTCTTGCGCGCGGTGCGGGTGTCACTCAGCAGCCTGCGGATCTGATCGAGCATCGCGCCGCGCACGCGGATCTTGGCATAGGCGGCAAAGCCGTCTTCGGTCGGGCCATTGTGCTTTTGGGCGCATTCGGTCAGCGCCATGATTCCGGTCTGGATCAGGTCTTCGATCTCCAGCCCGTCGCGGCCCATTCCGTAGATATGCCACGCCGCGCGGCGAACCATGGGGAGGAAACGCCGCACGCGGTCCTCCACCTCTTCGCGCGAGGATGCGCCATAGGCTTTTGCGCCTGCAAAACTGGCCGGATCGTGCTTCATGCGGCCCTTCCTTGTTCGGCTGGTTCCTGTCCGATTTGCAGCGCCTCTTCGGCGCCGATCACCGCGATGACTTCAACCGGCTGCGTGACGGGGAGTTCGTTGATCGACAGCACCTGACAGCGGCTCGCGCGCTGGCGCAAAAGGCCGGCGAGCGCGCGGCGGGCAGGCGGCTGGACGATCAGCGCAAGCGGCGCTTGTGCTTCTTCGATAAGCTCTGAAATGCGCCCCGCGATCATCGCCCCGCAATCGGGTTCGATCAGCGGCTGCCCGGTCGCGGGGTCGACCATCCCGCCAAGGATCGCGCTTTCTAGCCCCGCATCAAGCGTGACCACTTTAAGCCGCTCACCGGATTCGCAAATCGGAGCAATCAACCGCGCGCCAAGGTCTGCACGAACCGCGTCGATGATCGCGTCAAATTCCTGCGTGGTCTGGAGCGCCAGCGCGAGGCTGGTCAGCAATGGCTGCGGATGGGCCAGACTGATCCCGTCGGCGATCAGCGCCCGGCAGATGCGGGTCAGCGCGGCAAGCGAGAGCGGATCGGGGTGGATCGCCTCGATCAAAGCAGGGGCGCGGTCTTTCAGGTCATCGATCAGCGCGCGGACCTCTTGGGGCCCCAGCAATTGGTGGCTTGCGCGCAGCAATTCCTGATTGGCATGGGTGGCGATCACGGTGCTGGGATCGACGGTCATAAAGCCTTCGGACACGGCGTGATCGCGCGCGGCTGCGTCGATCCACAAAGCCGGGCACTGGAAGCTGGGATCGCGGGTCAGGTCGCCGGGCACGCCGTGCCCTTCGCGCACTTCGCCAGTGTTGATGGCGAGCAGTTTGGCCGGTTTGACCTCGCCCTGCGCGATGGTCAGCCCGCCAAGCAGCACCTTGTACTGGTTCGCGGCGGCATCGAGCGAATCGCGAATGCGAAACTGCGGCAGAACAAAGCCGAGATCGCGAGAGAGCTGTTTGCGGATACCGGTGATGCGGGTGAGCAGCGGGGCGCCTTTACCTTCGTCAACGAGGTGGACGAGGCCGTAGCCGAGCTCGATTGTGACCAGCGTCTGGTCGGAAACTTCGGTGATGTCGATCCGGTCGGGCGATATCTCTTCGATCACTTCCTCGACTTCGTCAGGCAGCGCCGCGCGTTTGCGCATCGCCCACCAGATCGCGCCAGCAATCGCGGCGGCGGGCATGAAGATCATCTGCGGCATGGCGGGAACCACGCCGATGGCTGCGAGGATCACCGCGACCGGCAACCACCCGCGCGGGTCGGAAAATTGCCCGCCGATTTGCCCGGCCAGATCGCGCGTATCGGCGACGCGGGTGACAATCGCCGCTGCCGCAATCGAGAGCAGCAGAGCGGGCACTTGCGCCACCAAGGCATCACCCACGGCAAGGGTGATGTAGAGCTCGCCCGCTTCGCTGGCCGAAAGTCCGTGGCTGATCATGCCGAGCGCGAAACCGGCGATGATGTTGACGCCAAGGATCAGCAAAGCGGCAATCGCATCGCCCTTCACGAATTTGGACGCACCATCCATCGAGCCGTAGAAATCGGCCTCGACCGTGACTTCGCGGCGGCGCACGCGGGCTTCGTCGGCGGTGATGAGGCCTGCCGCGATATCGGCGTCGATCGCCATTTGCTTGCCGGGCAAGGCGTCGAGCACGAAGCGCGCGGAGACTTCGGACACCCGGCCCGCGCCCTTGGTGATGACGATCATGTTGATGATCAGCAGGATGCAGAAGACGAACAATCCGACCGCGAAATTGCCGCCGACCAGAAACTGTCCGAAACTTGCGATGATATCGCCCGCCGCATCGCCGCCTTCGTGACCGTTGACGAGCACGATCCGGGTCGATGCGACATTGAGCGCGAGGCGCAGCAACGTAGCGAAGAGCAGCACGCTCGGGAAGGACGAGAAATCAAGCGGAGTGCGCGCATTGAGCGCGACCATCAGCACTGCAACGGCGACCGCGATGTTGAGCACGAAGAACATGTCGAGCAGCAGCGGCGGGATCGGCAGCACCATCAGCACGAACAGTGCGAAGATGCCCAGCGGCAAGGCTATGGCGGCAGGGGCGGCGCGCAACCGGTCGGCCCAGGTCACGCTCCTATTGGCAAGAACGCTCACAGGCCGAGCGCTTTCAGCCGCTCATAAGCGCGCTGGACTTGCTCGGGCGGGGCGCTGTGAGAGCTTGCGCCAAATGTGCTCTGGAGCAAGCCGGACATCGGCCCGCGCGATAAAGGCGCGGCGAGTTCCCCCATGCCGGATGCGCTCGCGCCCGGCCTCGACCGGCCTGTAATCGCGGGTGGGTTGCGGGGGCCAAAGACCGCTTCTTCAGCGATGATATAAGGAGGGGGAGGCTGGAACTGGCGTCCGTAAACTTCTTGAATCGCGGCAGGCGGCGGGGTCAGCGTATCGGGGGCGTAGCCTTGTGTGACGCTCGAAGGCGCGTCGGCGCGGGCGCGCTCAAGCTTGCCAGACAGGTGGTCCATCACCCCGGCAAGGCTGCGCGGGCGGCCACCGGGTTCAAAAAAGATCGCGCGGTTGGCGGCAGCCGGACGGCGGAAGAGCGAAGCGGCAGACTGCGACGGGTTCTGCTCCATCGCTGACAGGAAGCGTCCGGCTCCGCCTGCACCGAGGAAATGCGCGAGGTAGAGCTCGCTGTGATCGGGTTGACGGCCGAGGATCGGGGCCAGATGCGCGCGATTGTCTTCGGCCAGACCCGCCGCCATCAGCGAAGCGATCTGCGGGTCGCGCCGCAGCGCGAGGATCGAAGCGCGCGCCTGCGGATCGGCGACATAGGCACGCCCGCTGCTCGTCCGCCCGATCTGCGCGGCAACGTCGCCTAGGCCAAATCTTTCGCCGTGGCGCTCCATCGTGCCCAGCCATGTGCTTTCGATGAACTGATAGAGCCCCGTCGCAGAGGACGTGCGCGCGCGGGCATTGGGGTTCATCGAGCTTTCGACCTGCGCCTGTGCGACCAGAAAATCGAAATCGATTGTGGTTTGCTCGGCGGCGCTGGCAATCGCGCGCTCGACTTGAGTAGCGGGCTGCGCTGGGGCAATCTCGCGGCTGGCCCCCTCGCGGCTTATACCCTGCCTGGGCCGTGCCTCCTCATGCGCGCGCGCCGCTTGCTCGAAAGCGAGCCGCGTGCCTGCCGCAGGGATCAGTGGATGGGTCACGGCTTTCGCTTGCCTCTCTTGCCATTATTCGCATCGCAGCCCGCCTTTGCGGCAGAGGCCATGCAGGCAATGAAGAGAGCAAGCAGCGTGCCAGAATGGCGGCTCTGCGCACAATTACCCAGGCTCAGGCGTGGGCGGCGTTAACCGTTGAATAGGTGTGCTGCGCGGCGCCCAAAGCTTCGAGGCGGGTCGCGACATTGGCCGCCAGCAGGTTGCGCACCCGCCGGTTGACGTCGTTGAGTTGCTGCGCGGTGCGCGCCAGATCGCGGGTTTGCTGGTCAAGCGCATCGGCGCCGAAAGGCGAAAGCGCATCGCAAAGCGACTGCTTCGCATGGGTCGCTTCGAACAATCCGTCCGCATCCAGAGTGGCAAGCGCTTGCCGCTCATTTTCAAGAACGGCAATCATTTGCCGCAGATTGCCGCTTAAAGAGCGGTCTTCGATTGCCGTGTTATCAGATGCGGTTTCAATCACAGCGTTCATTGGGGTATCCCGAAGCTAAGCCTTGCGGCGATCATGGCATCGGCAATCTCTGCCGGCAAAAGCGGGTAACTGCCCTCCTGCAACGCCTTGCGGATCTGAGCCACACGGTCGGTATCGACCGGCGGGCTGGCAGCATCGACCGGGCTCGCCACTTCGATCGATACGCCGCTCGAAGGCGCGGCTGGTCCGGCACCGGCGCTTGATGAGGCGCGGCGCGCCTCAATCGCGGCACGGTCGGTTTCGGACAAGGCTCTGGGGCCTGTCACCGCCTGCAATTTGCTCAGTTCGAAAGAGGGCATGATGCGTCTCCAGCGTGAATTCGTAGTGCTATGAACGGCGACCACGAAAGAGGTTTAAGAGCGATCGGCAAAATTTTCTCAATTGCCCGGGATAATAGCGAGGCCGGGGCGTTCGATGCGCGCGCGCACCGGGGCCGCATCGCGCGACATGCGCACTGCGATCCAATCGCCGATCGCGCCGTTTTCCATCGCCTCACCGCCCTGCTGGACGCTGAAACCGCGCCCGCGAACCTGCACCGCGATCGGATCGCCGCGCGACACGCTGGGTTCGGCCGCCTCTGCGCGCGCTTGCGGGCGAGTGGCGATGAAGATGCGCCAGCTTTGCGGTCCGGGGCAGGCGACGCGGATGGTCGAGCGGCCATTACCGTGCCAGGCGAGATCGAGCGGCCCTTCGCAGGCGGCGAGCCGCAAGCGCTGGTCCGCCGGAACGCGCGCGCCGCCGACTTCGCCGATGGGAACGCCGGTAAATTCGCGCACCGCGCGGTCAATCTCACCCGGATCGGTAAAGCGCGCGACCGGACTGTTTTGCGCCTCGGCAGCAGCGGCAAAGATCGGCAGGCATGCAAGCAGTGTAGCCAGCGCGAGAAGCTGGAACTCCTTGCGCGCTGCACTGCGGGCGGCGGTTTCAAGCGGTCTCATATCAGGTTCCAATCGGTGATGTTTCAGACAATTCCGTGTCCTGATGTTCTGCAAGCCTTGTGCCAATAAGCGCGCCATGGCGGATCGCTGGCTGACTAGGGAGTTCCCGCAGGCACCGGCGAGCCGCGTATTAAGCCTCTTGCCCTAGGCCGGACCCAGAAAGACAAGAAACGAGGCGCACGAATTCAATCATGGAAATGTCCGCACCGCCCGAAGTGCCCGAAAAGGACTCGCCAAGCAGAGCCCGTGATGCCCGGAACGAATTGCTCGATCGTATCCGCGAATTTGTCATGAAGCACGATCTCAATGCCACCGGCTCCAATCTTGCGGCGATCACCACTGCGCTTTCGGGTTCGAATGCGGCGCTCGCCAAGGCCTTTGCCGCGCGCGAGATTTCAGGCGAGCCGATCGATCAGCGCTGGCTCGATACGGTGGTGCGGCTGGACCCAGAGACCGGCCAACGGATGAATGAGCTTGAGGAGTTGATGGACCGGATGGAATATTCGCTGATGCGTTTTGCCCAGACCGCCAAAAGCGCGGCAGACGAAACAACCGAGCAGCGCGGCGCGCTTGATGCGCAGCTGCGCGAGATGAAACGGACGGACGGAGACCTGACGCCCCAAGCCGAAGTTGACCGTGTTATCAGCCTGTCCAAGGTCATGCTCGACCGGTTGGGGCAGGTCGAAATCGCGATGGAGCGCAGTCAGGCCGAATCCGACCAGCTGCGCGCCAATCTGGCCAAGGCGCGGATCGAGGCAGATGTCGATCACCTGACCCGTCTGCCCAATCGCCGCGCCTTTGAACGCCGTCTGGCTTCGGCGGCTCAAGAGGCGCAATTGTCAGGCAAGCCGCTTTGCGTCGCCTTTTGCGATGTCGATCATTTCAAGTCGATCAACGACACGCATGGGCATGATGCGGGCGACCGCGTTCTGGTCACGATCGCAAGCCTGCTCAATGGCAATGCCAGCGATGAATGCTTCGTCGCGCGCCATGGCGGCGAAGAATTTGTGCTTCTGTTCTACGGGCTCGATGCCGATGCGGCTTTCAACAAGCTCGACGGAATTCGCAGTGCGCAGGCGATGAAGCAATTGCTCAACCGAGAGAATGGCAAGCCCTTTGGCAAGGTTACATTCTCCGGCGGGATCGCAACCGTGAACTCGATCGAGGATATGCGCGACGCGCTGGGCCGGGCCGATGCGGCGCTGTATCAGGCCAAGGAAAATGGTCGCAACCAGATCATGGTGATCTAGCGCCTTATTGCTCGTCAGAGCTCCGTTTCCGGATCGATTATCGGAGCGTCATAGGCGAGGCTGGCATAGATATCGCTGCTGTCGGCGCGGCTTAAAACCACTCTGACAGCAAATCCGCTTTCACTTGCTTCGCTGGCCAAGGCTTCGGCGTCACGCCAGATTTGCGAGCGCTCACTCGCGGCGAAGCGGGCAAAGACGGTCAAAGTAGCGCGCCCGTCCGCCGGACGTTCGGCGAGCCATTGCGAAAGTGACGGACCGCGCGGGTCAGGCCGGAAGAGCGCTTGTGCTGCTGCGATTTGCGGAGCCTCTGTCTCAGGAGCCTCTGCCTCAGGGGCCTCTCCATCATGGCCTTCCTCAACGGCCAGCGCTGACAGAGTCACCAGAAACAGGATCAGGGCAAGGTCGGCAAGGATCAGTTGCCAGCTTTGGGCATGGCGGACGATCATGCCGCATCCTGAACCGGAGTGATCGAGCGTGTGCTGCCGCCGGTCAGCTCTGCATCGAACCATTCAAGCAGATCCGCGCGCACTTCTTCCTCGCGTTCGCCGCGGCGCTCGATTGCGCGGGCGAGCGGGATGCAGACAAGGTTGGCGGTCAGCACTCCGTAAAGCGATGACAGAACCGCCGTCCCGACCGCTGCCATGGTCACTTCAGCTGCGCTTCCCGTAGCAGACGGCGCAAGCTGGGTAATCGAGAACAAGGTGCCCACCAGGCCGAAGACCGGAGCCAGCTCGCCGGCAAATTCGAACACGCGCACAGCCTGCGCCATGGCGATTTCGCGGTGCGCGCGCTCGGCTCTGGCGGTGGAATGGAGCAGGTCGAGCGAGCCGGAGACGACATAGGCATCGACCAGCCGCGCGGTTGCCGGGTCGGGCGGGGTGGAGGTCTCTGCGCAAAGGTGCCCGCGCTTGGCAATCGCGCTGACACTGCGGGCCAGGGCAGCGCGGTTGGCGTCTTCGTCGAACGTGCGTTTGCCGAGCCGGATCAATGCGCGCCCGGCGGCCCTGATCTCGCGCCCTCCGCAGCGGGCGATGGTGGCGAGAAATGTTCCGGCCAGCACGACCACCAATGCCGCAGGATCGAAAAACCCCTCCAGAATCCCTCCGGAGCTTGCGGCGGTCTCGCTCAACATCTGTGGCTGCTCCTTGGGTCCGATTGAGGTGGCATCAATCAGAACGGCGCTGGCACCGCAGAATTAAGCGCAATCATATCTGCGAGGCCGGGCAGGGGCAGCGTCTTGCAGGGAGCCTGCAAAGGCTTGCCGCAATCCCGTGTCCTCCCCCTGTGATTGTAGGCGGAACGGTGCGTTTGGCACGCATGCTGCATCATGTGAACGCACACCGGATTGGCCGGTCCAATATGCAGGACATGATCCATGAACGAGCAGATCTTTGGCATCCACGGCGCCGCGCTCGAACTGCGTTCGCAGCGTATGGGCGTGCTCGCTTCGAACATCGCCAATGCGGCAACTCCGGGTTTCAAAGCGCGCGATATCGATTTCAACGCTGCGCTTGATGCGCGGCTTTCCTCGTCACGCAGCGGCGACATGATGGCGGGCGAGCCGGAAATGCTGTTCCGCCGCCCGACCATGCCCAGCCTTGATGGCAACACGGTCGAGCTGGGGCGCGAGCAGGTCGCCTTTGCCGAAAACGCGCTCGCCTACTCCGCAACGCTCAGCTTCGTGCAGGGCAAGGTCAACACGATCACCCGCGCGCTGAAAGGGGAATGATTGATGCCTGACCGCGCTCCCATGACGATGTTCTCGATGACGCAGCAGGCCATGTCGGCCCAGATGGTGCGGATGAATGCGGCGACTTCGAACCTCGCCAATGCCGGTTCGGTTTCCTCCAATGAAGCCGATGCGTACCGCCCGATCCGCGCGGTTTTCGCCAGTGAGCTGGACCGCGCGAGCGGGCTTTCGGCTGTGCGCAGCGACGGTCTGGTGCGCTCCGAATCGGCGCCGACCAAACGCTATGATCCGGACCATCCGCTCGCCGACGAGACCGGCCATATCTGGGAGGCCGCCGTCGATGAGAGCGCCGAGATGGTCGAGATCATGGAAAGCGCGCGCCAGTACCAGAACATGGTCCAGGCGCTGCAAACCGCCAAGCAACTGATGCTCGAAACGCTGAGGAGCAATTCATGACCGAGATCACCAATAATGTGCTGAATGACCTGAACGCGCCCGGTTCCATCCGCCGCGAAAGCGCGGCTGCTTCGCTCGGTGCGGCCGATTTCCTGCGCCTGATGACCGCGCAGCTGGCCAATCAGGATCCGTTGGAGCCGCAATCGAACGAGCAGATGCTCGCCCAGCTGGCGCAATTCTCTTCGCTGGAGAACAACACCGCCTCGCGCGCCACTTTGTCCGAGATTGCGGCCAAGCTCGACGCGCTGATCGAAGCGCAGGAGCGCGCCGCCGAGGCCGCAGCTGCCGAGGCCGCCGCGTCAGCCGCTGGCTCCACCCCCATCGCAGAAACCGTCTGATCCTCTTTCAACCACAAGGAAAACCCCATGTCCTTCTTCACTTCGCTTAGCGGCATGCGCAACGCCGAAACCGATCTGCGCGTGATCTCGAACAATATCGCCAATGCCGAAACGGCGGGCTTCAAAAAGTCGAACGCGCAATTTGCCGATCTGGTCGCGACCGGCGGTAGCACCGATCCGCGGCGCACGCCCGGCATCGGCGCGGCTGTTTCAGCGATCTCGCAGGACTTTGGTCTCGGCCAGCTCGAACAGACCGGGCGCGTGCTCGATGTCGCGATCAATGGCGACGGATTCATTGCCACGGCCAATGCGATTTCGGGCGACGTCACCTTCACCCGCAACGGCAATCTGCAACTGGTCGCAACCGGCGAATTGCAGGATGCGTTCGGCGACCTGGTGCAGGCCTTCCCTGTTGATGCAACCGGCACACCGACTTCGACCACGCCGGCCAATGTGCTTGTCCCTACCGTCAATGGCGCAGGTGAGACGCTGTCTAGCATTTCGCTCGATGCCCAGGGCCTGCTCGTTGCGACCTATTCCGATGGTTCGAACGAACCGGTTGCGATGATCTCGCTGGCTTCGTTCGCATCGAATGGCGGATTGCGGCCGATCGGGCAGACCAAGTGGGAGACGACCGCTGATTCGGGACCGCCCACTTACGGTCAGCCGGGTATTGGCAATCTGGGCCAGTTGTTCAGCGGCGCGCTGGAACGCTCCAATGTCGATCTGGCTGAGGAAATGGTTTCATTGCTGACGGCGCAGCGCAACTTCCAGGCCAATGCCCGCGCGATCGACACCGCCACCGCGATCTCGCAGACCGTCCTGAACCTCCAGCGGTAATGGCTAGGATTTAGGAACCCGCCATGGACCGCCTGATCTACACCGCTTTGACCGGCATGAACTCGGCGATGGATCGCCAGCGCACGATTGCCAACAATCTTGCCAATGCGTCCACGCCGGGTTTCCGGCAGGAGATCTTTGCCGTCACGCCCGCAACTTTGCGCGATGGCAGCATCGAAGCGCGGGCTATGGCGCGCGGCTTGGTGCGCGGGGCGGATATGGCGCAGGCGCGGGTCAATCCGACCGGCCAGCCGCTCGACATTGCGGTGCAGGGTCAGGCGCTGATCGCCTATCAATCGCCGGATGGTTCGGGCACCGAGATCTATTCGCGCCGCGGCGATCTGCGCGTGGCCGAAACTGGCGTTTTGGAGAATGGCGAAGGCCTTCCGGTGCTGGGCGAAAGCGGAGCGCCGATCACGGTGCCCGCAGGCTTCCGCATCACCATTGCTGGGGATGGCAGCGTGCTTGCGAGCGATCCGGCAGCTCCCAACGCAGAGGCGCAGGCGATTGACCGGATCAAGCTTGTCTCTCCCGAAGGCAGCCAGCTGCTCAAGGGGATCGACAGCTTTCTCGAAGTGCCCGGCGGCGGCGTCTTGCCGATTGATCCCACGGCGCAAGTGACAGCGGGCGCGCTCGAGCAATCCAACGTCCAGACCGCCGAAACCCTCGTTCAGATGATCGAGGCCCAACGCGCTTTTGAACAGCGCGCCAAGATTATCCAGACCGCAGGCGAACTCGACGAAGCAAGCAGCCGCTTGCTCGGCATGGGTTGAGCTTGGGGTTGAGCTTGGGCTTGAGCCTGAGCCTGCGGACCAGAGACTGAAAGGATACACAGATGCCCACTTCCGCCCTTCACGTCGCCCGAACGGGGCTTGAGGCGCAGGATGCGCGCATGCGTGTCATCGCCAACAATCTCGCCAATATCGGCACGTCGGGTTTCAAGCGCGACCGGGCCGATTTTGCCACGCTCGCCTATCAGGAACAGCGCGTGGCGGGCCAGCAATCGACGGGGCAGACCGCCTATGCGGTCGGGCTCAATCTGGGCACCGGCGTGCAGGTTCAGGGCACCACGCGGATCAATTCGCAAGGGACGCTGAACCAGACCGGCAACACGCTCGACATTGCGCTCGATGGTCCCGGCTTCTTTCAGGTTGAACTGCCCGGCGGCGGGCAGACCGCCTATACCAGAGCGGGCAATTTCACCCTCTCACCCGAGGGCCAGCTGGTCACCTCGCAAGGCTATTCAGTGACGCCGCCAATCCAGATTCCGGCCGGTGCGCGCAGCGTCTCGATCGCGCCTGACGGGACAGTCAGCGCGGTCCAGCCGGGTCAGGCCGCGCCGATCCAGGTCGGCCAGCTTCAGGTCGCCAGCTTCATCAACCCGGCGGGCTTGCAGTCTATCGGCGACAATTTCCTCGTCGAAACCGCTGCCAGCGGGCCTGCCGATAGCGGCCTCGCCGGACAATTCGGGCGAGGCAATATCCGGCAGGGCATGCTGGAGGGTTCCAACGTCAATGTCGTCGAAGAGCTGGTCGAGATGATCGAAGCCCAGCGCGCCTACGAGATCAATTCCAAGATGGTCAGCGCGGTCGATGAGATGCTCCGCAACGCCAATCAGACCCTGTGAGGATATTCATGCGAACCCCAATCCGCCTTGCCATTACCGCGCTCGCTGCGCTGTCGCTTTCTGCCTGTCTGGGGGGAGGTCCGGACCGCGAGCTGGGCTTTACCGCCCCGCCGCCTCCGCCTGCGCCCACCGCGATTGCCGGCGCGCAAAGCGGTACGCAGGGCGCAATCTTTCAGGCCTCGCAAGGTTACTCGGCGCTGGTCGTCGGCACCCGCGCGCGCCAGCTTGGCGATATGGTCACGATCCTGCTGATCGAAAGCACCAGCACTTCGAAGAGCACAACCGGATCAACCCAGCGCGATGGCGGCTTTGCCTTGATCCCGCCCACCGCCGGTCCGCTCGATTTTCTCAACCCCAATGCCCTTAATGCCAGCGGCCAAGGGTCGTTCAATGGAAGCGGGAATGCTGCACAGCAAAGCCAGATGACTGGCGCGGTCGCGGTCACGATTGCCGCGATCTATCCCAACGGAACCGCCGAAGTTGTCGGAGAGAAACAGATGTCGCTGAGTCAGGGGGATGAGTGGGTGCAATTTGCCGGCCGCATCCGCTTGGTTGATATCGACGCTGATAACACTCTGCCCAGCTCGCGCGTTGCCAATGCGCGGATCATCTATGCCGGGCAAGGCGCGGTGCAGCAGGCGAGCCGTCCGGGCTGGCTGTCGCGCTTCTTCAACGCGGTCTCGCCGTTCTGATGCCCCGTTTCAGCATCTTTGCCGCTCTGCTCGCGCTCTTCGCTTTGCTCGCGCCCGCCCCTGCTGCTGCCGAACGCATCCGCGATCTCGGGCAGTTCGAAGGGCTGCGCGCCAACCAGCTCACCGGATATGGCGTGGTGGTCGGCTTGCAAGGGACCGGCGATGACAACCTTGAATATGTGACCGAAGCGATGCGCGGTGTCTCCGGCAGGCTGGGGCTGCAACTGCCGCCCGGTGTCAGCCCCAATCTGCGCAATGCCGCAGCCGTCATCATCACGGCTGAGCTCCCCGCTTTCGCAAAGCCGGGGCAGCGTATCGACATTACAGTCTCGACCTTGGGACAGGCGCGTTCCTTGCGCGGCGGCGCGCTGGTGCTCGCCCCGCTCTACGGCGCCGATGGACAGATCTACGCCATGGCGCAGGGCAATGTCGCGGTCGGCGGTCTGGGCGTGTCGGGCCGCGATGGATCGCAGCTGACCGTCAACGTCACCACTGTGGGCCGGATCGCTGACGGAGCCTCGGTCGAACGCGCGGTTGCAACCGGCTTTGACCGCGAGGCGAGCCTGCGTTTCAACCTCCATCAGGCCGATTTCCTCACCGCTGCCCGCGTGCGCGATGCGATCAATTCCCGCTATCCCGGCATGGCGCAGATTGCCGACGGGGTGAGCATCGAATTGACGCTGCCCTTTGGCAATGATGTGCGCGCAGCGGCTTTGGCTGAAATCGAGATGCTGCCGGTGACGCCAGCGCCGGTCGCGGCGCGGGTGATCGTCAACAGCCGCACCGGCACCGTTGTAATCAATCAGGCCGTCCGGCTAGCGCCCGCCGCGATCAGTCATGGCAAGCTGGTAATCCGCATCGATGAAGCCCCGCGCGTGGTCCAGCCCGAACCCTTTGGCAATGGCGAGACGGCGGTGGAGGAATCCTCCGAAATTTCGGTCGTGCAAAGCGATGACCGTGTGGCTCTGATGCCGGGCGCGGCCAATCTTTCGGAGATTGTCGACGCGCTCAATCTGCTGGGCGTGGGTGCGTCTGACCTTGTGGTGATCCTCGAAAGCCTCAAACAGGCCGGCGCTTTGCAGGCCGAGATGGTGGTGCTGTGATTACGCCCATTCGTCCCCAAACCGATGCCGCATCCGCGCAGATCAGCCCTGAACGGCTGGAGCTGCGCGAGGCTGCGCAAGGGTTCGAGGCGATCATGATCCGGCGCATGCTGGAATCTGCGCGCGCGGCGAGCTTTTCAGAGGACACCCCGCTGACGGGCGGCGGGCTGAAACAGTTCGAAAAGATGCGCGATGAAAACTTCGCCGAGATCGCTTCGCAAAGCGGGGCCTTCGGGTTTGCACGGAGTATCGAAGAGCAGCTTGCTCAATTCCTCCCTGCCAATGGTGAAGAATAATGTCGACGAGCATCCTCAATATCGGCCGGACAGGGGCCGCAGCAGCGCGGGCCAGCCTCGAGCTGACTGCGCAGAATATCGCCAACGCCTCCAATTCCGACTACACAAGACGGCGGATGGATCAGGTTGAACTGGTCGGCACCGCGCGGATCGATCGCCAGTCGCGCAGCACTTTGAACGGCGTCCTGATCGGTGACGTACGCCGCTTTGACAGCGAGTTTGGCCAGCGGCAGGTTCGTGCGAGCACTTCGGATCTTGCCCGCGTTGCAACCGAGATATCGGGCCTGCGCGATGCCGAATTGGCGCTCGAAGAATCCGGGCTCTACGAAAAGCTGATCGACTTTGAGGCCTCGCTCACTCTGCTGGAGAGCGACCCCACCGATCCTGCTTTACGTACCGGCGCGCTCGAAACCGCGCGCCAGCTGACGCAAACATTCCAGACCGCCGAATTTGCGCTTAGTAACGCGCGCAGCTTCATCGAATCCGAGCTGACCGCCGGGGTTGAAACTGTCAACGGCACCGCAAGCGAGCTTGCGCGGATCAATGTCGAACTTGTCAATGCCCGCGAGGGTACAGCAGGCCGTGCGGCATTGCTCGATGCCCGCGATGCGGCGCTGCGCGATTTGTCCGAGGAAGTGGGGATCACAGCCACTTTCGACGAATTCGGCGCGGCAGAAGTGCGCGTTCTTGCAGACCCGCCGCCGCCTGGCGAAACCGGCGTTCTGCTCGTTTCCGGGTCGAATTTCAGTCAGCTCAGCGCCACCACAAACAATGGCAATCTATCACTCGCGGTGGGCGGAGCGAGCTTCACTGCGGTCGGCGGAGCGATGGCGGGCCGGTCTTCGGCCCTGTCCGATATTGCTGGCCGCCAGGTCGAGCTCGATGCGATTGCAAACTCAATAATTATAGGCGCCAACGCTGCTCAGGCAGCCGGAAGCGCGCTCGATGGTTCGCCGGGACAGCCCCTGTTCTCCGGCAACGGGGCCAGCGACATCGCCTTGGTCCTTGACGATGGAGCTGGCCTCGCATTGGCTCCCGCGGGCGCTCCTGCGGGCAGCCGTGACACGTCCAATCTTGGCAATCTGATCGCCGCTTTTGGTGCCGATAACGGCCCTATAGCTGCAACCGACCGAATGTTGCTGTCGCTGTCGAGCCGGATATCCGGGCTTGATTCGCTGCGCGACGGGCTCGCGATTATCGCCGAGAGCGCTGAAGCCAACCTGCTCGCCGAAGTCGGTGTCGACCTAGATACCGAAGCGACCAATCTGATCCGGCTGCAACAGGCTTTCGAAGCAAACAGCCGCGTGATGCAGGTCGCAACCGAGTTGTTCGACACGATCCTGGGGCTGGGCTGATGAACATTGTTGGAAACTCAACCGGCGCATTTTTTGAGCGCTCGCTGGGCCAGATGGGGAGTCTGCGCGAGGCGCTGGAGACCTTGCAGACCCAGATTGCGACGGGTGAGCGGATCACGCGCGGGTCCGATGATCCGGTGGGAGCCTCTCGCCTGCGCGCGCTTTCCCGGCTCGAAGTGCGCGGGCGCACCGAACAGGAAAACGCCGCACGGCTCGAACAGGATCTGACCGAAGGCGCCGAACAGATCGCCGGCGTGCTCGAATTATTCCAGCGCGCGCGCGAGCTGGCGATCACGGCAGCCAATGATCCAACCGGCGAGAACGGCCGCGCGGCGATTGCTGACGAGCTTGAGCAGATGAGCGAAGAGCTGTTTGCGCGCAGCAATTCCCGCTCGATCACCGGCGCGCCGCTCTTTGCAGGCACTGCTGGCAATCCCGCTTTCATTCGCGATGCGAGCGGCGTTGTCACTTATAATGGCAACAATCAGAACGGATCGGTGCCGGTTGCTCCGGGCACAGAGATCGAACGCGGTGTGACGGGTGAGCAGTTGTTCGAATTCGATGTCGGGGGCAGCCAGACCAGCGCCTTTGCCGTCATTTCCGGCCTTGCCGCAGCGATGCGGGGCGGAGCGGTTGATCCCGCCGCGGCGGCACAAGATGCCATCGCCGGGATCGATGCGGCGATCGACACCGCCAACCGCAGCCAGACCGTCATCGGAACGCGGCTCGCCTGGGTCGAGGCGATCCAGCAGGACCAGCAGAACCGCGCGGTGACAGTCGCTGAAAAGCGCTCCGATATTGGCGATACGGACATTGCCGACACGATCGTGCGTCTGCAGCAAACCCTCACCGCGCTCGAAGCCAGCCAGGCAAGCTTTACCCGTGTCAGCTCGCTGACCCTGTTCAACGCGCTCTAAGAAGGGGTCGGTTCCATGTTTGCCGCAATCGGTATCGTAGTTCTGATCGTCCTGGTGTTTGGCGGCTTTGTGCTGGCGGGCGGGGCGTTGGGGCCGGTTCTCGCCGCCTTGCCGCTTGAAATGATGATGATCGGCGGGGCCGCGCTAGGCGCGACCATAATCGGCAATTCCATGCACGAGATCAAACTGCTCGGCGGCGGTCTTGGCAAGGTGTTCAAAGGGCAAAAATACACCGACGAAGATCATATCGACGCCATCGCGCTCACCAGCAAGCTGATGAAACTGATGCGATCGGAAGGGGCGGTCGCGCTCGAAAGCCATGTGACTGAACCCGAGAACTCAACCGTTTTCAGCGAATATCCGCGCCTGCAAAAAGACCCGGTCGTGGTCGATATGATCTGCGATCCGCTGACTTTGATGGTGGTGTCGTCGGGAACGCTCGACACCCATGCGGTCGAGGATGTGATCGACAATGCGATCAAGACCCAGCTGCACGAAATGCACGAGCCCGAACATGCGATCCAGTCGCTCGCCGATGCGTTCCCGGCATTGGGTATCGTCGCGGCTGTGCTGGGTGTGATCAAGACGATGGGTTCGATCAACGAACCGCCCGAGGTTCTGGGCAAGATGATCGGCGGCGCGCTGGTCGGCACGTTTCTGGGCGTGCTGCTGGCCTATGGATTTGCCGGGCCGATGGCCGCTCGGCTGAAACAGATCAACGCGCATGACGAACAGATCTTCCACACGATCAAGCAGGTCATCATTGCCAGCCTCCACGGCTATCCGCAGCCAATGGTGCTCGAGGCCGCGCGTTCGGGCCTGCCGCCTGCGCACCGTCCGAAACTGACCGAATTGCTCGACGCGATGCGGGGCAAGTGAGATGGCGAAAGAGGCAGTCGCTGAACCGCCAGCCGAGATTCCGGCACCGATCATCGTCAAGAAGATCACGATTGAAGGTGGAGGCCATCACGGCGGCGCTTGGAAGGTGGCCTATGCCGACTTCGTGACCGCGATGATGGCGTTCTTTCTATTGCTCTGGCTGCTGGGTGCGACAGAGGAAAACCAGCGCAAGGGCATTGCCGACTATTTCGCGCCAACCCTGGTCAAGACCCGCCAGCAAAGCGCAGGTTCTGACGGCATGTTGGGCGGCAGCTCGATCACTGATGTCGATAATTACCCCAACCGTCAGGGCCAGACCGGCACCCAGTCGATGACTGTTCCGCGCGGCGCGCAGGGCGGGCCGGTCGAAGGCGGCGGTCGGGGTGAGGCCGATGTGGAGCGGGTGCGCGACCTGCGCGAAGCCATTGATCGAAAGCTCGCGGAGCAGCGCGAACTCTCTCACCTCGCCAATCAGGTCCGCGTGATGCGCGCGCCTGATGGCATCAGGATTGATCTGGTCGATGATGCGGACTTCTCGATGTTCTCGCTCGGCACCACGATCCTCACCGACGATGCGCGCGGGCTCCTGGAGATCATCGGAGAGGCGATCTCGGACCAACAAAGCCCGCTGATCCTGCGCGGTCACACAGATTCGCTGCCGTGGCGGTCAGGCGTTGTTGCCAACAATTGGTCGCTCTCCGCAGGCCGCGCAGAGGCAACGCGCCAGCAGCTGATCCTCGGCGGCATTCCGCAGGGCCGCTTTGCCCGGATCGAAGGGGTTGCCGATACCGAGCCGCTGATCGCTGATGATCCCGCCGACCCGCGCAACCGCCGGATTTCGCTGCTGTTGCTTAACGAGCCGCGCGAGCGGGTCAGGCCCCGCCCGAGAACTCCGCCTGCTATTCCGCCGGCAGAGGCTCCGCCTCTCGAGCGCCCTCAGCAAACCGCCCTAAGGGATAGCGCGGAGGCTGCTGCTCCGACCCCGTAAAGCATGATGGCTTAGCTCTGCCGTGCATGGACCAATGGGGAACGACGCGATGACAGAGACAATCCTGCCGCATGAAATGCCGCACGCGCTGGAGCGCGGACCGGCCAATATGAAAGTGCTTTCACTCGATTGCTTCGACACTTTGCTGTGGCGCGATTGCCATGCGCCAACCGATGTCTTTGCCGGTCTTCCGGACCTGTCCATCGCCCAGCGCGTGAGAGGCGAAGCCAATGCCCGCAAACAAGCTGCGACCTTGCACCAGCGCAGCGAGGTTGGCCTTGCCGATATCTATGCCCACTCAATGCCCAGCGCCTCGCCTGAGGCCCGCGAAGCCGCGATTGCGGAAGAACTCGCCGCCGAAGCGCGCGCCTGTTTTGGATTTGAACCGACTATCGCCCTGATGCGTGCAGCCAAAGCGGCGGGTCACAAGGTCATGATCGTCTCGGACACCTATCTCGATGCCGATCAGCTGCGCCAGTTGATCGCGGATGCAGCGGGTGCAGAAGTGGCCGCACTGATCGACAATGTTTTTGCCTCCTCGCAAGAAGGCGTTTCGAAAACCCAAGGGATGCTGGCCTGCGCGATCAAGGCGATGAAGTGCCGCGCGGCTGAGGTCTTGCATATCGGCGATAATAAGGCAGCCGATTTTGACGCGGCGCGCGCGTTGGGCATTCCGGCGCTGCATTTGCTCCAGTTTTCCGAGCACGCCCGCCAGCGGATGCGCTTTGAACGATCATGCCAGCAGCTTGCGGGTGATGAGCAAAGCGGCGTGCGCGGATTGATGCCGCATCGGCCGCTACTGGCGGCCGCAGAACCGCGAGAGGATGATCCAGCCGGAGCCTTGGGGGCGAGCGTGCTTGGCCCGGTCTTTCACGGATTTGACCAATGGCTGCGTGCCGAGGCGGAGGCCATCGAGGCTGAGCGGGGCGGAACGGTCCATTGGCTCTTCATGCTGCGCGACGGACATTTGCCGCATCTAATCCACCAGACCGGCGATGAAGCGCCCAGCACCGCGCGGGTCGAGATCAGCCGCTTTGTCGCGATTGGCGCCTCGCTGACCACGCGCGAGGCCTATCGTCAGCAATGGACGCTTGAGTTTGGCCTTAACCCAGCAACCTTGGCGCGCCAGATGCTGTTTGAAGGCGCGGAAGTCGCCAAGATCGTCGGCAATCCCAGAACCGATGCGGACAGGGTTGCTGCGAGCCACCGCCTGCGCGCCGAACTGAAGAAAGGCCAGCGCGAGAAACTCACCCGCCGCCGTTCGCGCGCGCGCGCCGAACGCCTGATCGCGCATATTCGCGCGGCGGTCGATCCGCAAAAACCGATCGCGCCGGGCGACACGCTGATGCTGGTCGATCTTGGCTATAACGGCTCGGCGCAGGACCGCGTTGATGCGCTGCTGGCCGAGGCTTTCGATTGCCATGTTGCGGGCCGTTACCTGTTGCTGCGCGAGATGAGCGCAAGCGGGCTCGACAAGAAAGGGCTGATCGATGCGCGGCACTATGATGCCGAAATGCTCGAAGCCTTGTGCGCCAATGTCGCGGTGATCGAGCAGCTGGCTACTTGCGAGCTGGGATCGGTAGTGGACTTCAGCGAAGTCGGCGATCCAATCCGCAAGCAAAGCGCGGTCAAAGGCGCGCAAAGCGATGTGCGCGGCCGCGTGCAAGCGGGCGCGGTTCGCTTTGCCCAAGCGGCGCAACACCCCCCTATCAACCGTGAAACCGACACCCATGCCGAGCGTGGCTGGCGCGAAGCGGCGCTGGGCGTGCTCACCCGCTTTATGTTCCTTCCTCTCCCGCAGGAACTGGAGGTGCTCAAGAGCTTTGAGCATGACGTCAATCTGGGCAGCGAACGGATGGTGGCGCTGTTCGATCCGGATCATTCGGCAGAGGGGATGCGGCGGCGCGGACTGTTCTACATGAAGGGCTCAGCGCGCATGTTCCTGCCCGCCGAACTCGCAGGTGAAGACATCAATACGCGGCTGTCGCTGCTGGTGCAGAAACGCTTTGGCCTTAGCCTGTCCTATACCGACAGCAGTTTTGTCAAAATTGCGGTCCCGGCCTTTTATCTTGGCGAGAAAGACAGCGCGCGGCTCGAAGTTGAGGCCGAGGCCACGCATCAGGGTTACTACACAGTGCGGCTGCCAATTGCGCCGGGTGCGCGCGGAATTGCGCTGCAAGTCGGCTCGGTTTTCGAGTGGCTTGAATTGTCGTCGGTCACTTTGTCGGAAGTGGCGACGCTCAAGGGCGATGCCCGCAATGACGAGACTCCAGCCCGGCTCGAGGCGCAATTCGACGCGATGACCGAGCATGCAGAGGGCATTTTCGAATGCACCGATCCGGCGGCTTTTATGCTGGTCAATCCGCCTGCTCAAAGCGAAGGCGGCAAGCCTCAAATGATCGAAATCACACTTCGGCCACTGCGTCTTCGACCTGTGGGCCAGCGCGCCCATCAGGCCAGCTCTTCCAGCCAGCCTGCAACCCGCGAAAACCAAATGAAGGATGCTGCGGCATGAGCGAACTCCTGATCCACTCGATGTCCGAATTTTCGAGCATTATCCTGCCCTGTCTTGACGAGGCCAAGGTCCGCGACATTGCCGAGATCGGCAGCGAATTCGGCGGGATGTCCAAAGTGCTTGCGCAGCGCGCGGCTAAGGTCGGAGGGACGCTTACTTGCATCGATCCCGAACCAGCCGACGGCTTTCTCGAATGGCAAGCGGGCGAGGACCAGGTCAATCATGTCCCGCGGCCCAGTCTGGAAGCACTGGAGGATTCCGGCGCAGTTGATGCGTGGTTCATCGACGGCGATCACAATTACTACACGGTCTACAATGAGCTGATTGCGGTCGACGCGATCCAACGCGAGGCTGACCGGCCCCTGCTCGCATTTATGCACGATGTGTCATGGCCCTGTGCACGGCGCGACTTCTATTACGCGCCCGACCGTGTTCCGCCCGGCTGGCGCCACCCGCACAGCTATGATCACGGGGTGGTGCTCGGTAATGATGGGGTTTTCAAAGGGCGCGGCTTTCGGGGGCAGGGGCAGTTCGCTGTCGCACTTGAATCGGGCGGCGAACGCAATGGGGTTCTTACCGCTGTCGAAGATTTTCTGCGCGAAGCAGACACCGATGAGCGCCCGCTGTTCTATGTCCATGTTCCGGCGGTCTTTGGCCTTGGCATCATCTTCGATGCCAGCGCAGACTGGTCAACAGCTGTCGCCGAATTCCTGCTGCCCTTTCATGCCAATCAGCTGATCGCGCGGCTGGAGGAAAACCGCCTGCGCAATTATCTCGAAGTGGTCGACTGGCAGGACCGCAGCGCTGCCGGTTTCTGATCGCTCCGGTTCCAATTCTTATGACACGGCAGAAACGATAAGGCCCGCTTGTGCACGTCGCGCAAGCGGGCCTTTTATCTGACCGGATTGTTTAAGCAGCAAGAAGCCCGGAGCGAATTGCCCCGGGCTTCCCTGCCACCCCAGCGGGGAGCTTGTCCTGCGTTCGATTAACGGAGCAGGGACAGTACGCTTTGCTGCGACTGGTTTGCCTGGGCAAGCATTGCGGTTGAAGCCTGTCCGAGGATCTGCGCCTTGGCGAGCGCGGTGGTCTCGGACGAATAATCCGCATCCTGGATCCGCGACCTTGCATCGGAAAGGTTGGTTGAGGTTGTGGTCAGGTTACCGATAGCCGCTTCGAGCCGGTTCTGCCCCGCACCCAGCGAGGAACGCGTGGTGTTTACGGCCGAGAGCAGGGAGTCGACATTGGTGATCGTCGTTCCCGCTGCGGTGGCGGTGGTCACGTCAAGGCCGGTGGCGGTGATGTTGGTGCCATCGATCGCATTGCTGGTGAGCGTCACCGTGCGGCCCGCATCGATCGCGATATCGACCGTAACATCGGTGCCGCTCGTCGTGCTGAACAAGGTCACACCATTAAAGCTGGTGTTCGACAGAATGTCGGTGATCTGTGCGCGCAACTCGTCGACTTCCTGATCCATGAAGCCGCGAGCTTCCGTATCATAAGTGCCGGTGCTCGACTGGATAGCCAGTTCGCGAACGCGCTGGAGCATGTTGGTGACTTCTTCCAACGCGCCTTCAGCGGTCTGGGCGAGCGCAATACCGTCGCTGGCATTGCGAATGCCCTGATTGAGGCCGCGAATGTCGGAGGTAAAGCCGGTTGCAATCGACAGGCCAGCAGCATCATCAGCCGCACCGTTGATACGTTGGCCGGTCGACAGACGCTCCATTGCAGTGCCGAGCATTTCATTGGCCCGCATGCTCGCATTCTGAGCGCGAAGGGCCGAGATATTGGTGTTAATTACAGACATTATTCAAACTCCCGTGGTGGTCATCGAGTGGTCAGGACAGGGCGGGGAAATGCACCTGCTGGAGCTAAGAGCGACCACCTGCGAAAATGTTTAAGGGCTTTGCCGGAGAAGCTTTTCCCAACCGCCCGTTTCCGCGCTGTTTCTTGGCCCATCGATACGGGGGCAAACCCTTAGGGATGATACGGGTGCTTAAATTCGTCCTATCTTGGACGCCGCGGGCGCAAATCCTTTCCACCAGCAATGATCTTGTGGATTCAGGCGAGTGCTCCAGAGCGAAATTCCAGAAATACAAACAGACGAAACAAGCGGCGAAGCATTGTTTCCGGGCGAGCCGATTTGCGGTCCTCATAGCGCTCTTGTTGATCCGACCCTGCCTCTGCTCGCCCAAAGCTGGCAGCGCGACCGGATCGTTTTGGGCGATCATGGCCGCTTTGATCCGCGCAGCAAATGCAGCGCTGGTCAGCTTGCCATCGATCTTGTTCATGACGACAAGCCCGCACTTACCCGCATCGGCGCTGCCCGTGTCACTTTGGCCTATTCGCCGCAAACACTCGGCGCGGCGCAATCGGCGCTGATCGCCAGTGCTGCTGCAAAAGGCTGGCCGGTCGCGGGCGACAATGAAAGCCTTGCCCTGCTGACATTGGCAGAGCGGATCGCCGCGAGCGAGATACCCGTCCTGCTCGAAGGGCCGACCGGCACCGGCAAGGAAGTGATCGCGCGCTTCGTCCACCGGATGAGCGCGCGCAAGGACGCCGCATTCCTCGCGGTCAATTGCGCTGCCATGCCCGAGGCGATGCTCGAAGGCATGCTGTTCGGCCACCGCAAAGGCGCGTTTACCGGCGCCGCCGAAGCGCGCGAGGGGCTGTTCCGCGCGGCTGACGGCGGTACATTGCTGCTCGACGAGATTGGCGAGCTGCCAATTGCGCTTCAGGCCAAATTGCTGCGGGTTTTGCAGGAAGGCGAAGTGCTGCCGCTGGGCGCGACCAAGCCGGTCAGCGTCAATGTCCGCATCGTCGCCTCCACCAACCGGACGCTGGCCAGCGAAGTGCAGGCAGGGCGGTTCCGCGAAGACCTGCTCTACCGTCTCAACGTTTTTCCCATGGCTCTGCCTGCCTTGCGCACCCGTGCGGGCGACATTGCTCCGCTCGCCTTTGCGATGCTGCTGCGGCACGCCTGCGAGCCGGGCATGCCGTGCTGGATCTCGCAATCCGCGCTCGACATGCTCAAAGCGCATGTCTGGCCGGGCAATGTCCGCGAGCTGGAAAATGTCATCCGCCGCGCGATCCTGTTGGCGGGTAAAGAGCCGTGCATCGGCTCTGAACACATTGTCTTTGATCAGAAAGTGCGTCCTGTCGATGCGGCTATGCAGGAGGCGGGCGAGGCCTCCCCGACACCTTCAACGCCATCCCGGTCCGGCGCGAAATCGCTCTCCGATGTCGCGTTCCAGTCCGAGGCGAAAGCGATCCTGTCGGCTCTGGAAAGCCATAACGGCCACCGCGCACGGACCGCGCAAAGCCTCGGCATTTCCGAGCGGACCTTGCGTTATCGGCTCGCCTCGATGCGCGAAACCGGATTGATTGCCAAAGGGGGTAAAGCATGAGCAGCGTCGGACAAGCGAGCGGTGTCCAGCAGGTCATGGCGCTGCGGGCAGAAGTGCTCTCGCGCAGCCGGGCCTTGCAGGATGTGCGCGATGCAACCGGCAATCCGCCGGTTCAGGGCGCGAGCCAGACACCGCCTCAAGGCGGCGGTTTTGGCGAAGTGCTGACCGACGCGCTGCAAAATGTCAGCGCGGTTCAGCAACGTTCGGGCAATATGCAGGCCGCCTATGAGCGCGGTGAGGTGACGGATATCGCGCAGGTTATGCTCGCCCGTCAGGAAGCGGGTGTCGCGTTTGAGGCGACCTTGCAGGTCCGCAACAAACTGCTCTCCGCCTATCAAGAAATCATGCGGATGGGGAGCTGATAGGTGGCTGAAACAATGGTTCCTGTGCCCGCTGAAGGCGCGATTGCGATTGGCGGCGCGCCTCCTGCCGATTGGCGCGCGCGCTTTTCCGAATTTACCGCACAGCCCGCCTTTCGCCGCGCTTTGCCCGCTTTGATCTGTGTCGGAGTGGTGGCGATCCTCGCCGCGCTCTATCTGATGATCGCCGATGGGCCGCAGCGCACGCTCTATGCAGGGCTTAGCGATGGCGAGCGGGCCAAGGTGGTCGAAACGCTCGACCGCTCTGGCATTTCCTATTCGATCGACAACGCAACCGGCGCGCTCACCGTGTCGGAAAACGACGTCTACCGCGCGCGGATGCTGGTGGCGAGCGATGCCGGTCTGGCCGCTCCACAAGGCGCGAGCGAGATGCTCGATGCGATCCCCATCGGCTCCAGCCGCACGCTGGAAGGCGAAAGATTGCGGTTGGCACGCGAGCGCGAATTGATGCTGACCATCCGCGAAATTGACGGGATCGAGAGCGTGCGCGTCCACCTTGCGACGCCCGAACGCTCGGTCTTTGTGCGCGCCAACAATCCGCCCAGCGCCAGCGTGATGGTGCGGCTTGTCTCGGGCCGCAGTCTGAACGAGGCGCAGGTCAATGCCATCGTCAATCTGGTGTCCGGTTCGGTTCCGGGGATGAGCAGCGATGCCGTGCGCGTGGTCGACCAGAATGGCCGCCTGCTGTCGTCCGAACGCGAAGGCACGCTCGACGGGTTGATTCTCCAACGCGAATTCGAAGCGAAACTGCGCGAGCAGGTTACCAGTCTGCTTCTGCCGCTGCTGGGCGACGGAAATTTCTCCAGTCAAGTTCAGGTCGAACTTGATCAGGCGGAGATCACTTCGGCGCGCGAAACCTATGATTCCGAAGGGGCGATCCGCAGCGAGAGCGAACGCACCTCTACGCGCCTGGCCGGTGCAGGCGTTGGCGGAGTGCCGGGCGTGCCTGCCAACACCCCTCCGCCCGATGCAGAGCTTGTCGACGGTCCGCCCGACCCGCAGGCCGCCGGTGCCGGCGAAGAAGCGCCAGCGCAGCCACCCACCGACAGTGAAAGCGCGGTGCAACGCAATTACGAATTGGGCCGTGAAGTGGCGGTCTCCAGCACACGTCCGGGCGGTCTGGTGAAGCTCTCGGTCGCAGTCGCGGTCAGCGATGCCGCGCTCGAAGCGGCTGCGCCAATGACGTCCGAACAGCTGCAATCGCTGGTCAGCGCGGCAGTCGGCGCGGATGAAGCGCGCGGCGATCAGGTTCAGGTTGTGGTGAGCGCTTTCGAAGCCTCCGAATTGCCAGCGCCGGCCTTTTACGAAGCCAAGTGGTTCGCCGATGTGCTGCGCTATATGACCGCGCTGATCGCGGTGCTGCTGGTGCTGATGCTGGCCGTGCGCCCGCTGATCAAGCGGATGCGCGAAGCAGGCGCGGCGCCCGGCACGCTTGAAGAAGAGGGTGAAAGCGCAATGATCGAGGGCGACGAGAAACGCGAACGCGCCGCCGAGGATGCAGAGGTGCTGCAAGCCAACTTCCCGCAAAAGGTTGATCTGGCGCGGCAATTGGCTGCGGCCCAGCCCGATCGCGCGGTCGAGGCGCTGCAACGCATGCTCGATCTATCCCGCGACCAGCAAAAAGAGGCAACTGCCCGGTGAACGCGCTCTCAACCGAAGAAATGGAGGAAGGCGCTCCTACTGCACCCGCGCCCTTGCTCAGCCGGGTCGACCGCGCGGCAGTCTTTTTGATGTTGCTGAGCGACGACGAGGCCGCAGGCCTGTTGTCGCGGCTTGGCCCCGACGAACTTGAACAGATCGGCGCGGCCATGTGCCAGCTGGGCGAGATCGACGCGCCATCCATGGCCGAGGCGCTGGAGGATTTCGTCAGCGAAAGCACGCGCGAGGTCCTTGCCAAGGCGGATCGCGGCGCTCAGGTGCGCGCATTGCTCAACCGCTCGATTGGCCCGACCAAGACCGAAAGCATGATGCTGCGGATTGATCCCGTCAGCCGTCCCCGCAGTATCGAGATGGCGCGCTGGCTGGCCCCGCCTGTGCTGATCAAGCTGGTCGAAGACGAACACCCGCAGATGATCGCGGCCTTGCTGCTGATGCTCGAGCCCGAACCCGCTGCCGAAGTGCTTTCTGCACTGCCCGAACAGGTCCAGTCGGCTGTGGTCGAACGCGTAGCGCGGATCGGGCCGATTTCGCAGCAGGCGGTCGGCATGATCGACAAGCTGCTATCCCAGCGGATCGGTGCACGCTTCGGTCCGGGTGCTCTGACTTTGGGTGGCCCGCGCGAAGCGGCCAACCTCATCAATCTGGGCGCTGGCGATCTGCGCAACACTGTGCTGCCCGCAATCGCGCAGCGCGACGCGCCGCTCGCCGAGAAAATCGAAGAGGAACTGTTCACCTTCGAAATGCTCTACGACCTCGACGCAATGGCGATGGGCAGGTTGCTGCGCGATGTCGACAACGAAGCGCTGGTCGATGCGCTCAAAGGTGTCGACGAGGCCAGCCGCGAACCGTTCTTCGCATCCATGTCGAGCCGCGCTGCCGATGGCATCCGCGACGAGATCGAACTGCGCGGCCGCCTGGCGCGCAGCGAAGTGGACGCGGCGAAGCGCAAGATTGTCGAAGTCGCGCGCGCACTGGCCGATCAGGGAGAGATTGCAATAGGGGCCGACGATGGCGAATTCGTCTGATTGGATCGCCGCGCTGGCAGATCCGGCGGAACCTGATGAGCGCCGCGGCACGCCTGACTGGATCGCCGCGCTCGCGGCTCCGGGCGGCTTTGTCGAAGGCCTGCCGATTGCGCGCAAACCGGCGGTTGTCGATTGTCCGGCTGACCCCAGCGTCACGGCTCCCCCGCCGCCCGATCCGGTGGCAGAGGCGCTCGCGCGGGGTGAAGCTCTGGGCCGGGCTGCCGCGAATGAAGAGCGCGAGGCCGATCTGCTTCACCGCAAGGCGCTGCGCCTGACCTTTCGCGAGCTTGATGCAGCAGCGATCGACAGTCTGGCAAACGAGCTGGCTGAGACGGTCATCGCGCTGTGCGGACAGACACTTGCAGATTACCAGCCCGAGGCCGAGGCGCTCAGGGCGCGCTGCGAGGCTGCGGCGACGCGGCTTGGCAAGGCGGCCTGCGAACATGCGCTGCACCTCAATCCTGCGGATATGGAGCTGCTCGACGCCGATACCAAAGAACATTGGCAAGTAGTTGCCGATCCAGCGGTGGAGCGCGGGGGGCTGCATTTCGAAGGACCCGATGGCGCGATCAGCGATGGTCCAGCCGACTGGCGCCGCGCCATCGCCGCTGCGATCCGCGGATAATAGCGATGCTCGCTGAGATGCAGATCGAACTCGCGCGGTTCCGCAATATCGAAACCGCCTCGGGCCCTGTCTTGTCAGGCCGCGTGGTGGCCTGCGATGGCGGCTTGATCGAGGTCGCAGGGCTTGCTCTGCCGATTGGATCGCTGGGAGCTATCGAGAATGACAACGGCACCGAGGCGCTGGCCGAAGTGATCGGATTTCGCGGCGGTCATTCGCTGATGATGCTGCTTGGCGATACGCAATTGCTCCATCCCAGCGCCCGCGTCCGATCGGTCGGATCGCCGGGAACGGTGCGCGTCGGAGAGGCCTTGCTGGGCCGAGCAGTCGACGGGCTGGGCAATCCGATTGATGGCGGCCCGCCGCTGGATTCTGGCGCGAAATGGCCGCTTTCCGGAATGCGCGAAGGGGCGCTCGAACGCGCGCCGGTGCGTGAGCCATTCGATTGCGGCGTGCGCGCGATCAACGCGCTGGCGACCATCGGCGTGGGACAGCGAATGGGCATCATCGCAGGCTCGGGCGTCGGCAAGTCGGTTCTGCTCGACACGATTGCGGGCAATGCTGTGGCCGATATCACCGTCGTCGCGCTGATCGGAGAACGCGCGCGCGAAGTCTCTGATTTTGTTGCGCGGCATATGACTGGATTGCAGCGCGGGCGAATGGTGGTGGTGGCGGTTCCAGCCGATCACGCCCCCAATCTGCGGCTGCGCGCGGCGCAATACGCGACCGCGATTGCCGAATATTTCCGCGCTCAGGGCAAGAATGTGCTGCTGGTGCTCGATAGCCTGACCCGTGTTGCCCATGCGGCGCGCGAATTGGCCCTTGTGCTGGGGGAGCCGGGCGCAGCGCGCGGCTATCCGCCATCTGCGCTGGCTGCGATCACGAGGCTGGTCGAGCGCAGCGGCAATTCGGCGCAATCGGGCGGAGCGATCACTGGTCTCTACACCGTGCTCGCCGATGGCGATGACACCAGCGATCCGGTGGTCGATACGGCGCGGGCGATCCTTGACGGGCACCTCGTCCTGTCGCGCGATCTGGCGCAGCGCGGGCATTATCCTGCGATTGATGTGCCTGCTTCGCTGAGCCGGGTGATGGACGATATCGTGCCTGAGCCGATTGCCGCGACTGCCTTGCAACTGCGCGCGCTGATTGCCGCGCGTGAGGAGAACCGCGATCTGGTCTTGATGGGGGCCTATCGCGCGGGCTCAGACCCGTTGCTCGACCGCGCGCTAGCGCAGTCGCAGGCAATTGACGGGTTTCTGCGGCAGGCGCGGGGCGAGGCCTCTGCTTTGCCGGTCAGCTTCGAGGCATTGCAGACGCTGATGGTGCCTGATGAATGAGCGCCGACGCCATAGCCGATTCGAACGCCAACTGACCCTGGCTAAGATTGCGCGGCGCGATGCGATGGCTGCACTTGCCGATGCTTTGGCTGAGGAAAGCAAAAGCGCTGCCCTGGCTGAGCGCAGCCGCGCGCTGATGCGCGAATATGTAGCACGCGGCGAGCTGCCCAGTGGCTCTGCCCTGCGCGATCACACCGCCTTTGTTCAATCGCTTCAGGGGGTCGCGGAGCAAGCCGACGAAGCGAGCAAGGATGCTGGCGATCAGGCGCGCTGGCAGGTCCAGACACTGGCGGCCGCTGATACACGCGCAACACGGCTCGAAGCCCGCCTCGATGCCGCACGGCGCGAGCTGACCGCGCTCGAGATCAAACGCGAAGGCGCGGCTTCGGCGGCAATGGCACGCAAGTTGCAAACTCCATCGGGCAAGACCCGCTGACGCCGGTCGGTCACAGTAAAAAGGAAGCCGAACTTGATTGCGACCCCGCTTGATCTCACCGCCAAAACCTCCGCAGCCAGTCCGGCAATCGCGCCGGATCTGCAGGTGGGTGGCGCCGAATTTCCCTCATTACTTGAGACAGTTAGATCAAGTTCGTCCGGTCAGCTGAGTGCGCAAACACGTTTGCTTGCCTCAGCCGCACCGGCTCAAAGTCCAGACATTCCGCCGACCGATAAGGCTCACGGCGAAGTTTTCGTGGCATCGCCGTTCCCGCGCGAGACGGCAAAATCAGGCATGGACTTGCCGGAAGGCGGAAAGACTTTGCCGATCAAGGGGCTGGCGGTGAGTGATCCGGCAATTGAGATTTGGGTCGAACCCGCTTTGGCCGAGCCGAAAACTGCCCCTGCCGAGCAGCCGCTTCCCGAAGCGGAAAATGATCTGCTGCGCTGGACGTTCCCGGCAGACAAGGCGCCAATTGCACCCAAAGCCAACGCAGACACCTCGCCGATTGTCGCGGAGCCCGCGCTTCGAGTGGTGCAGAATCCCCGTGCTTTGCCGGAAGGCGAGGCTATTGTGCCTGCTTCGCACCGACACACATCACAAGTTCCCGTCGGCGATGACGTGCCGCGCGCAGCAATGGCTGCAAACGCGCCTTTAGCCCAGCAATCGCCAACGCCCTTGGCTGGCGAGTTCTCGCCTGTGCGCGAGGCAGCTTCTCCGCGTGAGATGGCCTCCACCCCCGCTTTGCCGCCGCGCGGTGAGACCTCGATTGTCGCTGCGAAGCCGCAAATGAGCGCCGCTCAAGTCGTGGAGCAAGACACCGCGTTACCGGCCAATGCGGCTCGATCCACGGGGCTGGAGCGGCATGGTGATGGAGACGTGCAACACCGGCCAAACACGTCAGATCAACAGCAACCATCGATCCGCGAGGCTCACCGCGATATGGGCGAGGCTGCAAAAACAAGCCCTGCTCCAGCATCCGCTCCGGTTCTACATCGTGAGGCACATCGCGAGGCACATCGAGAGGCACATCGCGTCGCCGCCCCGGCCAATAATCCAGCCGCGACGCCAAGTGCCCCCGTTGGCGCTGCGCCAGAAGTCGCACCCGCCGCGCCTTCTGCTCAGCCCGCGCGCACCGAAGCGATTCTGAACCCTGTGCCGGCGGCGCTGTTGCGCGAAGCGGCTGCTAAGACCGAGGCCCAGCGCACCGCTCCGATTGCCGAAAGTCGCGCAATCGATGCGGAGCCAGCGTCAGCTATGCCAGCGCCCAACCGCGCCGAGGCCATTTCGGGTCTTGCCTCCGCCAGCCCTCCGGCAGGGAGCGCCAATGGAGCTGATCTGCCGCCCGTGCCCGCACAATCCCAAGGTCCCGCTCCCACCGCTCCCGCTGCGGCACAGGCGGCAGCAGCACCGACAGCCGTCACCCCAACCGCGCCAGCCGCGGTGCATTCAGCGGAGCATGCCGCCAGAACCGATGGCGGCGCCCAGCTTGAGTCGGCGATCAACCAGCTCGCCGAAGCGCGCGAAACGGGGCGTAAGTCGCGCCCCGAACTGACTGTCCGCCATCAGGATTTCGGCGCGGTGCGGATGCAGATCGAAGCCTCCGGGTCCGACCTGCGCGCGACAATCGCCAATCGCGACCCCGGCTTCATCCCGGCGGTGCAGGCAGCTCTGGCAGAGCGCGCATTGAGCCAGACCTCCGATAGCAGCCCGGCTGGATCACAGCGCGGATCGGAAAATGCAGGCAGTTCGGCTTCGGGCAACAATGCCCAATCGGATGCCCGCTACGGGTCTTCCACAGGGTCGGGTCAAGGCTCGTCGCAACCATACCGGGAGCAAATGGGGGCACGAGACGAAGACAGGCCAGCTCAGGGATCACCGGGCGCTGCGATTAGCGGCGAACAGGATCCGGGCGGCGGCGATGTCTTTGCATAGGACCGGGCCAAGGATCGAATTGGGCCCAAGGAGTTGATTGAGCATGGCAAAGGCAGCCGAAGATACCGCGGAGGGCGATAAGCCCAAGGGCGGAATGCTGAAAATGGTAATCTTCGCGGTGCTGTTGCTCGGCATCGGGGCAGGCGGTGCCTATGGCGCGTTTGCCGCAGGCCTGATCGGCGAACAGGGACCAAGCGGCCCCGACTTTCCCGAATATGTGCGCAAGGGTGAGGGCGAACCTTACGCGCTACCCGAAAACAGCGCCACGAGTGATCCGGCTGGCATCGTTCACGGCGAAGGGGGGAGTGAATACCGCACCGCCTATTACAGCTTTGACGAGACTTTCACCTCCAACCTCGCCGATTCACCCGGACTGATCCAGGTCGATATTGCGGTGTCCACGCGGCGCGACGGCCGGGTGCTCTTGTGGGTGCAGAACCACGAGCTCGCAATCCGCTCAGCCATCCTCGCCCAGCTTGCCGCCACGCCCGAGGGGCCGATCTACACGGTCGAGGGGAAGAACGAATTGTCCGAACGGCTGACAGTCGCGATCAATCAGGTGCTTGAGGAAAACGAGGGCTTTGGCGGGATCGATTCGGTTCATTTCAAGGGGTTCCTCGTTCAATGAATATGTCCGGAGCCTTTGCCGAGAGTTTTGCCGATGCGCGCCCGGTGGCGCAGCATTGCACCGAACTGACATGGCGCGGGCCGCGCCCTGAAGAGCGCGCGGAAACGATCTCCGCATGGTGCCGCGATCTGGGCAATGAGTTGTCACAGGAACTGGCGCAGCTGTTTTCGGGCGGCAAGCTGAAGGCCGTGCTCAGCGAACCCGAAATGCTGCCGGGCAAGGATGTGTTTGACCGGATCGGACCGATCGCGGTGAACAGTCTGTTGCGCTGCGGTGACAGCGATCAGACAATGCTGCTCTCGCTCGATCTGGCGACAGCGATTGCGCTCACTGATGCCTCTTTCGGCGGGACCGGCGCTCTGCCTGACGAAGTGCCCGCGCAATTGCCGCGCTCGGCCGCGATGCTGGCCGAGCAATGCGCAGCGATGATTGCTCAGAGCATTGTGACCACCAATGGGTCCTCGCCTCAGGTGAACAGCGATGTGCTGGTGCTCAGCGAAAACGCCGCGCGCCTCAAGCCTTTCAGCGCCGAAGCGCAGGTCGCGGTCTTCACGCTCAATGTCCAGATGGGCGCCGAGACTGAATGGAAGTTTCTGCTCGCAGTTGGCAATGACCGGCTCGATGGGCTGCTTCCCGGTGAGGCAGGCGGGGCAATGCCTATGGCCCGCCCGCACCTGCCCAGCGACGGGACCAGCGGCGCATTTGCCGAACTGCCGATGCCTGTCGAAGCGGTTCTGAGCGAATTTGAAGTCACGCTGGGGCGGCTCGATAGCCTGTCACCCGGCGATGAAATCCCGCTTGCCATTGCTGGCGAACTGCCACTGCGGATGGGTGAGAAAGTGTTGGCGCATGGGGCGCTCGGCACGCTTGAAAACCGGATGGCGCTGCGGGTGACGCGGCTCGCGCATTCACCTCGTCCCGGAACCGCCAGCCCCTCACCGGAGTTTTCCGCATGAACGCCTTTAACCCCGCGATCCATCGCTTCGGCGAAGTGACCGTCCGCCTGTCGGTCGAGCTTGGCCGCACCGATATGCCGCTCAAAGACGTGCTCGCGCTGGGAGAGGGCAGTGTTGTGCCGCTTGACCGGTTGACCGACGAATTGCTCGACGTGACCGCCAATGGAAAAGTCATCGCGCGCGGTGAAGTGATCGCGCAGGATGGCCGCTTTGCATTGCGGATTGTCAGCCTTGTCGGCGATGAACAATCGGGCATGCAAGTTGGCAAGGGCAATGCGCCGGTCGAACCAGAGACGACGGACGCCGTCCAATGATGGTCGAATATTTCCTCCGCCTGGCTTTGCTCCTGCCGCTGCTGGCTTTGCTTATCTGGGGCAGTCTGCGGCTCACGCGCTACCTCCAGACGCGGATGGTCGGCGCTGCGGCAAGCGGCAAGCGGATTGAGCTGGTGGAGACAAGTCTGGTCGCGCCGGGGCTCAAGCTGGCGGTGGTGCGCTTCCACGACCGGGAGATATTGCTGGGTTGTTCGCGCGGCGGGCTGGTGCGGCTGGGCGAGGCCCAAGCATCCGTGCAGCCAAGCGAAATCGAAACGCAGTGATGATGCGCCGCTTTCTGACCATAAGCCTGCTGGGCCTGACCGCGTTAACCATGTTTGCCGTGCCCGACGCGGCGGTTGCGGCGACAGCTGAACCGGCTGGGATTGGCGGCGCAATCGAGCGCGCGTTGGGTTCTGAAGGGACAGGCGAAGACGCTCCTTTGAGCTTCTCGATCCAGCTGCTGCTGGTGATGAGCCTGCTCTCATTGCTGCCAGCCATTGTGCTGATGATGACCAGCTTTCTGCGCATCCTGGTGGTGCTGTCGATCTTGCGTCAGGCGCTCGGCCTGCAAGGCTCTCCGCCGATGCAGGTGCTGGTGGGGCTGTCGCTGTTCCTCTCGATGTTCGTCATGGCTCCGACAATCGAAGCGGTGAACGCGATGGCAATTGAGCCTTACTCCGCTGGCACAATCAGCGCCGATGCGGCGATTGCGGCAGCGGGCGAGGCCATGCGCGGTTTCATGATCGCCCAGACCCGCGAGGCGAACCTTGTGATGTTTGCCGACATCGCCGGTGTCGGCCTGTTCGAAAACCCTGACGACATACCCTTCTCGATCCTGATGCCCGCCTTTGTCACCAGCGAGCTCGAAACCGCATTCCAGATCGGCTTCATGCTGTTCCTGCCCTTTCTGGTGATCGACCTTGTGGTGGCGAGCGTTCTCATGAGCCTCGGCATGATGATGCTGTCGCCGACAATCATCTCGCTGCCGTTCAAACTGCTCCTGTTCGTGCTGGTCGATGGCTGGGCACTGCTGATGGGCAGCCTTGCGATGAGCTTTGCGTGAGGGGACCGCGATGACAGAAGATGCACAACTCCTCGCATTGGCCGACCGGACGCTTTGGGTCACCGCATTGATCGTTGGCCCGGTGCTGCTGTCTGCGCTGGCTGTGGGCCTGCTGGTCGGGATCATTCAAGCCGCGACTTCTGTCAACGAACAGACGCTGACCTTTGTGCCCAAGCTCGGGATTATCGCGCTTGTCTTTATCTTGCTGGGCGGGACGATGATGGCGTTGTTGGGTGATTTTCTGCGCGAGATATTCGCCCAGATCGCGCAGATTTCGGCCTGAGGCGGCAGGGCGCGCGATGAACGTCCTCGATCTCGGCTTTGGCGGGCTGGAGGAACAATTGTGGCAAATGCTGTTCCTCTCGATCCGCTGCGGAGCCGCGCTGGTGGCCGCGCCGATGATCGGCGGCATGACTATCCCGCCGCAGCTGCGCGCGCTTCTCGCGCTGGTCTTTGCGGTGTTTATCGCCAGCTGGGGACCGCCGCTGCAAGTGCCCGAAATGCTCAGCTTCGCTGCGCTTTTGGCGATTGTGCAGGAGATTGTGATCGGGGCGGCGCTCGGCTTCATGTTGCAGATCGCCTTTGCCGTACCCTTGATTGCAGCCGAGCAGATTGCGGGCACAATGGGCCTGGCGATTGCGACCTCGATTGATCCGTCGAGCGGCGCGCAATCGGGCGCGCTGGGCACCTATTTTGCGCTCATCCTCACATTGCTGTTCTACGCGATTGGCGGGCATCTGCTGTGGTTCGAGCTGGTGATCGAAAGCTACCGCGTGCTGCCCGCCGGATCGTTTGCGGTGAGCGATCTGGCGCTGCTCGATATCGTCGGCTTTGCCGGATACGGCTTTGCCACAGCGGCTGCGATTGCCTTTCCCGTGGTGCTGGTGCTGCTGACCGTGCAGACCATCACCGGCACGATTTCACGCTCCGCCCCGGCGCTCAACCTGTTCGCGCTTGGCCTGCCTGCGGGCGTGCTCGCCGGCATTTCCGCGCTCATCATCGTGATGCCGATTGTGGTTGAGCAGTTCATCGCGCTGCTCAATGTGACGATCGAGCAAACCGGAGCGTTGATCGGCGGCGGAGGCCTACGATGAGCGAGGAATCAACCGGCGAAAAAAGGTTTGATCCAACTCCGAAGAAGAAACGCGACGCTGCGCTCAAGGGCGACACTTTGCGGTCCAAGGAAGTCTCGACCGCAGCCGCTATGGCGACCGGCACGTTCATGTTGCTGATGATCGGTCCGTGGCTGTTCGAAGGCATGCAGAATGTGGCGCGCGCAAGCTTTCGCTTCGAGATCGGCCAGTTCACGCCCGGCACCCAGTTCGCTCAGGCCGCGGGCGAGATATTGCCGCCGATCTTCGCGCTTGGCCTTGCGGTGATTGCAATAACGGTGGGATCGCAAATGCTGCTGGGCGAAGGGCGGTGGGTCCCCCAAAACCTGAAGCCCAAGGGATCGCGGATCAATCCGCTCGCCGGTCTCAAGCGGATTTTCGGGATTCAAGGCGTGATCGAGCTGGGTAAGTCGATCCTCAAACTGGGCCTGCTGGGCGGGATTGCGGCCTATTGGGTCTCGCTCAACATGGACAATATTCTGGGGCTGGGGCGCGGGACATTGGGCGCGCAAATCGCCTTTGCCTGGGACGGGCTGGTGACGTTGATCGGAATGCTGGTGATCGGCCTGCTGGTGATCGCGCTGATCGACTACCCGCTGCAAATGTTCCAGCGCAACAAGCGCCTGAAGATGAGCCATCAGGATCTCAAGAACGAGAACAAGCAAACCGAAGGCTCACCCGAAATGAAGATGGCGCGCAGACAGCGCCAGCGCGACTATGCTCGCGGCAGCGTCGCAAGTGCGATGAAGGAAGCGCAATTTGTGGTGGTCAATCCGATGCATTTTGCGGTCGCGCTAACCTATGATCCCTTGCGGGCTCCTGCCCCCATCGTGCTGGCCAAAGGGCGCGGCGAAACCGCGATGGCGATGCGCGAAATGGCAAGCGAGGCGGGGCTGCCGGTGCTGCATTACCCGCAGCTCGCCCGCGCACTCTACTTCACCACCCGCGCCAACCAGATGGTGCGCGAAGAGCTCTATCTCGCCATCGCATCGCTGGTTGCATTTGTCCTGTCGCTGAAGCGCGGTGACAGTCCGGTCGAGCCGCGCGTCGAAGTGCCCGAAGACCTGCGCTTCGATGCCGACGGAAAGCTGCCGGAAACCTCTTAATCCCTCGCGGCAAAGGCCGTCCTATGAGCCATGGATAATCCCGGCTCTTCAATCATCTCGGCACTCGGCGGCGGCAGCGGCGTTGACTTCCTCCAGCTTGCTAGCGACCTTTCTGAAGCGACCTTCTCGTTCCAGCGCAGCAATCTGGAACAGCGTAATGAATCGCTCGAAGCGCGCATTTCCTCCGCCTCGATCCTGCGCAATGCCTTGACCAGCCTTTCGAGCGCTCTGGGTGACAGAGTGCGCAATGGCGACCTTTCGCCGCGCGCGACTATCGGCAATCCTGCGGTTGCCAGCGTCTCTACCACGCCGGGGATCAGCCCGACGGGCACCTATTCGCTCGAAGTGTCGCAGCTGGCGCAGGGGCAGAATCTCGTTTCGCAAAGCTATACCGGTTCCGGCGATCTGGTCGGCGAAGGCACGCTCAATATCCGCTTTGGCACTGTGAACGGCGCCAGCTTTACCGAAGACACCTCGCAAAGCGCGCTCAACATCACCGTTGATGCGAGCGACACGCTCGAGACGCTGGCGGGCAAGATTTCGACCGAGAGTGGCGGCAAGCTCGATGCCTATGTCGCCAATGGCACCAATGGCGCGCAGCTGGTGGTGAAGGGCGAGGATGGCGCGACGAATGGCTTTGTTCTCGACGGGCAGAGCAGCGCGCTCTTGCCTCTCGCGCAGCCGGGCGATCTGTCCTATCTCTCATGGGACCCCTCCAGCGATGCGGGCGAGCTGCGGCAGGGCGCGCAGGACGCACTCTACGAATTCGACACCGTAGCCCTGAGCAGTTCGAGCAACACGATTACCGGCCTGCCCGAAGGCATCTCGCTGAGTCTCACCGCGACCAATGTGGATGCGCCGACCTCTATCTCGTTCTCCAACAACACCAGCGCGATCACCGATGTGATGAACGATTTCGTTGCCGCATTGAACGACCTTGCGGGACTGCTGAACGATGAAGCGGCGGCCTTTGGCGGTACTTTGGCCAATGATCCGGGCGCGCGTGAATTGAAGCGCGACCTCGCCCGGCTGACCAGCGAGACCGTGATGCCGACCGCTGCCGAAGGTGAGCCTTCGACGCTCGCCGATCTCGGCCTTACTACCAATCGCGATGGCACATTCAGCCTCGATACCGAGCGTCTTGCTGAGACGCTGGCCGCCAGCCCCGATGGCGCGGCAGCGATGTTCACCACCGGCGCATTCGGCGTCTTCGCGACGATTGACGGGCTGGCGCGCGACAACACGCTGACCACCGATCCGGGGTCGCTGGGCGGCTCGCTCGGTCGTTATGAAGGCCAGATCGAGCGCAATGACGAGCGCCTGACCAAGATTTCTGAGCAACAGGAAGATTTGCGCCTGCGCCTGACCCGCCAACTGGTCGCCGCCGAGCGCCAGATCTCCTCCTCGCAATCGACCTTGACCTTCCTGCAGCAGCAGATCGAAGCTTGGAACGGATCGAACTGATGCAGATGCTCGCGCGCAAACCGGCCGATGCCTATCGCCGCGTCGACCTCGATGCGCGGATCGAGGCATCTTCGGGCGAAGAGCTAACCGTAATCTGCCTCGAAGAGGCGAGCGCGGCACTGGCGCAGGCGCTGGTTTGTGTTGAGCGCGAGCCTGCCACTTCGCCGCGCGATGCGCTGGCCCGCGCGCATGGCATCCTCGTCTCGCTGGCGCGCGGAGTGAGCGATGACAACCCGCTGCAAGAGGCAATGCGGCTGTTCTATGGCGGATTGTCAGCAACGATCGCGCGCAATTTGTCACGCTGCGAAGCGGTCGATCTGCGGCAAGCCCGGCGTGACATCGCCGACTTGCTCGAAGTCGTCAGACCAGCCTAGCGCGCGGCGAATTCCGCAATAATCCGCGCCGCATCGGCGGGGTCTTCAAACGGATGGAAATGCGTTCTGTCGGGACGCGGCATATCTTCGCCCTTGGACATGGTTGATGCCAGAAGCGGCCAGGTTGGCGAGCTTTTGAAATCGGTGAGCTTGGTCTGCTTGGCGCGCACCACCAGCACCGGAATCTCGATCGAAGCGACCGCGTCGTGAATGCCGACATTGCTGCGGCTGGACCCGTAAACGCTTGCTTCCATTTCAGGCGAACAGGCCAGGACGTAGCCGCCTTTGCCGTCTTCGGTGAGGCCGTGCTGGCAGTAATCCTCGAACACGCGGGCCTCGAACAGGGCATAGGGATCGCGCGCAGCAAAGCGTTCCATCATCGCTTGCGGGGAGGCAAAGTCGCGCTTGCGCCGGATCGCGGGGTGGGGCGCGTCGGGGGTGAAGAGCTCCGAGCCTTCCACGTAATAGTCAGGCGCGAGGATGACCGGATCGAACAGAACCAGCTTACTGAATGCTGGCCCGTTATCAGCCGCGCATTGAGCCAAAGTCAGCCCGCCCATAGAGTGCCCCACGCCAACCGCGCCGCGAATGCGCAATTGATCCAGAAACGCGCTCACATCCTCCACAATCGTGCGCCAGCTGTCGATTGGCCCGCCTGTGCTGCGGCCATGCCCGCGCAGGTCGAGCGAGATAACCCGCCGGTCAGGAAAAGCCTCGGCAATCGCGCTGTAGCAGCGGCCATGAAATCCGGTCGCGTGGGCGATCAGCAGCGGTGCTTCAAGATTGCCCGCCGCCCCGCGCCATTCGTTAAAAGCAAGGCTGATCCCGTTGACCGCGACTGTGCGGGTGACCGGTTTTGCAGGCTTCGTCATCGGTTGCGGTTTCCTTGGATCGGTTAAGGCCCGCATTGTGTGTCTTCGCGCGGCGCTTCGGGCAACAGTGATTTTGGTAGTCAGGCCTGGCGATTGCCGGGGCGTTATTGACAATCTTGCGCCTGTGCCCGAACGCCTTTCTTGATTATCCGGGGCGAGGCCCCATTCTCTTTTCTGCACATTATGCCACCGCCGGAGTTTCCCTTGCACAATATTCAGCCGGCAAAATCTGCCAGCACTGATGAAGTGCAGCGCGAGTTTCGCCGCGCGATGGGCCTGTTCACCACCGGCGTGTGCGTGATCTCGGTCCCTTCTGGCCAGCAGGGGGTGAGCGCCATGACGGTGAACTCCTTCCAGTCGGTGTCGCTGGATCCGATGCTGGTGTGCTGGAGCATCCAGAACGATGCGAGCCAGTTCGATCTCTACAATGATTGCGAGCGCTTTGCGGTTTCCATTCTGGCAGACGATCATGCCGAACTGGCCCGCCGCTATGCCGCGCGCGGCGACACTTTGCTGCGCGTCGACGATTTTGTGCAAAGCGATGGCGGCTTGCCGATCATCGACGGCGCGCTTTGCCATTTCGAATGCCGCCGCTGGTCTGAATTTGTCGCAGGCGATCACACTATTATCTTTGGCGAAGTCACCGGCATGAGCGCGAGCGAAGCCAATACTCCTGCTCGAGCACCGCTTGGCTTTTTTAACGGCACATTTTGTTCTATCGGCAGTTGATGGTCGTAGAAACACTTCAGGACGCGCAAGATGATACGCGCGAAAAACTGCTTGCAGCGGCGCATCGGCAATTTGCCGATCGCGGGTTTTATGGCGCAAGCATCGCGCAGATCGCAGGCGAGGTCGGACTGACCAAGCAGGCGCTGCTGTATCATTTCAAGCGCAAGGAAGACCTTTACAGCTCGGTGCTCAAAGCGATTGCCGAGCGGCTGCTGGCAGCGATGCGGGCTGGGGTCGATCCGGCCAAATCGGCAGAGCAGCAGTTTGAGGACATCATCCTTGGCATTTACACGGCCGCGCGCGCGAACCCGCTTGATTCCAAAGTGCTGATGCGTGAGATTCTGGACGACCAGCGCCGCGATGCTCCGCCTGAGGAATGGTTCTTCCGGACCTATCTTGATGAAATTATCGCAGCGCTTGATGCCGTTGCCGGAATGGCGAAACTGCCGCGTTCGATCAAACTGGCGCGGATTTACCTTCTGATCTCCACCATCGAATATTTCTCGGCGTCAGAGCAGGTGCTTCGGCGGTTCTATGGCGATGAGGAATATGCGCAGATTTCGGCCGATTATCCCGAAGAGCTGCGCGCGCAGATCTACCACCTGCTTGAGCGGCGCTAGCCTTTAATACAGGATCATCTGGGTGCAGCGGAACAGCGCGAGTTTGCGCCCGCTTTCGCGGTGTGTGACGGTTGATGTCCAGACCTGCGTGGTGCGCCCGAGATGATCGGCCTGTGACCTTCCCGCCAATGTCCCTTCGCTCGCTGAGCCGAGGAAGTTCGATTTGAGCTCAATGGTGGTGTAGCCCTTTGCGCCTTTGGGCAGGACCTGCCCGGCCGCAAAGCCGCAGACGCTGTCAGCAAGCGCGATCATGCTGGCTGCATGGAGCGCATTCGCGCCTGAGCGCAGGTGATGCTGGCGGATCACCATTTCCGCCTCCAACCAGCCTTCGCCTTCATCGACCAGAGTGATCCCCATATGCGGGACAAGGCCGCCTGCTTCGGGGTGGAAGCGATTGTCGGCCATTCTGCTCTAGACCTCTATCGGAGTGAAAGCGGTGGCTTCATCGCCGGTATTGGGCGTGCCATCTGCGTCCATGACCAGCAGCTTGACCTCGCCCTTGCGTGCGCAGGGACGGTGTTCGACCCCGCGCGGCACCACGATCAGATCGCCGGTATGCATCGTCTCGGTCCGATCGCGGAATTCCATGTCGAGCTCACCTTCGATCACCAGAAACAGCTCGTCGGTATCCGCGTGATGATGCCAGTGAAATTCGCCATCTATCTTTGCCAGCCGCACTTCGTTGCCGTTGTAATGCGCGGCCAGACGCGGCGCCCAATGGTCGGAGAACAGCGCGAACTTGTCCGCAAGGGTGACCTTAGCTGGCGCGGTCATCAGTAAACCACCACGCTGCGGATGCTCTCGCCTGCATGCATCAGGTCGAAGCCCTTGTTGATCTCTTCCAGGCTGAGCTTGTGGGTGATCATCGGGTCGATTGCGATCTTGCCGTTCATATACCAGTCGACGATCTTGGGTACATCGGTGCGGCCCTTGGCTCCGCCAAACGCCGTGCCGCGCCAGTTGCGCCCCGTTACCAGCTGGAAGGGCCGAGTGGCGATCTCCTTGCCCGCTTCGGCGACGCCGATAATGATCGAGGTGCCCCAGCCCTTGTGGCAGCATTCCAGCGCCTGCCTCATCACATCGGTGTTGCCGGTGCAGTCGAACGTGTAGTCCGCGCCGCCATCGAGCATCTCGACCAGATGCGCGACAACATCCGAGGTGTCCTTGGGGTTGACGAAATCGGTCATCCCGAACTTGCGGCCCCATTCCTCGCGCGCCGGATTGATATCGACACCAACGATCCGGTCAGCACCCGCCATCTTCGCGCCCTGCAGCACGTTGAGGCCGATCCCGCCCAGACCGAACACCACCACATTGTCACCCGGCTGAACCTTGGCGGTGTTGACCACCGCGCCGACGCCGGTCGTGACGCCGCAACCGACATAGCAGCTGGTGTCGAACGGCGCGTCGGTGCGGATTTTGGCGACCGCAATCTCGGGCAGGACGATGAAGTTCGAGAAGGTCGAACATCCCATATAATGGTAGATCGTCTCGCCCTTATAGCTCATCCGCGACGTGCCATCGGGCATCAGGCCCTGACCCTGCGTGGCACGGATCGCGCTGCACAGATTGGTCTTGCCTGACAGGCACATTTTGCACTGACGGCATTCGGGCGTGTAGAGCGGGATGACGTGATCGTCGGGCGCGACCGAAGTAACGCCTGCACCCACTTCGCGCACGATCCCTGCGCCCTCATGGCCAAGCACGCTCGGGAAAATCCCCTCGCTGTCCAACCCGTCCAGCGTGTAGGCGTCGGTGTGGCAGATGCCGGTCGCCATAATCTCGACCAGCACTTCACCGGCTTTGGGCCCTTCGAGATCTAGCTCGACAATTTCGAGGGGCTGTTTGGCAGCGAAAGCGACGGCGGCTCTGGTCTTCATGTTGGGGCTCTCCGGCAATTTGGCTGTCCGGACTAGCATAGCGGCAAGCGCAAGCGAAAGCGGCTTTGCGCAGTCATCATCGAACGCGATCAAGATCATTCCTGCAGCCGCAACCATCAGGGGTTCAGACGCGCGCCGAATTGTGCCATTGGCTTGCGCTTGATCCAGCGCGGGCACTTGTGCTGCCCGCTAGAAACTTTCGGGACCAACTGATGAAAATCTTTACCCAGCATCCGGCCAGTATCGGCGAAACCTATGGCCAGCATTTCGCTCACGCGTCAGGTTTTGGCGTGGCGATGCTTTCCGGCGGCTTTGCCTGCCTTGTCCATGCGGTGTTCCCGTGGCTGTGCGAGCGGACCGGCAGCGACACGATCCGCCGCCTCTATCGCTCGATGGTCACCAACCGCGCTGACATCGCCAAGCTCGACGAGTTGGAAAGCCACTTTGACTGGGTGATCTGAGCTAGATCAGGAAGTAAGCCAGCGCCAGCGCGGCTGCAAAAGAGGTCAAGGTCGCGCCAATCACCGGGGCGAAAGTGCGCCACCCGGCTTGCATGATCAGACCGAGTTCGGATCGCATCGCGGTTGATATAACCGCGATCAGCAGCATAGCCTTTGACGCGATCAGGCCGCTGCTGGTGATTTGCTCAGGGACCGGCACGAATGAATTCACGGCAAGCACGGCGAGGAACAGCAGGATGAAACCGGGCATCGCGAAGCGCGGTCTTGCCGCCGCTCCTGCTTCGCCCTTGGCTTTTGCAGCCAGAAACAGCGCCAGCAGAGCAACCAGCGGGGCGAGCAAGGCTACCCGCGCAAGCTTGACCACCGCTGCGACCGTTCCGGCTTCATCGGAAATCGCATAGCCGCCGCCAATCGCCTGCGCGACATCATGGATTGCTGCGCCTGTCAGAAAACCGGCCTGCTCATCGCTCAATGAAAGCCAGGTGGCGACCAGCGGATAGGTGGTGAGCGCAATCGCGCTCGCAATTGTGATGCCGACCAAGGTGATGGTGAACTGGGTATGCGAAATGCGCTTGTCCCCGATCACGCCATACAGCGCGAGCGCGGCGGAAATCCCGCAAATCGCGGTCGCGCCGCCTGCAAGAATGCCCGCTTCGCGCGACTCGCCCAGCAATCGCGCAAACAAAACTGCACCCAGCAGCGCAGCTACCATTACCGCGATCAGCGCGGCAAAGGGGGTGAGGCCCATCTCCATGATCTGCCCAAGCGTGACTTGAAGGCCCAGCAGGACGATCCCGACCCGCAGCAATGTGCGCGAGGCAAAATCAAAGCCAGCATGCGTGCGCGCATCCTGGGCAACAAAGCTCATCGAAAAGCCCAGCAGCAATCCGGCGAGCATTAGCGGGAAGCTATAGGTGGCACTCAAGAAAGCCGCCGCCATTGCGGCGATCCCTGCGATCAGCAATCCAGGGACGAGCGCAGTGATTGTGGGCTTGGTCTCAACCTCGTCCGCATAGGCGAGCTCGCCAAACAGATCGCCCATATAATAGGATTCATGCGGTGACTTGCCCGATTTCACGCGTTTCTTTCCCCAAATGCCTGCGCACACCCATAGGCCCAGCCATGCCGGCTTTCCTAGCGTGTTTATCCAGCTTTGAGAGAAATGGTGCGGTCGAGAAGACTCGAACTTCCACGGGCGTTAGCCCACAACGACCTCAACGTTGCGCGTCTACCAGTTCCGCCACGACCGCACTCGGGTGATGGGAGGCGTCAGCGACGCTCCCCTCGGTAGGCGCGCGCCTCTAGCAAGGGGCTGTGATGCGCGCAAGCTCTTTGATCGCGCAATCGTGCAGATGCGATCAGTTGGGCGCCCAGCCGATATAGGCTGCCTTTGCGGCAGGCGGGATATCGGTGATCGCTTCGGTCACATTCAGGCTCTCGCCCGGTGCAAGTTCACGCTTTGACGGAACCACAACCCAGTTGCCGACATTGCGCTCGCGCTCGTCACGGAAGACGACCAGCAGGCTGGGCACGCTGACGCTTTCCTGACCGGTGTTGGAAATGCTTCCGCGCACCCGGAATATCTCTTCACCCGATTCGAGCAGCTCCTTGCGCTGCTGGGTGTCGGGAAAATCGAGTTCAAGATCAGCCTGACCGATGCCAAAGGTCGGCCGCTGGATCGGCAGCCAGTCGGGCAGGCCGTAATAATTGACCGCGACGATTGTGCCGGTTGCCAAAGCTGCAAAAACCGCCGCGGCAATGGTCCACATTTTGAGCGAATTGCGGCGGCGCGAGAATGGCGGGGAGTAATCGAAGCTCGACCCCTCGTCCTCATCATAACCTTCGTCGAAATTGTAGTCGGGATCCTCGTCGTAGCTCTCGCTGGAGCTTTCGCCGGCAAGCGGATCGACGCCGGGCGCGAAGTCTTCCTCGCTCTCCTCTTGCTCTGCCTCAGCCGCAGGCGGTTCTTCGTCCGCACCCGCCGGGACAGCGCCGCCGCTTTCAAAGCCCTGATAGGACGGTTCGCTAGGCGTTGCGGTTTGCGCATGGTCGCCGGTGCGCCAGTGGCTGACTGAGGGAGCCGCTGCCGGATCGGGTGCTTCGGCCTGCGGCTCTGGCTCCGTTGGCGCCGGAGCAGGTGTCGGGCTCGGCGCGGGGCTTTCTGCTTGCTGTGTCAGATCGAGCGGTGGCGGATCCTGAAACCAGCTGTGTTTGCATTTGGCGCAGCGCACAGTGCGACCGTCGCCGCCAATTGCGGTTTCGGGCACGACATAGCGTGTTCCGCAGGCTGGGCAGGATATGATCATTGCGCTTGATGCATGTGCCAGCGGCGGCTTGCAGACAAGGGGAGGCGCCGCGCTCTGTCCCGAATTGCGCGCTTTTTCCACATTACCGCGCCGATATTGTGCGCAAGCGGCGAATTGAGGGGGCAAAGCGGTGCCTTCGCCCTTTCCCCGAGGGAATCCCGCTGATAAATCCGCGCCATGAATGACCGGCCAGCCGAGATTGTAAAATTCGACAATGTCGGCCTGCGCTATGGCACCGATCCTGAAGTGTTGAGCGATCTCAGCTTCACGCTTTATCCCGGCAGTTTCTACTTCCTCACCGGTGCCAGCGGTGCGGGCAAGACGAGCCTGCTCAAGCTGCTCTATCTCGCGCAGCGCCCTTCGCGCGGGGCGATCCGGATGTTCGGCAAGGACATGATCACTCTGCCGCGCCAGCGCCTGCCCGATTTCCGGCGAAGGCTTGGCGTGGTGTTCCAGAACTTCCGTCTGGTTCAGCACCTCTCGGCCTTCGACAATGTCGCGCTTCCGCTCAGGCTGGCAGGAACGGATGAAACCCGCGTGGTCAAAGCGGTGTCCGACATGCTCGATTGGGTTGGCCTGTCGCACCGCGCGCATGCCATCCCTGCGACCATGTCAGGCGGGGAGCAGCAGCGTGTGGCGATTGCGCGTGCGGTGATCGCGCGGCCGCAAATGCTGATCGCTGACGAGCCGACCGGCAATGTCGACCCGGAAATGGCGCTCAAGCTGCTGCGCCTGTTCGAAGCGCTCAACAACCGCGTGGGCACAACCGTCATCGTGGCGACCCACGATGTCCACTTGCTCAAGAAAGTGCCCGATTCGCTGATCATGCGGCTCAATAAGGGCCAGCTTTCCGATCCGACCGGCGCGCTGCGCTATCCTCCGCGACCCGCTTCGAAATCCTCGGGCACCAAATCCGGTGGAGGCAGCGCATGACCGACGCTCCACCACAACCCGAAGAGGGTGCTGAAAAGGCTCCGCAGAACACTGCTCCCAAGCGTATGGGCAACGCAAAACTGCTGCCGCCAACACGCTTTGGCGGGCCTATTCCCTGGGTGATCGCAATCCTGATCGCATTGGTCGTGATCGCCGCAGCGGGCGGATTGGCGCTGCGCAATCTGGCGGAGAATGCGCGCGCGGACCTGTCGGGCGCAGTGACGGTGCAGATTGTCGAAGCGAACGCCGAAATACGCGCGGCCAGTGCAGATGCAGCCGCGCAGGCGCTGGGCAATCACCCGCTTGTCACCTCGGTGCGCGTGGTGCCCGAGGCGGAGCTGGCTGAATTGCTCGAGCCATGGCTGGGCGCCAATGCGGCGAGCGGCGATGTGCCGATACCTGCGCTGATCGATGTCGAACTGTCGCGCCGCGCCTCGGCAGACGAAGTCGCCCAATTGCAGGCCGCGCTCGATTCTGTGGTCGAGGGCACGCGGGTTGATGCCCAGTCAGAATGGCTGCGTCCGGTCTATGATGCGCTCGCCGCGCTGCAATATCTCGCGCTCGTGCTGATCGCGCTGATCGCCTTTGCCACTGCAGCGGCCGTGTGGCTGGCGGCGCGCACCGCCTTTTCCAATCACCGCGAGACGGTGGAGGTCATCCACTTGCTGGGCGGAACCGACGCGCAGGTCACCAGGATATTCCAGCGCTCGGTGCTGCGCGATGCGGCGTTTGGCGCGATTGTCGGCCTGCTGCTGGGGCTGGGCGCGGTCTGGCTGCTCGGCATGCAATTTGCCGCGCTTGATAGCGGAATGGTCGGCGGAGGGGGGCTAGACTGGGCAGACTGGCTGGTGATCGCCGCGATTCCTGTCGGCGGCGTTCTGCTGGCGCTCATAACAGGGCGCATAACCATCGGCTTTGCGCTAAGGTCGATGTTGTAGGCCCATGAAGATCATCCGCTACCTCCTTTCCGGCACTGTGCTCGTATGGGCGCTCGGCTTCCTGTGGTTCGCTGTCTCGCTGCCGCAACCGGCAGACGGACTGACGACCGATGCGGTTATCGTGCCCACCGGCGGCGCGGGGCGGATCGCGCAGGGGCTCGAGGTGCTCGATCAGGGTCTGGCGACGCAAATGCTCGTCACCGGCGTTGATCCCGAAGTCACGCCGGAAGAATTCGCCGCCGAATTCGAAGTGGACGAAGCGCGAATGGATTGCTGCATCACGCTGGGCTTCCGCGCAGTCGATACGCGTAGCAACGCCACCGAAACCGCAGAATGGGTCGAAGCCAATGCAATCACCTCGCTGCGGCTGGTCACAACAGACTGGCACATGCGCCGCGCGGCCAACGAATTGCACCGCAAAATTCCATCCAACGTAAAAGTGGTGCGGGACGCCGTGCCTTCCGAGCCGAGCCTTGCCAGCCTGTTCCTTGAATACCACAAGCTGATCGCCAGTTTCGCGGCCGGTCTTTTGGGGTTTTGAGGCAGTCTTGGCCTATCTTCGCAGTCTGATTTACTACCCCCTCTTCTACGGGTTCAGCGCCTGCCTTGTCGTGGCATCGGTGCTGGCGATCCCGTTCGGGCGCGAGCGGCTGAAGAAGGTCGTCGCGCTATGGGGCCGGTGGCATCACTGGTGCGTCGAGAATATTCTCGACATCAAGATCGTGCAGGAAGGGGTGATCCCGGACGAGCCGGTTCTGATCGCGGTCAAGCATGAGAGCTTCTTTGAAGCGATCGACATGCCGCGGCTTTTTTCCTTCCCGACAGTCTTTGCCAAGCAGGAGCTGTTCTGGATCCCGGGCTGGGGTTACTCCGCCAAGATCTACGGGCTGGTGCCCGTCGCCCGCGACAAGGGGGCCAAGGCGCTGCGCAATATGATCGCGACCGCCAAATTGCGCATCAATGAAGGCCGCCCCTTGGTGATCTTCCCCGAAGGCACGCGGGTAAAACACGGCGCAGAGCCGCCTTTGCAATCGGGCTTTGCCGGTATTTACAAGCTGCTGGGCCTGCCGGTCGTGCCAATCGCGGTGGATAGCGGGCCGACCTATCACAGAATCGTGAAGCGACCCGGCACGATCACCTACCGCGTCGGCGAGATGATCCCCGCCGGCCTCCCCCGCGCCGAAGCCGAAGCTCGCGTGCACCGGGCGATTAATGCGTTGAACCGGGGTGAGAGTGTGAGTGATAGTGGCTCGGTGGCTGCTAGCGCTTAGTGGACAGGCCGATGTGTGTTTCCGCGGAGTCTTTGTTTGCGTGGACGCATCCGCGCCCACGTCCTCGCTAGACGTGCGGCAAGCCGCACCCGCTGCGGGCGCCCGGTCGGGCTTTGACTGCCGTGACCAAGGATCAGGAACAACATTCGTGGCTTGGAATGGGTCGGTCCGCGACAGCGGGCCGCAAGGGCGACCGCCCGTCCGCAGCGGGCGCATCTTTGATGCGCGTCTAGCGAGGAGTTCGCCCGGAGGGGCGAACACAAATCATAAATGATCCTCGCGCCCGAAGTCGGGGCGATCATCGTCTTGCCCTTCTTCGATCACCGCGCGGCGGATGGTGCGGGTGCGGCTGAAGAGTTCGTGCAAGGTCTCGCCATCGCCAGATCGGATCGCGCGTTGCAGCGCGGTCAAATCCTCGGTGAAGCGCCCGAGCATTTCGAGCACCGCGCCCTTGTTGGAGAGGAACACGTCGCGCCACATCACCGGATCGGAGGCGGCGATGCGGGTGAAGTCGCGGAAGCCACCTGCGGAATATTTGATCACTTCGGAGCGGGTGACTTCTTCCAGATCGCTCGCCGTACCGACGATGGTGAAGGCGATGAGGTGGGGGATGTGGCTGGTCACAGCGAGGACCAGATCGTGGTGCTCTGCGTCCATCAATTCGACATTCGCGCCGAGAGCAGACCAGAACTCTGACAGGCTGGCGATGGCGGCCTCATTGGCACCTTCTGGCGGGGTAAGAATGCACCAGCGATTGGTGAAGAGCGAGGCAAAACCGGCGTCCGGCCCGCTCTGCTCCGTGCCTGCGACCGGGTGCGCGGGAATGATCGTGTGACCGGGCAGCGCGCGGGTGAGCGCTTCGGCGACGCTTTGCTTGGACGAGCCGACATCGGAGATGATCGCGCCGTCTTTGAGATGCCCGGCAAGCTCGCGCGCAGCCTCTTCCATCGCGCCGACCGGCACACATAGAACAACCAAATCGGCCTCGCGCACGGCCTCTTGCGCACTGTCGCAGATGGTTCCTGCAAGGCCCAACTCGGCAGCCTTGGCGCGCACGTCTGGATCGCGGTCATAGCCGGTGGTTGTGATTTGCGGGGCGTGTTCCTTAACCGCGAGGCCTATCGAGCCGCCAAGCAGACCCAGCCCGATTATCGCGACATTGCGGACGCTCATGCCGCTTCCCCGCATAGGGTGCGCAAGGTCGCGGTGACTTTCGCCATATCTTCGCTTGTCCCGATGGTAATCCGCAAGGCATCGCCCAGACCCTGTCCGGGCAAATGCCGCACGGCATATCCGGCCTCGGCCAGAGCATCGAGCGCGGCCTCGGCTTTCACCTCGCCCTCGAAACGCACGAGCACGAAGTTCGCCTCGCTCGGCACCGTGCTGATCCCATGATTGCCCAGCGCAGCCATGGCTTCGGCAAAGCGTGCACGTGTTGCGGAATTGTGCGAGCGGCTGTGCTCGACAAAATCGGTGTCGCCTAGCGCGGCGAGCGCAGCTTTCTGCCCGCTGACGGTCACGTTGAACGGCCCTCTGATCCGGTTGAGGACGTCGATCAAGGCAGGCGCGCCGGTCGCCCAGCCGACCCGCTCAGCGGCAAGACCGTGGATCTTGGAAAAGGTGCGCGTGACCAGCACATTGTCATGCGCGGCGGCGAGGTCGAAGCCGACCCGCTGGACCTCGGGCGCGCAATATTCGGCATAGGCCTCATCGACCACCAACAGCACGTCAGAAGGCAGGCCAGCATGCAGCCGCTCGACTTCAGCGGGCGCGAGCCAGGTGCCGGTCGGGTTGTTGGGGTTGGCGAGGAAGACGACGCGGGTTCGCTCCGTCACAGCCGCCAGCATCGCATCCACATCAGCGGTGAAGTCCGTGTCCGGCACCTCGACAACGCTAGCGCCGCAGCGCCGTGCCGCGATGTCATAAACGGCGAAGGAGTGGCGGCTGAACAGCACCTCATCGCCCGCGCCTGCAAAGCCTTGGGCGGCGAGGTTGAGGAGCTCGTCCGAGCCGGTTCCGCACACGATCCGCTCTGCGTCGAGCGCGTGATGCTCGGCCAATGCTGCACGCAGAGCATTCGCGTCGGGATCGGGGTAGCCCGCTGCTTCTCCGCGCGCTGCTTCCAGCGCCGCCAAAGCCGCCGCGCTGGTGCCCAGCGGGTTCTCGTTCGCCGACAGTTTGACCAGCGCGCGCCCGTCGCTCGCCGTCGCCTTTCCGGGCACATAGGCGTGGATGCCGAGGATGTAGGGCTTCGGGGCCGGAGCGGGTTTGGTGCGAGCAGTCATATCGCGCGCGGCGATAACCGCTTCGCTGCTGCAAGAACACCCCATATGATCTCGGCCAATTGACTTCGCATCATAGCTCGCCCAATCCGCTCACCCGATGAATGCCGCCCCCGCCTCGAAGGTCTATCAGCTTCCCAACGCGCTCCCGCTCGACAGCGGGCAAGCGCTCGAAAGCGCGCAGGTCGCGTATGAGACCTATGGCGAGCTGGCAGCGGACAAGTCGAATGCGGTGCTGATCTGCCACGCGCTGACCGGCGATCAATATGTGGCGAGCGAGCATCCCGTGACCGGCAAGCCGGGCTGGTGGGAGCGAATGGTCGGACCGGGTAAGCCGATTGATACGGACCGCTTTCACGTCATCTGCGCCAATGTGATTGGCAGCTGCATGGGCTCGACCGGGCCCGCGAGTCCGGCGGCGAGCGAGGGACCGGACGGCGCTCCCTATGCGATGCGCTTCCCCGTCATCACGATCCGCGACATGGTGCGCGGGACGGTCGCCTTGCTTGACGGCTTGGGGATCGAGCAGCTGCACAGCGTTGTCGGCGGATCGATGGGCGGGATGCAGGCGCTTAGCCTCGCCGCCAACTGGCCGGAGCGCGCGGCGCGGGTGCTGGTGGTCGCCTCCACCGCAAGGCATTCGGCGCAGAACATCGCGTTTCACGAAGTTGGCCGGCAGGCGATCATGGCGGACCCGGCCTGGGGCGAGGGAGACTATTACGCGAGCGGGGCCAGCCCCGACAACGGCCTGGCGGTGGCGCGGATGGCGGCGCATATCACCTACCTTTCCGAAGAAGGGCTGACGGAGAAGTTCGGGCGGCGCTTGCAGGATCGCACGTCCAAGAGTTTTGGTTTCGACGCCGACTTTCAGGTCGAGTCCTATCTGCGTTATCAGGGCAGCGGCTTCACCCGCCGCTTCGATGCCAATTCCTACCTCTATATCACCCGCGCGATGGACTATTTCGATCTTGCCGAAGAGCATGGCGGCAAGCTCGCCAATGCCTTTGCAGACAGCACCGCGCGGTTCTGTCTGGTGAGCTTTGACAGCGACTGGCTCTACCCCACTGCCGAGAGCCGGCACATTGTCCACGCGCTTAACGCAGCCGGAGCGAAGGTGAGCTTCGTCGAGTTGAGCGCGCCCAACGGCCATGACAGCTTTCTGCTCGAACACGAACAGCTCGACCGCGTGGTGCGGGGGTTTGTCGAATGAGCCAGAGCCCAAACTCAACCCTGCGCCCTGACCTCGCGGCGATTGCCGACCATGTCGCGCCCGCATCGCGCGTGCTCGATATCGGCTGCGGCGATGGCGGGCTCATGGGTGTGCTCGAAGCCGACAAGCAATGCGATGTGCGCGGGATCGAGATTGACGGGAGTCTGGTCGAGCGCTGCGTCGCGCGCGGGCTTTCGGTAGTGCAGGGCGATGCCAATATCGACCTTGCCGACTATCCCGACAAGGCGTTCGACTATGCGATCCTGAGTCAGACGCTCCAGACCGCAACACGGCCGGACCTGATGCTGGACGAGCTTCTGCGGGTGGGCCGCCGCGCCTTTGTCTCGTTCCCCAATTTCGCCCATTGGCGCACCCGAACCGCGCTGCTGCTCGGCGGGCGGATGCCGGTCACGCGCGCGCTTCCGGTCAGTTGGTACGAGACCGAGAACATTCACCACGTCACCGTTGAGGACTTCTGCGACCTCGCCACTGCCAAAGGCGCGGTGATCGAGCGGCGGTGGTTCTTTGCGAATGAGCGCGCCATTTCACCCATCGGGGCAAACTGGCGCGCTGAGTTCGCGGTATTTGAGCTGAGTCGGTAGCCGTTTGTTTGCGGCTCGCTAATGCTCGCGTGCCGTAGCCACCCGCGCCCTCCACCCTTCCACCCGGAGCCTACCGGGACACAATCCGGGTGGAAGGGTGGAGGGCGCGGGTGGCTACGGCCAAGGGACGGGCGGAGGCCCGTCCCGCACGTATCAAGAAGGCCGGTGGATGCCGCAGACCTTGTGGCCGTCGGGATCGGTGAAGTAGCACAGGTTCATCACGCCCATGCTGCCCTCGCGCGGGCCGGGAGGGTCTTCGATGCTGGTGCCGCCATTGGCGACCGCGACATCATGAAGCTCTTGGATTTGCTCCAGCGAATCGCATTTCAGGCCGATGGTAAAGCCGTTGGCGACATTGGCCGGCTCGCCATTGATCGGCTCGCTGATCGAGAAGGTGTCGCCATTGTGGTTGTAGAACAGCCGCGTCTGCCCGGTGTCGTTGACATGGGCGAAGGGCTCGCCCGCGCCCAGCACGCCGAGAACCGCATTGTAGAAGGATTTGGACCGTTCGATATCGTTCGAACCGATCATCACGTGATTGAGCATGGTTTGAGTCTCCTGTTTGAAACCTGTCTCTGTGAGGTAGGGGCGCGCCAGCGGCTCCACAAGAGTGTTCTTGGCAGTTCATGCGCGACCCTCTCTCGCATTCCCGTAGCCAGCGGTTCATCTGCGCGCCTATAGGAAGAGGCATGACCTCGCTCTTCCTCGCTGCGATTGCGGCACCGCTCGCCCTTCAGGCTGCCGCGCCCTCTACCGGCACCGCCGAGACTCCCGCCGCGCCCGCGATCGCGTCCTTCGATGAGCTGCCGATCGAGCAGTCCGCCGCGCCGCGCTGCGCGATTGCCTTTGCGGTTGTGTCCCGCTGGCAGAAGGCAGGCGATGCGCGCGGTGCGCCCTATGACGACATGGAAACCAATGGCGGGCGCGAGTTCTTCGTTCAGTCGCTCGCCGCACTGATGGAGCAGGCGCAGCTGCAGCAGGGCGACGTGCTGGATCTGGCCTTTGCCGAGGTCGACAAGCTCGACAATGCCGATGGCGCGCTGCGGGTTGAGGCGATGATGCCAGCCTGCCTGTTGATGAAGGAGGCCGCGGGTCTGTGAGAGCGCTGGATTCGTCTTCGCACTTGCGGCAATAGGACGGACACGATGTGGCAACTCTACCAATTCCCCCTGTGTCCCTTTTCGCGCAAGATCAGGCTGCTGATGGGCGAGAAGGGCGTTGCCTATGATCTGGTGCGCGAGGACCCCTGGGCGGCCTCCGACCATTTCCTCAACCTCAACGCCGCTGGCCGCACGCCGGTTCTCGTGAACGAGGAGAAGGGGATCACGCTCGCCGATAGCCGCGCGATCGCTGAGTATCTCGAAGAGACCATCGACACCTCGCCAATGATCAACGGCACCGCGACCACCCGGGCTGAGATCCGGCGGCTGGTCGCTCTGTTTGACGAGAACTTCTACAACGATGTCACCGCCCCGCTGCTGCTGGAGCGGATGAAGAAGCGCATCGTGCTGCGCCAACCGCCCGACAGCCGCGCTTTGCGCGAAGCGATGCGGATGGCGCACGGGCATCTCGACTATATGGACTGGCTGATCGACAACCGCCCGTGGCTGGCCGGATCGACCATGAGCCTTGCCGACCTTGCCGCCGCCGCGCAGATCAGCGTGGCCGACTACCTTGGCGGGATCGACTGGGCCGGGCACGAACAGTCGCGCGGCTGGTACTCTGTGTTCAAGAGCCGCCCGAGCTTCCGCCCGCTGCTGTCCGAACGCATGGACGTGATCAAGCCGCCTGCGCATTACGCGCTTGTCGATGGCTAGGGGGTCGATGGCTAGGCTGATCGGGCTGGACTTGGAACGCGCAGGCCGCCTGTTTAAGAAATTGACTTTCTCCCCAAAGCTCTGAAAACACTGCGCGAATGCCGGTTTCGGCGTGGGCAATGTGTCAACTTTCACTTTCGGCGCACCAAAACCACCGTCACCCCTGCGCAGGCAGGGGTCTATCCACGCTATCGAGGTCAGCTGGGCCCCTGCCTGCGCAGCGGCGACGGGATTGGTGTTTTGCACGAGGCCAATCTACCAATCGCGCGCGCTGTAGGAAAACTCGAAGCCTGTCCTCAGCCGCTTGCAGATCGCGCCTTCGGCCCCGATATTGGGCGCCCAGTTGAAAGGCACCTTTTATGAGCGATGATCCCAAAGCCCTCACAGAAGCCGAATGGCGTGAGCGCCTGTCAGCCGAGCAGTTCCACATCCTGCGCGAAGCGGGCACCGAGCGCGCCTTTACCGGCGAATATGACAAGTTCTACGAAGCGGGCGAATATATGTGCGCAGGCTGCGGCACGCGGTTGTTCATCAGCGCGGCCAAATACAATAGCGGCTGCGGCTGGCCCGCCTTCACCAAACCGGCAGAAGGCGGCACCGTGGACGAGCACCGCGACACCTCGCACGGCATGATCCGAACCGAAGTCACCTGCGGCAATTGCGGCGGCCACCTAGGCCACGTCTTCCCCGACGGCCCGCCCGAAGAAGGCGGCCTGCGCTATTGCATCAATTCGGCTGCGCTGAGCTTTGCGCCCGAGGAGTAGGGTGATGGCGGCTTAGAAGCGAAGGTCGCGTCTGGTGCCTATGACCAGGGCTGGGTGTGATAGCGGACGTAGCACGAGGCCGCAGTCCATTTGTCAATGAACTCCCACGCGCACCAAGACTGCAGGCTCTACCTAAGAAAAGTACGTAGATCGATTGAGATGGCGTTTGGAAATTGCGAGAAGTTTGGGCCGAGACAGTGGTGATTCGGCGACTTGCCCTCGAAAAATTGGGCCGTTTTGAGATATAGGAATTCGGCTATTACCAGCATAAGAGAATGGATCCAGGTCGAGCGCTGGATGCATCGTTGATCTGTTCATTGCCACAGGCAATATTCCGGTCAGCCTTCAATCATTCGCGGGTAAAGTCCAGGCGCTCAAGCCAATCATTGGCATTGAAGCGCAGCATCAATCGCTGACGCTGATAATTCGTCGGTATAAGTGATCCAAATTTCCGAACGCCCGTCAATCAACTTTGTACTTACTCTAATGCGGCCGTCGTCGGCTATAAATGTGCTCCCATTGCCGCAGTATCCACCTACCGATCCCTTCCCTCCGCAGACCCCAACTCGTGTCAAATTGGGGTGGAATTTTTTGGAAGCAATATCGACACATCTACTAACCGAATAAATTGAACGATCAGAATCCAGCTTCCAAACGCCAACATCTTTCCGTTCAATCCGATCAATATAAATTGCCAGTGACGCTAAGATTATGAGAATACCTGACAAATAGAAAATTCTATTATTAAGAATTCGAATCACTATTACACCCACTTTCGATCGTTATTTGACAGTGATCTGCAATACTGGAGCATTATTTAAGACGGCCTGATATTGCTCCTGGCAAGCGCTCGGGCCTCCCCTTGAGCAATGGTAGATAACCGCAGCATTTGAAAACCTCGCCGCATATGCATCGTTTGCGGATTCAAAATTTGCCAACATTCGTTCGAGCTCGCCGATATTTGAAGCTGGAGCGAAAATCGAACCGGCCACACAGTTGCCTTCAATTCTCGAGTATTGAATATTCAGAGCGAGAGCCAGATCGAACCGGAAATGCTGGCGTAGCGCATAGGCAGCAAAGGACAAATCTTCCCGCACAAATCCTTCTTCCGGAATGCATAGATCCACTGACATCAGGCTCGAGTATGACGGCGGCCTAAAGTCAGCTTCAGCAACGAACAAAAGGTCGGAGATGTCGATCATGTCAGACGTGGGAATTCCTGCCCTTTCGAAGAGCACCAAATCGCCAAATGAACGGTCGCTTCTGTCAGACTATTGCCAGTTTCCAAACGGTGAAACTTGGGGTGAATGCGAAAATTCCTTTTCAAATTACAGACTTAGCGCGCCTACCTTTGAACGATGGTCAGTTTTCCTGCCGCTTCGTCTACCACTACCAATTTGTCCAAGAAGTATGGGAAGCCGATATGCCCATCGATACTATCATCAGGGTGATCTAACCGCGTGGTTCTAACAATCGCCGAAAACCGGCCCACATCGAGTCTGGTGTTTTGGCGTACTTCAGACGCTCTCACGTTTCCGGTAGCATCGGCGCTCATCGTTCGCTCAACGCCAACATTGTCGGAGAAGAAATTTTCCCAAGAATGTTCGAAAATGGTCAATTGATGATTGCTTCCTAGATCCAATTTCAGCCTGGCAGGTTTCCCATCGACCAATGTGTCGATGACACCATTTACCATCGTCAGATTTTGGATGTTGCCACCAGACAGGTTCATTGTCCCGCTTGGAACGAATAACACTCGACTGAATTGCGGGTCGACAACGTAAGTCAGATTACTGAGAACATCATTACCAAGCACCAACCCAATTCGACGACCAATACGCGCTGAAATGGGTTCAAAATCGACAGCATACAGATCGGCGGTAAACTCAATTTGTGTTGGGATATTGAGATTGATCTGCCGAGCGACCCGTGTTTCGAGCTGGCCAGAAGGAGCTCGGATTCCATTTTGCAACACAGTTAGATCGCTTCCAACTGCCTCGGCAAGGCTTGTGTCGATAACCGTGTTCGCCGCGCCATTATCCAATAATATCCAAACTTCCTGCCCGTTCACCAGCGCTTTGAAAAAGACGACCCCTTTACTGAGATCAACAGGCATCAATTCCGGGCTACCAGAGTGGAGAAAGTCGACTTCGAATGTGTTGGCTGTAGTCGGGGGGCTCGGTGTACTGCTTGATTCGCTTGCCTGAACGGCCTGCACTGCAAGTGCAGTGCAGGCCAAAGCGAGCAGAGAGACTAAACGTACCATTCTGCTGTTACCTTATTCAGTTATCTAGAATGTGACACTGATTCCACCAGAGATACTAAAACCTCCATTGCCTGACACTGAACCAGATACTGATCCTGTCACACCACCACCAAAGTCAACGTTATAGGTTCCGGATGCCGTTTGACTTAAGACATTTCCAGTTATGCTGAAATCAGGAGTAGTAATCGTAACGGTAGGGATATTCAAATTATTCAAATCAAACTCGAGGCTAATGACGCCAACATCTGTCAAGGCATTGATCGTCAACGATCCGCTACTTGGATCGACCTCCGCACTGACACCTCCGCCCAGATCAATGTTGCTGTCGCCGTCTGCGCCGTAGACGATAATACCCCATTGAGCCAAAAACTGGTCCAACCACCATCAAACTTGAAAAACAATCAAGTTTTCAAAGGTTTTGTTGGTAGCGGAGGAGGGACTTGAACCCCCGACACGCGGATTATGATTCCGCGTATAAGCAGCGGAATACTGCGGCTCTAGCGTCTCATGTTGCACAGGTGTTGCATTGAGCCAAATTCACCGGCTGCTATTGAGTGGGACTTAGCGCCCCTACAATGTCCGAAACTTGAGGTTGGTTACAGCCAACTAGTCAAGAGAATTGTCGCAGCGCAGAATTGGTATTAAACTGGGTAGATAAACCTCATGGCGCCAAACAAAGTGCTGCCAGCTTGTATTGCGAGCACAACACTTGCCATCCAGTACCCCCAAGCTGTTTCAGGGTTTTTTCGCGCCAAAACCGTGCAAAAATAGGCAAGCCCCCCCAAGGCCAAGAACCAAGAAATGAAGGCAATCAAGTAAAGTGCAAATATCACCTCTCTAAAACCCTTACCCTTCCAGCCGTTAATTCTTCCATTCCTCTTGGTGGAACCACATAGAATGGATTTCTTGATTGAAAAACAAAGTTGCTACAGCCGTTAGTATTTCCCGCCAGTTTGGGCGAGCCTTTTTTAAATTCCAATGCGTCTAGGATAGCATGGCTCCATTCCCTCGCTGAAACAACACCTTCAAAGTTTCCTTCATACCAATCCGCTCGCTTCTGGATACAGTTTGGAATTGAGAAGCTAGCGCGCTCTAGCAGGACCAATGCGACAATGGGGTTCATGTGAAATTTAATTGATGCACTCTCGGTAAGAATTACTGGTTTCTCTATTGTCATAAGGAGTTCGGCACATGCGGAATGGCAGATTGCTCCTACAACGACACCTGCAAACTTGTCATCAACCAGTTCAGAAAGTTCAATCATAGCATCGGCATCTCCGCCCGGTGAGTTAATAAAGAGCCATGGTTTGTGAGTTGCAATCTTCTCGCCGTGCTCCTCTAGATTGCCTCTAAGATCATCAAGTGCCTCTTCGGAAATTGCGGCAGTAAACCCAAATACGGGGGCAGACTCATCGAAGTTTTCGACAACCGTATCACGGTCCTCTGCACGGAGGAATGATGTGTGTTGGACGGCCAGAAGGCCGCCCAACAATGTTGTCGCAATTAACCGTTTGCGCAATGGTCTGCAGCCTGTGTACGGTCCATGTTCTCGGTTTGAGCCGGATACTCATAGCCGAGGGCTTCACCTAGGTTATCAATCAACTGACCGAGCGGCCCTAAGTAATTATTCCCTTCTGACGCTCGTGTGTCTTGTATGTCTTCTGTGCCTGCATCGACGCACGAATCGAAGTCTGCCCATACCCCGCCGTCTGCATCAATGAAATAGCCTGTGTTTTGGTCAATATAGCCACCGCCATCGCCATTTTGCACCCAGCCAAACGCAAGAGCAGCGCCGTCTGTCGGTACAAGACTGAAGGTAAAATAGTCTGGCTGGTCATCCCCCAACGGATTCAAAGCTGCGTCCCCGTCAATATGGAGAACTTCGCCTCCGCCTACCGCTTCGATCTCGGTCATGTCCAATGTCCTAAAACCAGTCTTCGTTTCTATCACATTTTTATGAAGCATGCGCCTCTCTCCATTTGTCTGCACCTTTGTTGATTCCAACCGAGGCGGCGCAGGTTGACCTCAGCTAGTTTGTCACATCTGAAACATCGTTGTTGTCGGTGTCTGATGCGGGATTGGTTTGGGGTGCGGCAGTAGATGCATTCTGCGATTGCAATTGTGCGAGTTGGGCTTTGCGTTGTGCTCGCATCTTTGCCGCAAACTGTCGGTCGACTGCCTGCCCGGCCATGACCTCGAAAACCTCCTGCGCCGCCTCCAACGTCGCGGGTCTATGTGCGACAGCGATGCGGGTGATCTCCAACGTCTGAAGCGTCTTCAGAATCTTCGCTTCGTTTTCGGCGTCGAGGTTCGCGGTGCCCTCGTCGAGGATGAGGACCTTGGGATCGGGGTAGAGCGCCCTTGCGAGCAGCACCCGCTGCAACTGCCCGCCGGAGAGGACCGAGCCCATGTCGCCGACGAGCGTTTCGTAGCCCATCGGCATAGCCTCGATCTCGCCCTCGATCTGCGCCATGCGGGAGACTTCGCGCACACGGTCCATGTCGATCTCGGGGTCGAAGAAGGCGATGTTTTCGGCCAGCGATCCGGCATAGAGCATGTCGCCTTGGGCCACCGAGCCGATACAGCGGCGATACTTGGATTTGCGGTACGATGAGATCGGACGCTCGCCGAGACGGATAGCTCCGTTGGTCGGTTCGAACAGGCCCATCAGGATCTTCATCAGCGTGGTTTTGCCGCCGCCAGATGGGCCGGTGATCGCGATAAATTCGCCGGGTTCGATCTTAAGATTGACACCTTGAAGCACCATCGGTTCGTTGGTGCCGTAGCGATAGAATACGCGGTCGAGCAGCAGTGGCTTGGTAAAGTCAGGTTCTTCGTTGCTCTTTTCCGCTTCGCCCTCTTCCAGCGGTGACAAGGCGATGTCGGCGATGCGGGTGAGGTGGACCTTGACGATCTGGTAGTTGATCATCTGCTCGGTCAGCCGCATTCCGGCGTCCAGGAACTGCTGCTTATAGGCCTGGAAGGCGAAGATCATGCCGATGGTCAGCACGCTGTCGAACGCCAGACCGATCGCGATATAGACGAACAATACCCGCTCGGCCCCGATGATGAACTGCCCCAGTGCATCAAACCCGGCTTGTAACCGGCCCAGCTTTACCTGCGCGTTGACCGCATCCGCCTTGCTCTTCTGCCACAGGCGCTGGCGGTTGCCCTCCTGCCCGAAGGCCTTGATCGCAGAGATACCGCGCACACTCTCGATAAAGTTCGAGTTCTCCTTCGCCATTGTGGTGATGACATCGAGATTGCGCAGCTTGATGGATTGCAGGAACGCAAGCCGCAGACCGACATAGAGCGCCAGCGCGGCGCAGGCGACCCCGCCAAGCAGCGGCGAGTAGACGAACATCAGCGCCAGTGTGAGGATCGCCATCAACCCGTCGACAAAGGCCGCGATCATCCCTTGGCTGATCAACTGGCTTATCGGCTGCGTTGAACCAAAGCGCGAGATGATGTCGCCGACATGACGCTTCTCAAAATAGTCGAGCGGCAGCCGCATCAGATGCCGGAACAGGTTGACGATCACCTGATAGGATAGCGAGTTGGAAAGCGTCACCAAGACCAGCGAACGCAGCCAGCTTGCGAGCAAGTTCACGATCACCAGCCCGCCAAAGCCCAACGCCAACATCAGCAGCAGATCGCTGTCGAAGGCTGGGAACACCGTGTCGATCGAGATTTGCAGGAAAAACGGCGTGGCCAGCACCACCAGCTGCATCACCAGCGACAGCAGCACGATCTGCCTGATCGTGCTCCAGAAGCCGGTCATCTTTGACCAGAGCTGGGTGATATTGAGCTGTTTGCGCTCGATCTTGGGCTTGAAGCTTTCCGAACGCAGCAGATCGAGCGCAACACCGGTCCAGTGCCGCGACACGTCCTCCTCGCTCAGCACCAATGCGCCGCGAGCCGGATCGTGGATGTGATAACGCCGCCCACGCACGCCGCCGGTGATCGCGGTCAACACAACGAAGTGATTGAGGTTCCAGTGGAGGATCGCCGGCATGGCCAGATGCGGCATATCTTCAACTTCACCGCGCAGTGGCCGCGCGTTGAAGCCGATGTCTTCGGCAACCTGCATCACCTGTTTAAGGTTCGCGCCTTTGAGGCTCATGCCATAACGCTGGCGCAGCGCGATCAGGTCTGTCTTATAGCCGTGAAAGCCAGCCACCATCGCAAGACAGGCCAGCGCACACTCACTCGCCTCACCCTGCGGTATATAAGGCGTCTTCTGCCGCCCTGTGAACTCAACAAGATCAAGCGGCGAATTCATCAGGTTCTATTGAGCACCGCGTTTAGGGGTTGAAGAATCCAAGCAAGGAAACTCTGGCGCTCGAGCACGATATTGGCTTGCAGTGTCATGCCCGGTTGCAACGGCGCGGGTTCGCCGAACGCCTCGATGCGCTGTTGATCTAGGTTGACCCGAACGCGGTAAACCGGCTCCTCGAAGGGAAAGGGAATTTCGGTCTCGCGCGGATCAACCGCTATGCGTGAGATTGAGGCAACACGGCCTTCGAAACTGCCAAAGCGTTGATAGGGAAATGCGTCATAAAGCAGGCGTGTCTCCTCGCCCGGTTCAACGAACCCGATCGAACGTGTGGGAGCATATAGCTCCGCTTGCAGCTGAGCATCGGTCGGCACAATCACCATCAAGGGTCGGGCGGTTGCTGCAGCGCGCCCCTCTCCGGTTGTTAATGCGGTTACACGTCCGGCGATTGGTGCCTTAATCACATAGCTCTGCTCACCTTCAAGTCGGGCTTGCTCCGAAAGCATCGACTGAAGGTTGCCCTGGATTTGTGAGATGCCCTGAGCGGCATCGATATTGACGCTGGCAAGCTGACTGCGGGCCTGTGTTGCATCTGACAAATGAGCTGAGCGACGCTGCTGGAGGCTGGCGAGCGATTGTTGCGAAGAAAGAAGTGTTTGTCTGCGCCGCTCAAATTCGACTTGCGAGACGAAACCCTGCTCGACCACTTCGACAACCCGGTCGAATATCTCCTGATTGGAAGCGACCACCTGTTCTTGAAGTGCGATTTGCTCGCCAAGGCTCGCCGCCTGATCTTCAGCCGAGGCGATCATTGCCGTCAGCCGTGAGCGCTCAGCCGAGGCTCGGCTCCCTGCCAGAACAACCTGTGCCTCGCTTAGCTGCCTGCGCGCCTCAATCGCTCCGATCCCGCGGCTCGCAACGTCCCCGCCTGCTGCGGTTTGCCGATCAGAGTTGATGACGAGCAAAATCTCGCCCTGATCCACAAGCTGGCCTTCAACCACATTGAGTTCGACGATGACACCAGGCTGCGGCGCAATAACCTTGGCACTGGGAATATCGGTAACAAGGATGCCGGGAACCGTCTCGATACGAGCATAGGTCCCAACCGAAACCCAGATCGCCGCAATCGCAAGGATGACAAACAGCGCGCCAGCAAACAGTTTGGTCGAAAGCGGCTGGGTAAATACCACTTCGCCATGCAGCCGATCCTGGGTGGCCTCAACGACCTCTTTGCGAAACAGTGTCAATTGCGATCCCGAACTCTTGATTCGCAATGTACGCTATCGGAGTCGGTGTTTCCGCCTACTTCAGAAAATCTGTAGTGCGTTGAATTTCGCGGTATTCTTTCTGTTGTTATCCGCAATACGGTCTTCTGGTTGTTCAACTCGAAGCAAGAGTTTTCTCAGGTTGGGGTAGATATTGCGTGGCCTTCTCGTGTCGGAAACTGGGTGTGAGCAGAACGCCAGCCTTCCAGTTCCCGAAAACAGAAGTCCGACCTTTTCCGACTAGCCCGTCCCACCCCAACAATCCCCGATCTCCTCGCTTGCGCCGTTCACGCCATGTTACAAGTGCCCTATACATTGCCTAAAGGCGAATGTGTGGGTGCTTCCAAGGTGCGAATAGGAATTCATGTCGAAGCGGGGTGAACGTCTGACCAACAAGAACAAGCGAGGCTCGCGCCGCGCGGCGAGCGAGCGCGCCAAGAGCGGCTCGGGCGGCGGGTCCAGCTCGGGTAAGAAGCGCCTTTCGCGCAGTGGCAAGAGCAAGAAAGAGGGTGAGCCCGGCGAGCCTTCCTTCCTGTGGAAGTGGACCAAGCGGATCACCCTGTGGGGCGGCGCGGCGGCGCTGCTTGGCGCGATCTTCCTCGCCTTTGCGGTTGGCTTTGCCGCGCGGTCGATCCCCAGCTTCTACCAGCTAAAGGCCAGCCAGACCGGCCAGACCATTCTGGTGAGAGCGCGCGACGGGACCGAAATTGTCGAGATCGGGCCAAGCTTCGGCAACTGGCTCGAATATGACGAAATCCCGGAGAATATGCGCAACGCGATGATCGCGGTCGAGGATAAGCGCTTTGAATCGCATTACGGGATCGACCCGATCCGGCTGACCGGCGCGCTTGTTGAAGGCGTTACCGGTGCGCGCTCGCGTCTGGGCGGCACGTCGACCATCTCGCAGCAGCTGGCGCGCAACCTGTTCCTGTCCTCGAACCGGACGTTTGACCGCAAGGCGCGCGAGGCGGTGCTTGCGATGGCGCTCGAATGGCGGTTCTCCAAGGAGCAGATCCTCGAGCTGTATCTGAACAAGGTCTATTTCGGCGGCGGGGCCTACGGTGTCGACAGCGCGAGCCGCAAATTCTTCAGCCATCCCGGCACCGAATTGTCGGTCGCTGAAGCGTCGATCATCGCCGGCCTTGTGAAAGCGCCGAGCCGCTATTCGCCGACTGCCGACACGCAGGCCGCGGTGGACCGCGCGCAGGTCGTGCTGCGGCTGATGCGCGAGCAGGGCTATATCACTTCTGAGCAGGCCAGCGTCGATGTCGATACGGTCGAACTGAAACAGCAATCGGGCCAGAATTCGGTGCGTTACTTCACCGATTGGGCGCTGCCGCAGCTCGACATATTGCTGCCCGAAACCAACGCTCCGCTGGAGGTCTGGACGACGCTGGACGTGGGCATGCAGCGCGCGGCGACGGCGGCGATTGATTCCAACACGCCTGACGGCTCGCAAGGGGCATTGGTCAGTCTCGACCGCGACGGTGCGATCCTCGCGCTGGTGGGCGGGACCGACTATGTCGAGACCAACTTCAACCGCGCGACCAATGCGATGCGCCAGCCCGGCTCTTCGTGGAAACTGTTCGTGTTCCTCGCCGCGCTGGAGGCGGGTTACACCCCCGATGACCGCGTGGTCGATACGCCGGTGACAATCGACGGCTGGTCCCCGCGCAATTCCAACGGGCGCAATGTCGGTGAGACCGATTTGCGCACCGCCTTTGCCTATTCGATCAACACGGTCGCTGCGCAGCTGGGCAATGAAGTCGGCTTCGGCACGGTAGCCTCGATGGCGCGGCGCTTTGGCGTGACCAGCCCGATCTCGACCTTCCCTTCGATGGTGCTGGGATCATCGGAGGTGCGCCTGATCGAGATGACCAGAGCCTTTGCCGCCGTTTCCGCAAAGGGCACGGCGGTCGAGCCCTACGGCATCGTGCGCGTCCAGACCGCCGATGGTGAGGTGATTTACGAGCATGAAAGCGCGCGCGAGACGCAGCTGGTGCCCGATTACGTTGCCGCCGGAATCACCGATTTGCTGCAAGCCGCCGTGCAAACAGGAACGGGGCGTGCGGCGCAGATCGGCAGGCCGGTTGCGGGCAAGACCGGCACGACCAGTTCGAACAAGGACGGGTGGTTTGTCGGTTTTTCCAGCGGGATCACCACCGGCGTGTGGATGGGCCGCGACGATGCGCGCGCTGTGCCCGGATTGCAGGGCGGTCGTGCGCCCGCGCAGGCCTTTTCCGCCTATATGCGCTATGCGGTGAAGGACCGCGCGGTAGAGGAGTTCGATGTCGAGCTGAACCTGCCCGAATGGCGGCTTGAACCCGATGAAGAGGCGCTGTTCGGCGATCCGGACGATTACTATTTCATCGACGAGCAAGGCAATCTGATCGAACCGGGTCGCCGCGATCCGTCCTCACCCGACTTTGACATCGAAGGCGAGCGCCCGCCGCCCGTTGCCGAGCCGCCGCCTGCGGTGAGCGAGGACTTTCTGGAGGAGGCCATCGGCGCTCCGGTGAGCGGGGATGGACCGAGAAACGAGCCCAGAGCGCCGCCCGCTCCGCCCCCGCGACCTCCGCCTGATGGCGAGCGGGTGGATGACGATTTCCTCGACGCGCTCTAGCGAAAACAAAACCCCCGGAAGCGAAGTGCTTCCGGGGGTTTTTGTTTGGTCGTGAGTTCCTGCGGAAGCAGAAGTCCATTCGCAAGGCTTGCAATGGGTTCCTGCCTTCGCAGGAACTCACGCTAGCCCTTCTTACCTCATCCGCACCGGCACAAAGCGCGGGGGAGCGCCGCGGCGCTGGATGCGCAGCAGCACGGCTTCGCGGTTGTCGGATTGTGCAGCGGTCACCTGCTCGCGCAGGCCTTCGATCGTGCTGACGACCTGATAATTGGCGGACAGGATGATGTCGCCCCGGCGCAGGCCCTTGCGGCCCGCATCCGAATTGGGATCAACCGCGCCGATCACCAGACCTTCCGTATCAGCGCCCACGCCCAGACTGCGCGCGATCTGCGGGGTCATTTCGAGCACTTGCAGGCCGAGCACTTCAGCGATCATGGTGTCGGATTCGTCTGGCTCCATAACCTCTTCGCTGTCAGGGTCGAAATTCTGGTTTTGCTGGGCGAGTTCAGCCTCACTCGGGCGGCGGCCAAGGGTCGCGTTGACGGTGAGCGAACGCCCATCGCGCAGCACTTCGATCGGAATGCTCTCACCCGGCGCGATATTGGCGACGAGGAAGGAGACCGTTTGGTCCGAGGTCACATCCTGCCCGTTAATGCTGGTGATGATGTCGCCTTCGCGCAGGCCCGCATTGGACGCTGCGCTATCGGGCTGGATCGACTGCACGATCTCGCCGCGATTGCGCGGAACGCCGAGCGAGTCGGCGAGATCATCGGTCATGGATTCGAGGCCCACGCCAAGGAAGCCGCGCTCAATCTCGCGCCCTTCGCGCAGCTGCGCGACAATCGGCTCGGCGATTTCGCTGGGGATGGCAAAGCCGATCCCGACGCTGCCGCCCGAAGGCGAGAAGATCGCATTGTTGATGCCGATCACATTGCCGCGCATGTCGAACAAAGGCCCGCCCGAATTGCCGCGATTGATACTGGCATCGGTCTGGATGAAACGGTCATAGGCGCCGCCCTGACCGGTGTTGCGATAGACCGCCGAGACGATGCCCGAAGTCACCGTTCCGCCAAGCCCGAAGGGATTGCCGATTGCAACCACCCATTCGCCCACGCGGGTCTGCGCCGAATCGCCGAAACGCACAAAGGGGAAGGACTGGTCCGAATTGATCTTGAGCACAGCGAGGTCCGACTGCGCATCCGCGCCGACCAGTTCAGCTTCGTATTCGGTGCCGTCAGGCATGGTGACGGTGATTTCTTCAAGCGTCGCGCGGTTATCGGGCGCAACAACGTGATTGTTGGTCACGACATAGCCATCGGCGCTGATGATGAAGCCCGAACCCAGCGATTGCGCCTCGCGCGTTTGCGGTTCGTCGCTGCGGCCGCGCCGATTGAACAGTTCGGCAAAGGGCGTGCCGGCGAAAGGATTGCGGTTGACCTGGATCGACTGGCGCGTGGCGATGTTCACCACCGCCGGCTGCAATTGTTCGGTCAGGTCGGCGAAGCTTGCCGGAGCGCCTTCGATCGGCACCACCCGGTCCATCACCGCGCTGTCGTTTTGCGCCACCTGCGCGCCTGCGGGGAATCCGGTCATCAGCGAGACCGCCGCACCCCCCACCAAAAGCGCGCTCGTCAGTCCATAAACATACCGCACGTTGCTCACGTCCTCTCGTTCCTTCCATAGTAGAGCGCCGTCAAAGGGCGCTCCGATTACGTTACAAATACGTGTCCACTATCAGGGCAGACGCACTTAACCGCGATTGAACACAGTTGTAGTCGGTCGCACCATGTCAGCGTTTCGTCGGTGCGTGGCAATTCGCCGGACGCCTATCGCCCGTTGAACTGGTTGAAATATGCATTGTCGGCATCGAGCACCATTGTGCTGTCTCCGCTGCCGTCAACAAAGGTCCGCCGATAACTCTCCATCGCGCGATAGAAATCGTAGAATTGCGGGTCTTTGCCGTAAGCCTCTGCATAGGTCGACGCCGCATCGGCATCGGCCTCTGCGCGGATGATCTGCGCATTCTTGCGGCCCTGCGCACGGATCGTTTCCGCTTGTTCCTGCCGCTCCGAAATCATCCGGTTGAGCGCAGCCGTCAGCGGCGTGCCTTCGGGCAGGTCGGCCGCCTTGATCCGCACATCGATGATCTGCACGCCGTATTCGCGCGACTGCGTGTCGAGGCTGTCGCGGATCTCGGTCATCGCGCTGCCGCGTTCGGCGGTGAGCAGGCTGGCGAAGGTCCGGCGACCCAGCTCCTGCCGCAATACCGAGCGAAGGATACGGGCAAGCTGCGTGTTGAGCTGACCTTCATCGCCCGCACGTTCAATCATCGTGACAGGCTGGATGATGCGATAGCGAGCATAGGCGTTCACCCGCAGGCGTTGCTGATCGCTGGTGAGCACCTGTTCGTTGTCCATGTCGAGATCGAGCACACGGCGCTCTACCATCTGGACGCGGTCCACGAATGGAATGCGGTACCAGATGCCCGCACCGGTCTGGCCAAAGGGCTGATCCGGGCGATACATATTGACGATATCGAGCGGCTCACCGGTACGGATGATAACCGCCTGCTTGGTTTCAGGCGTCACGAATAAAGTCGATGCCAGCCCGACCAGAAAGACTGCGGCCAGGACAATCGCAATGCGGTATTGGGTCCAGATGTTTTGCATCTTACTGGCCTCCCTGTTCGGTAGCCGGTGTCGGGGGCTGCACGGTTATGGTTCGCTCGCGCTCGACTTCGCGCAAGGGAAGATAGGGCGTGACCCCGTCGGCATCGATTATGGTCTTGTTCGTGCGCGACAGGACGGTTTCCATTGTCTCGTAATAGAGCCGGCGCCGCGTCACTTCGGGAGCGAGGCGGTATTCGGCATAAAGCTGATTGAACTCTTCCGCGCTACCTTCTGCCGTTGCCAACTGGCGCTGTGCATAAAGCCGCGCGCCGTTGAGCGCGCGTTCGGCATCCTGCTGCGCGGCGAGCACGTCGTTAAACGCCTCGACCACATTTTCAGGCGGGTCGGTTTCGTCGACTTCGATAGCGAGCACGGCAATGCCTGCGCCATAGCCATCGAGGATGTCCTGCATGCGGGTTTGCACATTGGCCTGAATGTCGGCGCGGCCTTCACCCGAGATCACGGTGTCGAATGTCTTTTCCGCGACCGAGGAGCGCATCGCGGTCTCGGCAGCCTCGCGAACGGTTTCGATCGGGTCTTCGAGCTGGAACTGGAACAGCGGAAGGTCGCTGATATTCCAACGCACAGAGTAAGAAAGGTCGACGAGGTTCTGGTCGCCGGTGAGAATCAGCTTGCTCGGCACTTCCTCAATCCGCGCGGCTTCGACATTTTCAATATCGACAATGCTGATCGGCCACGGAAGGGACCAGTTGGTGCCCTGATTGAAAGTGTCGACATATTCGCCGCCAAAGCGGGTGACGGTTGCCTGCTCACCCGGCTGGATGAAGTGGACGCTGCTAAAGGCGAGCCATGCGAGGCCTGCGCCGACTGCGAGGACCGGAAGCCACGAACCGCCACCGGGGCGCTCGGGAATGCGGAAGCCCGCTCCGCCGCCGCCGCCAGTGCGGTTGGGGCCTTCGGGTCCGCGGTTCTTGAAGATGTCTTCGATGCTGGCGGATTTGCGCCCGCCGCGTTTCTGGCCATCGCCGCCGCCGGGCAGCCACGGATTGCGCGGCCCTTCCTTGGGTCCGTCGTCGGAGCCGCCCGAAGGCGGTTCTCCATCCGAGCCGTCGCTGCCGCCAGAGCCACCATCACTCCCCGGCTTACCCCAGGGATTTTTCTTGCCTGCCATTGCAAGGCCAAGATTTTTCTTGAAACCATCGAAAATACGCATGCACCTCTTATAGGAACGCCGATTGAGGAAAAACAGGGGTTGGCTAAGCGAAATTGGTGGTAGAGGGCCAACTTCATGACTCAAACTGATGATCCAGGGCGAAATCCGTCCGAAGAAGAGACGCTTATCCGCGAATGCCTGCCGGTGGAGATCCACGGGCGGCTGCGTTCCGCGCGGATCAAGGAGCGCCGCGCGATTATCGTTGCCGAAGCCGGCGATCTGGGCGCGAAAGCGCGCGAGGAGCTTGAAGGGCTGATCGAAAATGCGGTTGGCGAACTGGCGCAAGTTGACGAAGTTCGCGTCGCTTTGATCGCGGATCGCAAGCGGCGCATGGTGATCGCGGTCGGATCGGGCAAAGGCGGCGTGGGCAAATCGACGCTCACCACCAATCTCGCGGTCGCTCTGGCGCGCAAGGGACGCAAGGTCGGGGTGATCGACGGCGATGTTTACGGGCCCTCGCAGCCGCGCCTGCTCGCAGTCGACCGCGAAAAGCCGAGGGTTGAGGGCGACAAGCTGGTCCCGATTGACAGCCCGCACGGGGTCAAGGTGCTCTCAATGGGCAATCTGGTCGCACCGGGCAAAGCGCTCGCATGGCGCGGGCCGATGGCGGGCAAGGCGCTGAGCCAGCTGATCGACGCGGCGTGGGGCGATACCGAACTGCTGCTGATCGACCTGCCGCCGGGCACAGGCGATGTGCAGATCACGATGATGGCCGATGCCAAGCCTGACGGCGCGGTGCTGGTTTCGACCCCGCAAGACCTCGCGCTGCTCGACGCGGCGCGCGCGGGGCAATTGTTCGACGATGGCGAAGTGCCGATCATCGGTCTGGTTGAGAATATGGCGGGCTATGCCTGCCCCCATTGCGGCGAGATCAGCGATCCCTTTGGCACTGGCGGGGTGGAAAGATTCGCCGCATCGCTCGAAATCCCGTTCCTTGGCCGCGTGCCGCTGACGATGGAAACGCGCATTGCCGGTGATGCTGGCACGCCGCCTGCGGCCGGCGATGGCGAAGGGGCCGCGCCGTTCCTTGCGATTGCCGACAAGCTCGACCGCTGGCTGACGAGCGGGGCTGTCTAAGCGCATGCAGGTATCGCGCCGGGGATTGATGACAGGAGCCGCTGTGGGCGGCGGCTTGATCGTCGCGTGGTGGTTCCTGCCGCGCTCCTATCCCAACCCGCTCGAACCGTCGGCGGGCGAGCATGTTTACGATGCGTGGATCAAGATTGCCGAGGACGGCGTAGTCACGGTCGCGGTGCCGCAGCTCGAAATGGGGCAAGGGATCACGACCTTGCTGCCGCAGATCGTCGCGCAGGAACTGGGCGCGGACTGGCGGCAGATCGCGGTCGAGCCTGCGCCGGTTGCGGCGGCCTATCCCAATGTCCCGCTGGCGAAACGCTGGACCGAATTGTGGGAGCCGCTCGCATCGGGTTTGTCCGAGACCACGGACGACATGTTCGCGCGGCAATTCGCCCGCAATTCGCGCTTTACCGCGACTGCGGACGGCACCTCGCTCGCCGCCTATGAGGCGCCCTGCCGGGAGGCTGCGGCGGCGGCGCGCGCAATGTTGGCGCTCGAAGCGGCAGACCGTTGGGGCACTTCGTGGGAGGAATGCGAGGTTTCGCGCGGGATCGTACGCTGGCGCGACAACAGCGCCACATTTGGCGAGCTCGCCGCAGGCGCTGCCGAGCAATCGCCGCCCAGTCCCCCGCCGATCAGACCTGAAGCTCCGAGCGAATCGCCGCTGCTTGGCGTAGGAGGCGAAGCGCAGGGGCCGAGCATTTCGACCGTCAATGCAAGCACGGTTGGATCGGACAATGCCGCCGCCGCTTATCCGCGCATCGACCTGCCCTCCAAAGTCGATGGCAGTTACATGTTCGCAGGCGATGTGCGGCTGCCCGGCATGGTCTTTGCCGCGATCCGCCACGGTCCCAACAATGGCAGCGAGCTGACCGGCTTCAACGAAAGCGGCGCCGAAGGCATTCGAGGGCTGGTCGGCGCGGTCAAGACATCGCGCTGGCTCGCCGTCGCGGCAACGACATGGTGGAGCGCCGAACGCGCGCTCGACGCGATGCAGCCGCAGTTCACCACCAGCTTTCCGGTCGATAGCGACGATGTGGCAGGCAGGCTCGACACATTCCTGACCAGTGGGGACTCGTTCAAGATCGCCGAAACCGGCTTTGGCGAAGAGGCGATGACGCGGGTCGATCTGGCCCGCCGATACGAGATCGAACCGGCCCATGCCGCCCCGCTCGAAACCGCGACCGCAGCCGCGCGTTACAAGGACGGGCGGCTCGAATTGTGGATCGCCAGCCAAGCCCCTGAACAGACCCGCATCGCCGCCGCCCGTGCGGTCGGCATCGCGGCCGAGGACGTTGCGCTCTACCCCATGCCCGCAGGCGGGAGCTTCGACGCGCGGCTCGAACACGATCACGCCATAGAAGTCGTGCATATCGCCAAGACGCTCGACCGCCCGGTTCAGCTGACATGGAAGCGGCGCGAGGAAATGATCCGCTCGCGCCCACGCGCACCGGCCTATACGCTGGTTGGCGCGCAGCTTTCAGCGGCTGGCGACGGAGCCATCGATGCGCTCAAGCTGCGGATCGCGACCCCGCCTGCGAGCCACGAATTTGGCGAGCGGCTGTTCGGCAATCGCACCGCATGGGCCGCAATCCGCGAAAGCTCGGGCCGCAAGGATGCGCTGGCCTGCGAAGGCGCGGTGCCGCCTTACGAGCTGCCCAGTGTCACGGTGCGCCACATTCCGGTCGAGATCGGCCAGCCGGTCGGGCGGGTGCGCGGCAATTCCCATGTGCCCGGTGCCTTCGCGATCGAAAGCTTCATCGACGAGGTCGCCGCAAGCGCTGCGCGCGAGCCTTTGTCCTACCGCATGTCGATGCTGGGCAGCGATATCCGCCTCGCCGCTTGCCTGCAGCGCGCGGCTTCGATGGCCGAGTGGAATGGCGGGGTGAACCAGAGCGGGCAGGGGATTGCCTGCCACCGGATCGGCGATGGGGAGACAGGCGGGCGGATTGCCTGCGTTGCGACTGCGCGGCAGGGAGAGGGCGGCGTGCGGGTTACGCGGCTTTCGGCAGCGGTCGATATCGGGCGGATCATCAATCTCGACATTGCCCGCCAACAGATTGAGGGCGGATTGCTGTTCGGCCTCGGCATGGCGCTGGGCAATGCGCTCAAGATGCGCGGCGGGCTTCCGGCGAGCTTCGACTATGCCGATCTGGGCCTGCCATCTTTGGCCGAATGTCCCGAGATCGAGGTGGATTTCATACCTTCCGGAGCCGCCCCTGCCGACCCCGGAGAGCTGGGCGTAGCGGTTGCGCCGCCTGCGATAGCCAATGCGCTGTTTTCCGCGACAGGCTTGCGGCTGCGGCGACTGCCCCTACTTTCGGACGGGTTATGACCTGGAGCGAGCAGAACCTTCCTAGTGACCACCCGCCAGTAAAGAGCGGCAAGGTCGGCGTGTTGCTGGTCAATCTCGGCACGCCTGATGCGCCCGATGCGAAGTCGGTGAAGCGCTATCTCAAACAGTTCCTGTCCGACCGGCGCGTGATCGAAATTCCGCCGATTGCGTGGCAGCCGATCCTGCGCGGGATCATCCTAAACACGCGGCCCAAGAAAAGCGCCAAGGCCTATAAGAAGGTCTGGACGGATCGCGGATCGCCGCTGGCCGATATCACCTCGCGGCAGGCAGAGGCGGTGGCGGATGCGCTGGGCGAAGCTGCGGTGGTGGACTACGCCATGCGCTATGGCTCACCGTCGATTGAGCGGCGGATCGGCGAGCTGACCGAAAAGGGCTGCGACCGCATCCTGATCGCGCCGCTCTATCCGCAATATTGCGCCGCGACGAGCGCGACCGTTTTCGACGAAGTGGCGCGGATCATGGCAGAGCTGCGCTGGCAACCGGCTTTGCGCTTCCTGCCGCCCTATCACGACGATCCGGCCTATCTCGATGCGCTCGCCCGCGATCTGACGCGGCAGGTTGGCACGCTCGCCTTCAAGCCCGAAGTGATGCTCTTAAGCTTCCACGGAATGCCGCAGCGCACGCTTGAGCTGGGCGATCCCTATCACTGCCACTGCATGAAGACCTCGCGGCTTTTGCAGGAACGGCTCGCCGCGCGAGAAGAGTTTGCCGGCGTGCGTTTTGCGACCAGCTTTCAGTCGCGCTTTGGCAAGGCGAAGTGGCTTGAGCCTGCCACCGACACCACATTGGAGGCGGAGGGCGCCAAGGGCACCAAAGGCCTCGTCGTCGCGGCTCCCGGCTTCTCGGCCGATTGCGTCGAGACGCTCGAAGAGCTGGCTCTCGAAGGCCGCGACATCTTCCTCGAGGCGGGCGGGAGCGATTATGCGGTTCTCGACTGCCTCAACGTGTCAGCCGACGGGGTGCAGATGCTCGATCAGGTTGTGCGGCGCGAGCTTTCCGGCTGGCTCTGATCTTTGGCCCAACTGGGCGGATTGATCCTATCGTATTCATGCGAGGCTTATTTACACTGTGGTAAGTTAAGGGCAGGATAGAGCGTTCTTGCTGCCCACCCACACCCTCGGAGTTCGCCTGAAATGGCCACCCTCGCCAATCCTGCCGACAAGCCCGCCGACGCTGCCAATGAAGCGCAAAGCTTCGACCATTGGAGCGAAGGTCTGCCCGATGAAGCCGCGATCGCGCATATTCCGGGCGAGGCCGGCTGGCCGCTGGTGGGCAACACATTCCGCCAGCTCGCCGACCCGCACGGCTTCACCCAGCGCATGGTTGAGAAATACGGCAAGGTTTACAAGACCCACGCCTTTGGCGGCTGGAATGTTGCGCTGATCGGCGCGGATGCGAACGAGCTGGTGCTGTTCAACAAGGACAAGATCTTCTCCAGCGAACAGGGCTGGGGTCCGGTGCTCGACCAGCTGTTCCCGCGCGGGCTGATGCTGATCGATTTCGACCACCACCGGATTGACCGGCGCGCACTGTCTATCGCGTTCAAGCCGGGGCCGATGCGGCATTATATGGGCTCGCTCAATTCCGGTATCGCGCGTGAGGTTGAAGGCTGGGCCGGTCCGATGAAGTTCCAGCCCGCGATCAAGCAGCTGACGCTCGATCTGGCTGCGGAGAGCTTTCTCGGCATTCCGTGGGGGCCGGAAGCCGACGCAATCAATCAGGCCTTTGTCGATATGGTGCAGGCCTCGGTCGCGCCAATTCGCACGCCCTTGCCCTTTACCAAGATGAAAAAGGGCGTCGATGGCCGCGCCTATATGGTCGATTATCTGACCAAGGAAACGCATCGCCGCCGCGCGGAAGGCGCCGATAGCACTCGGGGCCAGGACATGTTCAGCCAGTTCGCCAATGCGACGCGCGAGGACGGCTCGCTGCTGCCGGTGGACCAGGTGGTCGACCATATGAGCTTCCTGCTGATGGCCGCGCATGACACGATCACATCCTCTGCGACGTCGATGCTGTTCTACCTTGCGACCCAGAGCGAATGGCAGGAGAAGCTGCGCGAAGAGGTGATCGCAGTCACCGGCGGCCCCGACGCAGACGGCAATCCGCGCCCGCTTTCCTACGACGATCTGGGCAAGCTCGATCTGACCGAGATGTTCTTCAAAGAGACCCTGCGGATGATCCCCCCTGTCCCCTCCATGCCGCGCCGCGCGCTGAAGGATTTCGAGTTTGGGGGCTATCACATTCCGGCAGGCCAGATGGTCGGTATCAACATCCACTGGACCCACCATTCGGAGGAATACTGGGACAATCCGGCGGTGTTCGACCCGATGCGCTTCACGCCCGACAAGGTGAAGGCGCGGCACAAATATGCCTGGGTCCCCTTTGGCGGCGGCGCGCATATGTGCCTGGGTCTGCACTTTGCCTATATGCAGGTGAAGGTGCTGATGGTGCAGCTGCTCCAGCGCTACCGCGTCAAAGCAGCAGAAGGCTACACGCCCGAATGGCAACCATGGCCGATCCCGCAGCCGAAAGACGGGCTGAGGGTGGAGTTTAAGAGTCTTTGATTTCCGCAGCGGCTCCGCGCTGCGATTTCCTCGCTCATGCGACCTAAAGGTCGCGTCGCTGCGGGCGGGCGGTCGCCCTTGCGGTTGCTACGCAACCGTCTGGTGATCTTCAGTGAGATCACTAGCCCTCAAAAATCCACCGCGATCCCGTCCTTCTCCCAGTCGCCATAGCGGGTGGGGGAGAGCTTCTCGTCGTGCTTCACCGGCTTCGGCTCGGGCGCGGGGTCGTTGGACCAGTGCGCGGGCTTCTTGAAGGTCTTAGCTGCCCGAGACTTCTGGGGGGATTTTTGTTTGGTCATGTCGCTTTATCCATGCGCGCGCTGGCGCTTGGTTGCAAGCACGGTTAGAGCCGCGCGCGATGGCTCAACCTTCCGGAATTCACGCGCGCCGCGCCGCGCTCAAAATGCTCGACGCGGTTATGCGCCGGGGCGAGACGCTCGAACAAGCGGCGCCCTCTGCCTTGCGCGATGTGCGCGACGGCAAGGACCAGGCCTTGGCGCGCGCGATTGCGGGGGAAAGCCTGCGCTGGCTTACCGATATCGACGCTCTGATCGACAGCGCGACCAAGAAACGCCTGCCTGACGATGCCAAGCCGCGCATGGTGCTGCGCATGATGCTGGCCCAAGCGCTCAGGCTGGAGACACCGCCGCACGCAGTGCTCGCCACGGGGCTGGACTTGCTCTCTGGCGGGCCGAGGCGGCTTGCGCATGGGGTGTTTTCAACGCTGACCAAGCGCGAAGTGACTTTGCCCGAAGTGCCGACCTTGCCCGAACGGGTGGTGGAGCGCTGGGGTGAGCGCGCTGCGCCCATCGCCGCCGGTCTGGTCCACCCGCCCGAAGTTGATCTGGCGCTTTTGCGGCCAGAGGAAACCGCCGAATGGCAGGCGAAGCTGGGCGGGATCAGCCTCGCCACGGGCCATGTCCGCGTGCCGCGCGGGACGCCGGTTGAACAGCTTGCCGGTTATGACGACGGCGCGTGGTGGGTGCAGGACCTCGCCGCGCAGATCGCGCCGTCGCTGCTGGGTGCTGGGGAAGGCAGGCACGCGCTTGACCTCTGCGCTGCGCCGGGCGGCAAGACGATGGCGCTCGCAGCAGCGGGCTTCGAAGTGACCGCGCTCGACATGTCGAAGCGCCGTCTTGATGTGCTCAAGGCCAACCTCAAACGCACTGGCCTCAAGGCCTCGCCCGTGCGCGCCGATGCGATGGCGTGGGAGCCGAAGCACCAATTCGACGTGATCCTGCTCGACGCGCCGTGCACCGCGACCGGCACCTGCCGCCGCCACCCCGACGTGCTCCACCGCATCGGCCCGCGCCAGATCGGCGAGATGATCGAGCTCCAGCAATCGCTGCTGCTGCGCGCGGTCGCGTGGCTGAAGCCCGGAGGCACACTGCTCTATGCGGTGTGCTCGCTGGAGGCCGAAGAGGGCGAGGAACAGGCGGCGTGGCTGAGCGAAAACAGCGATCTCGCGCTTGCACCGATCACCGCAGAAGAACTTCCCGCTGGCCTGAAGCCCTCAGCAGAAGGCTGGCTGCGTACCGATCCGGCAATGCTGGCCGATCAGGGCGGGCTCGACGGGTTCTTTATCGCCCGCTGGAAGAAGCGCTAGCCCCACTCCATCGCGATTTTCGCGCAGGATCGCTCAAGCTGCGACACGGTGAGTTCAACACTGCTCGCTGATGGCCGCTCGATCGCGATGTCGATCCGCGTGCCCAGCTCGATATAGCGGTGCATGTCCATCTCGGCCCCTGTGATGGTGTGCGCGATGGTGCGCGCCTCGCCCTCGCTCACCAGATAGGCCGCTTGCCGCCCGATCTCGGCCAGATGCGGCGCGTTCACATGATCGCCTGAACCGCTGAAATAGGGATGGCCCGGCATCAGGCCGTTCTCGCGCGTGACCAGAGCGGCGCTGCGGAGCGTGCCGCCGACTTCCTCCAGTGGCGCGAGCAAGGGAGGTTCCGCCTCCGGCAGTCCCAGAGCCTCGCGCGGGGCATAGGTGAAGGTGCTGTGGTCAGGCGCGGAGCTTCGCACATCGGCTTTGGACTTGCCGCGCCAGCTTTCGAAATTGCGCGTGCGGAACACCACACCCTTGCCGCGAATGCGCGTGATCAGCCGGTCCTGCGCATCGAACAGGCGGGTGCAGAAATCGAGCTTGTCGCCCTCTCCGGTCCGCTCAAACACGCCGCGAACAGCCATTCCCGCATCGCGGTCGCCCAGCACCCAATCGGTCCAGGTGAGCGCGCTCCACTTGCTGTCATCGCGGGTGCGCGCTGCCTGGGTCGCGCCGACGCTGCACCAGAAATTCTGGGTCTGGATCACCAGCGGATGCTGCGCGGGAAGCGCCAGCCATGGCCATTCGCCGCTATCGGTCGAGCAGGTGAAGGCGACCGAACCGCCTGGCTCTATCGCGCAATCGGAGACATAGGATCGATCGAGCGCGGGCATGGCTGCCCTAGTCCTTCACATATTTCTGGAAGCTCTTGCGCAGCTTCATGATCTTGGGCGGGATCACCGCGAGGCAATAGGGATTGCGCTGGCCTTCGCCGTCCCAATATTCCTGATGGTAATCCTCTGCCGGATACCATTCTGCGGGGCCTTCCACGGTGGTGACAGCCGTGCCGGAATTGTCCGCATTCCAGCGTTCGATTGCGGCCTCCGCCTCTGCCTTCTGATCGTCCGACAAAGGGAAGATCGCGCTGCGATATTGGGTGCCGACATCATTGCCCTGCCGGTTCAGCTGGGTCGGATCATGGGTGCCGAGGAAGACGTCGTAAATCTCGGGTAGAGTGATTTGCGCGGGGTCAAAGGTAACGCGGATACCCTCGGCATGGCCGGTCGATCCGGTGCAGACCTCTTTGTAGGTCGGGCTGGCGACATGCCCGCCAATATAGCCGCTTTCGACTTCGCTCACGCCGATGACATCGCGGAACACCGCTTCGGTGCACCAGAAACATCCGCCTGCGATGATTGCCTGTTCCATACCGCTCTGATCTCCTTTTCGATGAACGACATAGTGCGGACGACAGGGATTGCCAGAGCGACCAGCCCTCGCAGCAGCGCATCTTGTCTTTCGCCCGCCTTGGCGTCAGGAGGTAGCCACGTATTTCGACTGGAGAGGACTGAACCCATGAAACTTGCCCTTTTGGCTCCCATCGCCGCGCTTGCCGCCGGTACCGCGCTTGTCACTTTTTCCGGCCCGCTGGCCGCCGAAGCACACACCGACACTGCTGCTCCGACGCTTGAACAAGTGCTCGCAATGGAACATCGCGACGATGATCGTGCGCGCGACCAATATCGCCGCCCTGCTGAAACACTGGCGTTTTTTCAGGTTGAACCGACCATGACCGTGGCCGAATATGGACCGGGCGGCGCATGGTACACCCGCGTGCTCGCGCCGTGGATCATGCCGCAGGGCACTTACATTGCCTTCAACGGAGACAGCGACGCGCGCACCTATCGCAGCCGTGCGCAAGAGGCTCGCTCCAAGGCTTGGACCGAAAACTTCATCCGCGGGATGGAAGAGGGATCGGGCATGGAAGTTGACCCCAATACCGTGTTCGAAATCGATGAGATGCCTGAAAGCGTCCACGGCACGGTCGACCGCGTGTTGATCTTCCGCTCGATGCACGGCCTTGCCAATGGCAACGTCGCTGATGATGTGCTCGACGCCGTGCGCACCATGCTGAAGGATGACGGCATGGTCGGCGTGGTCCAGCACCGCAAACCCGATGATGCACCGGATTACGATTACGGCTCTGCGCTTGGCTATATGAAGACCGCGCAAGTCGTCGCGATCTTTGCCGCCAACGGCTTTGAATTGGTCGATTCTTCCGAGATCAACGCCAATCCGAACGATCCAGCGGACTGGGCGCGCGGCGTGTGGACGCTGCCGCCCGTGCTGACCACCGGCGAAGATGACCCGCGCCGTGCCGAATATCTCGCCATCGGCGAAAGCGACCGGATGACGCTGCTCTTCCGCAAGGCCGACTAAATCGCTATCGGGCGGCGCATGAGCACACTCACTGTCGCCGCCCTTCAGCTCCCGCTTGCAAGCGAGGACGAGGCCGAAAATATCGCTGCGGTTGCCGCATTGGTCGAAGAGGCCGCTGCGCGCGGGGCAAAGCTTGTCCTGCCGCCAGAGCTCTTTTCCGGCCCCTATTTCTGCCGCGAGGAAGACGAGGCGCTGTTCGCGCTCGCCCGCCCTACGGCAGAGCATCCCTCGGTGCTGGCGATGCAGGAACTGGCAGCGAAGCACGCAATTGCGATCCCGACCAGCTTCTTTGAGCGCGACGGGCATCATTATTACAACACGCTCGCCATGATCGGAGCCGACGGCGCGATTGCGGGCACTTACCGCAAGAGCCACATTCCCGATGGTCCGGGCTATGAGGAAAAGTTCTACTTCCGCCCCGGCAATGACGGGTTCAAGGTCTGGGACGTCGCCGCCGATGATGGCAGCACGGTGCGCATCGGCGTCGGCATTTGCTGGGACCAGTGGTATCCCGAATGCGCGCGGGTGATGGCGCTCAAAGGGGCGGAAGTTTTGCTCTACCCCACCGCCATCGGCTCTGAGCCCTATGATGCCGACCTTGACACCAGCCGCATGTGGCGGCGCGCGATGATCGGCCATGCGGTGTCGAACTGCATGCCGGTGATGGCCGCCAATCGGATCGGAACTGAAGGCCCAGAGGGCGCGCAAAGCTTTTACGGCCATTCCTTCATCAGCGACGAATGGGGCGATCTGCTCGCCAGTTTCGGCGCTGAGGAGACAGGCGTTCTCACCGCGGCGCTCGATCTCGCGCAGGCGGCCAAACACCGCGCGGGCATGGGATTCTTCCGCGATCGCCGCCCGCAGCTTTATTCGCGCATCGCCGAAGACATCTAAGTCCGTTCGGCTTTCGTAACTCCTTATCGTGATACACACCTATCTGATCGCGCTGGGCAGCAATATGCGCTCGCACCGCCACGGGCCACCGCGCGAAGTGCTGGCGCGTGCGGCGGAAATGATTTCGCTTGTCGGGATCGAAGTGGTCGCGGTCGCAAAGCCGATTGCGAGCCGCCCGATTGGCCCTTCCAGCCGCGAATATGCCAATGGAGCCGCGATTGTGCGCGGCACGATGGAGCCGCGCGGCATGCTGCTGCTGATGCAGGATATCGAGCGCAAATTCGGGCGCGAGCGGCGCGGACAACGCTGGCGTGCGCGGGTGCTGGACCTCGACATCGTGCTTTGGAGCGGGGGCACTTATCACTCGCCCGAGCTCACCATCCCGCACCCCGAATTTCGCCACCGCGATTTCGTGCTGGGTCCGGCGGCGAGCATTGCAGGCGATTGGCGCGACCCGGAAACCGGGCTGAGTGTGCGGCAACTCGCCGCTCGGCTGGCGAAGGGCGCCCCAAGATAGAACAAGGCATTGAAAATTGGCCCGCCAGTTACTCCGCAAGGCGCACCGGCCAAGTGCAAGATCGGCGAAGATTGGGCAATCATTGACGCCGAGCGAAGCGGCAATTTCGCCGCCCGCGCAAGTCACGCTTGACGGTGAGGCCGACCCTGCCTAGGTGAGCGCTCCGCACAGCGCCGCGAACCGCCGCGCCGTGACCCTCAGGGGGCCCTTAGCTCAGTCGGTAGAGCAACTGACTTTTAATCAGTAGGTCGCTGGTTCGAACCCAGCAGGGCTCACCATCCATCCTCCTGAAATACAAGAGAAACTTAATGTCCTTGCCTCTCAGGAGGTGGTGGAGGGCGAAGTGGCAACCGCAAGGCAACCACTCCGCAGGAAACTAGACGGGTCTGCCTCCTCCAGTGTTTACCTGTTCGCCCGCCTCGACAAAGGCCTCTAGATCGCGTGGTCTGTAGCGGACCAACCGCCCGCCTAGCTTTACGAACACAGGCCCGCCTCCCTCATAACGCCACGCCTCAAGGGTCCGCTTGGTCGTGCCAAGGCAGGCTGCGGCTTGGTCGGTTGTCAGGAGCGGTTCAAGCATTGCCACCGCCTCTCTTCGACAAAGAGGCCGGGGCCCGCCTAGACCCGGGTAAGGGGGGACTGGCACGGTCGCTCTCACTTATTTGCGGGGCCTCGGAAGTTTGGGCCAAATTTTGCAAGCGCTGGCGGCTGACTGAACTACTCATCATTCCCGCCTCCGTCGGCTTGAGGTTCCCAAACGCGAAAGCCCTCCCCAATCGAATAGGCAGCGAATACTCCCGGTTCATTTTGTTTGGCGAAGTGCTTGCTATGGATGAGCGAGCCGTAACGATCCCAAATCGTATCGACCGTGCGGCTATACTGATCGCTGTCGCCCAACGCACGGTATAGGTGTCTATTGAGGACGAGTCCCGGCGCTTGCGAAACAAATCGGACATATGCCGCCGCTTGACTTCTGGGTATCTCAACAGCGCTTTTGCCATTCTCCCGAAAGCATATTGGGCCATCGAATGCGGGTCGGATTTCGAATGCACCGCAGTTGGGGCAGATTGGGAAGCGCGCAATTGAGCTGATTTGATTGAGGTTAGGCATGTTGCAGTCTCCTAAAGGTGACAAGGTTTCAACCCAGTCCCGCAGGAGCCCGGTCGGATGGCGCGGGGTGACCATCCACCAGATACCCAAGGTTCTTACGGCTTTGCCTGCCTTGGGGCTCGCATTTTGCAGCCCATTTCCTGACTGCCGCCTCTTGGGGCTCTTCACCTCCCTCGTCTCCCGGGAATGAAAGAGACAGATCAGGTCTGAGGCAACGGCCCAAGCGCTCTTCCGCCATCCGTGCTCGGTTTGCTGCTGACGCGCAATAAGAGACCCGCACCAGCGTCAGTGGAGTTGGGCGCTAGAATCCCATATTTCAAGTGAAATAGGATTCGACCGTCGACGCCGCTTCAAAACTGGACTTGGCCGCAGGCCGAAATTCTCGATGGATGCCGAGATCAAATAGTCATGGTTTCATAAATCTTGGGATTATGTTGACTAGTTACCCCGAGCAATGCCTTGATTGGCTAAGTTTAAGTGTACGACGTAAATCGCGACACACAAGTGAGCAAGCTTGGCGCCTTTGGAGGACAGAATGAGTTTTGCACATTGGAGGAAATGCGACTTTCAAGTCCACACTCCTCGTGATCCGGGTTGGAAAGGAGCACGCCCTGTTGGACTTGGTGAAGAGTATCAAGGACGCATAGCAACTTCAGAAGATGTTGATCGAGATCGAGAGAAGTGGGCGTACGAGTTTGTCGATTGGTGTATCAAGAGAGGGCTAGAAGCGGTTGCCCTTACTGATCATCATGAGATGGTGATGTTCCCCTATGTTGCGGCTGAAGCAGCCAAACGACATGAGGCTGACGAATCATTTGGCTTATGGTTCTTCCCCGGAATGGAATTGACCTGCAGGGGGGGCGTTCAGTGCATTATTATCTTTGATGCCGATTTAGCGGCAGAATGGCGTACGACGGCTCAGGCTAGACTTGGTATTGTCGCTGCCAGCCTTAATGAGTCCGCGCGGCAGGGCCCAGCAGTGACGCAGCTAGATTACGACTACCCCGACATTGCGTCGCGCCTTGAGCCAGTCGAAGAACTGAGAGGCCGTTTCATTGTATTGCCCAACGTGTCTGATGGTGGAGCTCATACGGTTGTCACGCAAGGCGCACACGCCAACTTCAAAGCGATGCCCTATGTAGGTGGCTACGTCGATTGCGGACAATCAATCGATACCATACCTCACAAGCTCCGTGTACGCCTCTCTGGTGAAGATCCTTATTGGGGCGATAGATACATCTACCCTCTGCCAACATCCGATGCACGATCCGCAGATTACTCGAAGCTCGGTAACAATAGCTGCTGGATCAAGCTTGCCGAACCGACCGCTGAGGCCATCAGACAAGCCTTTCTTGGTCACCCATCGCGAATACTCATTACTCCGCCAGTCACCCCCTCAATTGCAGTGCAGTCTTTATCGGTTTCAGGCTCCTCGATCCTCTCCGATCAAGAACTGCGTTTCAGCCCAGAGTTTAACTCGATCATTGGTGGCCGAGGTAGCGGAAAGAGCACCGTCCTTGAGTATCTTGCATACGGCCTTGGGCGAAGCTGTTCCGACATCAGCAAAGGGAGCTATTCAGGATCAGACAGGCTCAAAGGTGTCATTGCGGATACGCTTGTTGCTAGCGGAGCCACAATTGAGATTGGTATCGAGCAGGATCGAGCTAACTTTTATGTCAGGCGCGGAGCTGAAACGGGACATGTCGCTACGGTAACCTATCCTGATGGCACCAAGCATGAGATGTCAGTGGCGGAACTTCGAGCCCTCTTTCCTGCAGTGGTGTATAGTCAGGGTGAACTATCCGAACTCGGCAAGATTGCTGGGAGCCGCGCCCAGCTATCCCAATTACTCCAATTTGTTGATCCAGAATTCAAGCGGAAAGATCGACGGCTTAGCAATGAGATCGAGCAATCTAAGCTGGCAATTCGGAGGGCGATTCAAGCGCTTGTGAATGGATGGCTACAAGAAGAGAAGGTTAGAAAGCTCAACGCCGCCAGAGCCACTTTGGAGCAACGGATAGCGGCCCTTCAGAAGTCTCTTCCGACCCTTTCTAAAGAGGAACAAGCACATATCGTACGATATGAAGCGCTCGCAGAATTGGATGGCAAGCGGCAGGCTGCCGAAGCTCAAGCACAAACAGTACTAGATGAATTCACCGGACTTTGGCAGACATCTCGTTCTCCGGTCGATCTATTGTCAACCGCTCCTGAAGCGGCGGATTTTCAAGCAGCCTACGAAGAATTCAGAAAGGTGTTCTCACGTGGCGTGGAAGCGCTAGGGAAGGATCTGGAGGCTCGTCGCGTCGGAATGGCGACGAAAGGCGCAGAGATCGGCCGCACCCTCATTGATGCAAAGTCTGAGCGTGACAGGGTGATGGAGGAGTTGACCGAGCACAAAGTCCAGACAACACAAATAGCGAAACTTCAAGAAGAGCTGCAAGCCTTAGTTGGCCATATCGCAAGCCTCGAATCACGTCAGGTGTCCGTCTCGGAGAAGCAAGGCGAATTCAATGCTGCTATCGACAACCTGAAGGCACTGGTTGAGGAAGGTGCCAAGACGACTGAGCGTTGGGTCGGCGCAATAGAAATGCTTTCCGGCAATTGCATTGACGCCGAATTCGTTGCTGCTGGCGATCACTCAGAGGTTCACGCCTCAATTGATGCTCTAGTTGCCCAGACTGGATCGCAAGAGGCAACCCGCAAGCATCGAGTAGTCGAGCAACTCGCGGATTCTGGGGTCTGGCCATTTTTAGACACCATCCGGGCTGAGTGCCTTTCACTCCTAAGGTGGAAGACACTTTCTCCAGAAGGAGGTGGCGGTGCTCCTGCATTTCCGACGATAGAGAATGCGATAGGCGGGACAGAGAACATGAAGACTCGCCTGAAGGAGCTAATTGATCTTCAGCGAGTGGAGGCAATTGCTACCGCAACACCGAAGCCCGATGTGTCCTTGTACTATGTCGATGGAGGCAATCGATACGCGTTTGAGAAAGCTTCGGAGGGACAGCGCGCCGCCGCCCTGCTTCTTATGCTACTCGAACAGGCGGGAGGACCCCTGCTTGTCGATCAACCTGAGGGCGATCTCGACAATAAGGTCGTATCTGATTTGGCCGAGAAGCTACATTCGGCGAAGCAGCATCGACAGGTTATCTTTGCGAGTCACAATGCAAACATCGTCGTAAACGGCTCGTCAGAGTTGGTCGTGTCGATGGAAATCACACAAGATGCTAAGCGCTCAGCCTCCGGCCCGGGCGCAATTGACCGCCAAGATATTCGCCTGAAGATTACTGAGACAATGGAAGGGGGCGAGAAGGCATTCAAGGATCGTAAGAACAAGTACGGGTACTGACCACCTCCCCTTAGACCCCTCCCCTGCTCGTTCGGGTAGACCCTCTCTACTGGAGACCCTCCGTAAGGAAGCTGGTCAGTAGGATGAGGTTAGGGGAGGTGGTGGAGGTAGGGGGTTCTCTTCCTAGGTGCAGGCCCGGGGCGGCTGGCAAGGCTCGCTGAGATGCCAATAGGGTGTGACCCGATAGGGGGTCTCTATATAGTAGCTACGAGTGGCAGAGAGCTATTCTGAGGCCAGCCTGAGAAGGTCCGCTGCCTCAACCTCCAACGCCCTAGCCAGCAAGCCCAGCGCATGAACAGAAGGGTTTCGTGTTCCGCGTTCAAGATCAGAGAGGTAGCTGCGGGTTAGCCCAGCCTCCTCCGCAACCTCCTCCTGCGTTCGACCTTGGCGCAGCCGCTCCTTGCGGACATTCTCTCCAAGTAAGCGCACCAAATCCATTCGCCCGATTGACACGATTGGAGAACATTGGTCTGTCTACTGTCCGTGTCATTAGAGGTTGAGGGCGAATTGTGATGGATGAATTGAATGGCCGACAGGCAATCAATCAAGCTGAGGCCACCGGGGCGCTCTTTCTCCCTGCCATCGTCGCTTGCGCGGCTGGAGGTTACAAGCTGGCCTCGCACCCTTGGCCCAGCACCAATGGCCAATTGCTGCTCATGCTCGGCGTTCTAACGCTGTTTGGGGCCTTTGGAGTGGGGTCTCGGCCGCGCCTTGCTTTGTTCGCAGTGCCGCTAGCGATATACACCTTTATCATCATCGGCTGTCTAGCCCTCGGGTTGGCAATCTCTGAGGGTAGCGGATGGTGGACCATTGGAGAGGCAGCGTTTTGGGTCCTGTTCGGCTGGTATGTTTCCTTTAGGATTACACGCTCTCTAAAGACCGCACAGTCTACCTAGCCTTCTCGATTGCGCTTCCTTGCCAAGGCTCTTTCCATTGCCTCAATCTGCGGTTTCATTTCCTTGAATATCTGCTCTTTTTCTTCTGGGGTCATTTCGTCATGAGGGTTCGCGGCATCGTAGCGCCAGCCGGAAACCATCTGGTCGTAAATCTCGTGGATCGTAGTTTGAAGCGAGAGGGGCGGATAAGCGGCAAATTTCATCGACCCTTGTTTCTTTAACTCGTCCTCGTTCGCCGCATAGTATGAAGCTATCTCCCGGAGTCCCGGCCTTAGCTTCTCAATGTCGAAGTATCTCTGGTCGGACCGGAGAAAGAGCGGAGCCAGCTCATGGTGCAGCTTATCCGCTGACACGAATATGCGGCAGAAGGGCAGGTAGAATAGATACTCTAAATCAATCAGATTTGTTGGCTTCTGACCGATCAAATTGAGTGCCACTGCATAACGCAATGTAAGAGCAAGCCTTAGGCAGAAATGCAGATACGGCAGAAAGTGTTTTATGGGCGGGCGGCGGTATTTCACCCACATTTTTGCAACATGCTTCTTGCTCTTCGCGGGCTGCTCGAATTGGCTCAATCCGAATTTGAGTGTGCGAAACTGATAACCCGGAGCATCGAGGAACGTGTCTACGGCGGCGACCACCTGATCCAACGTCTCAGGATAGAGGGCATCTCGCTTCCTCGAATGGGAGAAGATTCTAACCAACTGCTCAAGCGACTTGTCAGACTTTGCTCTTTTACGGAGCATTGCCCCTTGGGAACGTTCTGCATCATCGAATATCTGGTCGCTCCACCGTTTGAGTGCCCGTTCCTCATCACTCTCATCGACGACCGCCCCCAATTTACCTTCCACGTCAAAGAAGGTCTCTGCCGCAACAACCGGGTGCCCCTTCATCTCGACGGGATTCCCCAATACCTCGCCATCAATTAGGGCTTGGAATGACATCTGAAGATAGTTCCCGAGACCATCAGAAGCGCGGGCGGCTAGCGCAGCTACAGCAGACTCAGGCGTGCCTCGCCTCGGCTTTTTCGCAATGTTGCCTAGAACTTCTCGAACGTAAACGGGAGTGACGAGGGTGATGAAGAAGTGAACGAGCCACCTTGCCTCGTCCTTCGACAGCCTCTGCATTGCTGACTTGTCATAGAGAAGAGGAGGGCCGTGAGTCATTGAACGCATCTGATAGCAAAGCGCAGCACGCGGAGAATAGCCCTATGCTCACAGATTATCTTAAAGCTCCGAGCTACCGACCATTCGTTCCCCAGCCGCCTTGAGCCCCTCACGCTGTACTGAGTCCTCTAGGGTGGCATAGCGCGCCGTGGTGCTCGCCTGTGTATGTCCTAGCGCCTTTCCTACAGTGGCAAGCGTAGAGCCGCCCGAAAGCATAAAGCTGGCGAGGGTCCGCCTCAGATCGTGCAGCCTCACCCCTTCCAGCCCGGCTAGAGCTGTGATTGCCCTCCAAGGGTGTTTCAGGTCGGCGCGAGGGCCAATCCCAACAGGCTCTCCGGAGTTGATGTCTACGGGGGCCGACTTGCGGCGCTTCTCAGTGCTCCCCGGAAACAAATAGACCGAGTGGCTCTTGCGCTCGAACATCGCCTTGAGCGTCTCAAGCGCAGGCCCCTCAAGCTCAAGCCTATGGATGCGCTTCGTCTTGGTGTGGGCTGAGGGCTTCTGCCAAAGGCCCCGTTCTAAATCGAATTGAGACCACTCAGCTTTGAGCACCTCTTGAAGCCGCGCCCCGGTGAACAAAAGGAGGCGGATTGCATCAGCGGCTTCCCTGTCGGTTGCGCTTCTCTCAGTCTCAGGGAGGGGCTTGGTCTTGTGCTCGACCGTCTCAGGGTCATCATCAGGGGAGACGGGTCTAAGGCCCGCAGCGTAGTCCTCACAGGCCCGCAGCAGCCGCTTCACCTCGCCTTCGCTAAGGTTCTGCCATCGCTGGTCCTCAGGGAACTTGCGAACGCCCCTACACGGATTGTCATTCCTCCACCCCCGCTCAATCGCCAGCGAGAACAACTTGCTCAGCAGTGCGAGGAGGCGGTTGGCCTGATAGACCCCCTTGGTCCCTCTTGCGATGCCAGCGGCCCTTGTGTCCCCGTGCAGCTTCCGAATGTCGGTGATGGTCACCGCCTCCACCTTCTTCGATCCAAGTGCTTCAATGGCTATGCGGGAGAGCTGGCGCGCATGGCGGATAGTCGACGATCTAAGGGCCTGTGAGGGCGCATAATCCTCTAGGTAGACCTTGGAGAGGCTCTCAACCGTTGGGGCGTTCTTAGCGGCTTCCTCAGCCTCCCTCGCTGCCCTCTCCTCGACATGGGGGTCTACACCTGCCCTCACCTTCCGCAGCACTTCGCGGGCCATATCGCGGGCCTCTTGAACGGTGAATGTGGGGAACGCGCCGAGCGCCTTCATGCTGGACCGCCCGTGGATACGATAGGAGGCAACAAAGCGCCGGGTCCCGCTTTTGGAGACCACAAGGCGAAAGCCCCTCACCTCGCTGTCCGAGATGGTCTGACCGGGCTGAGCAGCTTCCACCACGCTCTTGGTGAGCCGTGTGTCTGAGAGTTTGGGCATTCAGGCCTCCTTGCCTTTACACCTCCCTCATAGCCGAAACCGGGCTAATCCGATAGATAGATAACCACACCGCAACCACAAAAGTCCCAGAACTGGCAGGGACAGACAGATGCTCAACCGTAGAGAAATTTGCTTATACCCCTGTAACTACGAGATATAATGAGGATTAACCGCATTCCTCAGAACTGCGCAGAATTAATGACGCGCTGACTTTTAATCAGTAGGTCGCTGGTTCGAACCCAGCAGGGCTCACCATCTTTTCCCGTCATCCACCGCATGCTGCAACGCGAGTGAAATCGTTCATGCTTTGCTGCGCACAATCGGGAAGGCATCCAACGCCGTTTTGTCGAGAAGCAATTGCTTGACCATCTCATATCCTATTCGGCGATAGCTTTCCCATTGTGCCTCATCAAAGAACTGATCGGAGGTCTTGTGATTCGGGAAATCCGGTTCGGCCCTTTTGTAGGCGATGATGTCTGCGGGCAATTGATCGAACATCCGCGGAATTAGCCAGACGATCGAGGCTTGTTCTGGGCGATGGACGTTCTTGTCGGATGCGCGTTTCGTAATCTTTTTCGCCTTGAGAAGCAGGGCAAAGGCATTGCCGCCCGGCTGAGCAACCGTTTCGCGCCAATTGCTTTGCATGTTCAGGAAGCATCGGTGGGTGCGGCTTCGATATCGACCGCAGAATTCAACCGTTTCTTCTACCGTCGCTTCACGCACTTCATAATTTTCATCAATCCGTGCGGTCCTGATGAAAGTCTCCAGATCAGCGAATTCATAATTCGGATCGGCGCCATTGTCACAGACAAGAAGGGTCGCGCACCCCTTGTCCAGCAATGCCATTGCGCCGGTATTTTCCGAATGACCCGCATCAGACAGATATATGCGCCGTTCGTTCAGCGGGAACCGGGCGCGCATTTCGTTGAGCAGATTGCCGTAAGTCGGCAGCCAACGCGTTAGCGGCTTTTCGTCCAGATTGGCTTTGATGTAGCAGTCCGGATCGCCCTCTGCCGAGCCATCCTTCGTCTGGATATTGAGCGGCTTGTGCCCGCGATCCCACCAATATCCAAGCCGCACATTGGCAAAGCTCATCGCCAGGGCGCCTCCCATCGTGGTGCGCCGACCCATGCCCGATGACGCCGCTGCGCCGGAGATTGCGCAAAGCTGGCCCGCGGTCAGCCTTTCGGCGTCGTTAAGCTCTTTCGCCCAGGAGTTGCTGGCCCCTTGAATGGTCAATCCGTCATGTTCGAAAGTCGCTCGCCGGCTTTTGCGATCGCGCGCTACCAGGCTGCTGTCGGAAACGGTATCGTTGATTGTCACATTCAGCAGGTGAAAGGGGGCGGGCAGACTCGCTCTAAAATAGGAATACGCATCGATGTGGTCATGCCGCCTATCCAGTTGGTCGGACCGATCCTGATTCCAGTCCAGACGCTGGACATTGGTCGCACCAAGATATGCTCGGGTCAGCCGGGCAGCATAGAATGTGTGGAGCGATAGCATGTTGGCCAGACTGCCCGACATGCCAAGTACTGCAGTCGTTCCTATGACTGCCAATCCAAAAACTGCAGCGTTGCTGTAATCCAACGGGCCCCACGGCCCGACTTTCCAAATTGCCAGATGCACGAGCAATGCGGCTGTGATCGCACTCACACTGAACAGGAAAGCACCGGCAACCAGGGAGGTCAGTGAGACGCTTTTACGAAAGAACCCGACGATCGCGTTTTGGCTGCCACCATACATTTCCGGTATTTTTTTGATGAGGAAGGCACCGATCGGCTGCAGGATGACCACCATAATTCCTGACACCAGGGTCGCTTCGGTTGCTCCGGACACATTGGATCCCTGCAACCGAATATCTGCATGCAGATACATCGCAATCGTATCGACAATGGCAAGATAGGCGAGAACGAGGAAATACAGATTGAAATTGCTCTGCGTCACGAGCAGCCAGCGCCGCAGTCGCTGGGCCATGTTTGCCGCATCTTTCAGATATCCGATCCGCCACGCGCCCCACACCAGAAAGACGCAGCCTGCAGCCAATGCGAGCCAGAGCGGGCCAAACAGAAGCAATCCCAAGTCTTGCGAACCAACAATAGTTTGGGCGAGGTCGAGGCCCGTTGACGGGAAATCAAGCGAGATAGCAGCGGCCAGGAATCCACCAAACAGGATCGCAAGAGTTGCCAGTACCGACCGGAAAAGCGCCAGGTCGATCCTTTGATTGGTGCTGTGGCCGGACAGCGGATTGTACGGGATCTTGTGCGCGATAAAATAAGCCGCGGCCACACTGAGCGAGAGGAACGCAAACAGGCCGGCGAATAGCGCGATCTGGCTGATTTGCAGGTCGGCTCCACCCCATTCAAGCTTCATCCAGCCGGAGAGTTGCTGCTCCATTGACTGGTCGACGCCATAGAGTGCCATCTGGATCAGAAATTGAATGCTCGCAAAAGCCAATCCGATGGCGAGCATCAGCGTGAGCCAGTTGCGGGCTACATAGCTTAGGCCGCTTAGCCAGTCTGCGGCTCCGCCCGGGGCCAGGTAACGTCCATGTTCGCGAAGCCAATATATCGGGTGGCGCAGGAATTCGGGCGCCAATGGTCCTTCCACCAGACCATTCGCGGGCACCGCCCGGTCGCCTGGAGCGCTGGTGAGAACTTCGTTGGCGAATTTGAACCGATGACTGCGTGGGATCAGTTTTGTGTCCTGATGGGCCAGTTCTGCCGCATCGACGGCCGCCATCAGCCGGCCGATGGCTCGCTGCGTTTCCTTGTGCTCTGCTGCGGCATTGCCAAGGCTGGCGCTTTTCCCGTCAATTGCGGCATCAAGTGCTGCACGTTCGGCCTGATCAGCTGCAAGGACAACTTGTGCAAACATGCTCTCGGCATTGTCGCACAATTCATCAAACGACAATTCATCCGTTTTATCGCTTTCGGGCGTCTGGGCCTGCCCTGCAGCTTCGGGCTCATCCTCCTCCGATTTCGAGCGCCCGCTCCACAATGTCAAAGCGGCCCGTTTGGTGCGCAGCCACAAGCCGTAAGCAGCCTTCTGAAGGCTTCGGCGCTCTGCGTATCTTGCCCGAGCCTTTTCCAGGCTTGCGTGAGCCGCTTCCTCAAGATCATTCGCCCGTGCTTCCATGTTGAAGCAACGGGCAATTCTCGTGTCGCGTTTTTCAGCGTGCGTTGCAGTGGTGCGGTGCCCTCTGACTGGTCCTGCCGATAGCGGCTCCCGCTCACGATCTGGCAGAAAGAGGCTGCGCAGAAAGCAGGCGAAGTATCCGCCGCCTGACGAACTGGACATGAAGTCGAACCCGTAGAAGCGATCCCGCCGCGCCAGCGCCTGGACGACTCCCAGCGAAATGGTGGCGCTGCGGATGCCGCCTCCGGAAAAGGCAATGCCAACCGGCGGAGCATCGTGATCGGGATGCACAAGGCCAATATCGTCTTCACCCAACATCTTGCGGCGATGCTGGATGTAAGGATATTTCTGCAGCGGATCTTCCCTGGTGCCGTTACTCATTGCACGCCCCCCCCCATAGAGCATAATGGCGAATTGAAGTTCTTAACTATCTCTTTCAAATACAAAAATTACGAAAAATGATCTTTTGAAGGATCAAGAGGATCCAGTTCACCGCGACCCTTGATCAATTGGTGCAGCATGGCGCTACTGGCCGGTCGCTCCATTCTTCTGGGCCGGGTCCGCGAGACGATCGACTAAGCCTGCCCGGCCGCAAACTCCTCGAAGATTTGAGGGATGAGCTGGTTGCGATAGAGCCCTTCAAATTCAGCTGGCCCGATGGCTCTTTTCTTGCCCGCCCGCTCGAGCATGCGGAAGAATGAACCCCATTGCTTTCTGGTCAGACTGTCGAGCGCGTCTTTCGCTTCGAGCATCTGGAGGAATTCCGCTTCTGGAATAAGGCCGTCCGGATGGGCCTTGGCCCTTTCGCCCAATTCGCCGAGATAGGATGCCAGCAGAGCTTCATCGACCATGCCGTTCTCGTCGAAGACGCCGGTTCGCTTGGAGGGCCTGCGCAGTGCCATTTCGTCCATCGGAATGCCGCGCCCGAGCAACAGATTCTTGAGACCGCCAAATTTGAAGGTCGAGCCGATAGCGAGATAGAGCGCGCGCAGGCCGCTGCTTTCGATAATGCGCCACCCTTTCAGATTTTCCGAGAATCCAGCCCGGCCTGCATCGTCTGAGAGGTTGAACGGGACCAGATGCTTTTCAAGGTCGGTCAGGTTCAGCGCGACACCTTTGCGCTGTTTATCGCCATCATAGGCGCGCAATGTGTTGACCTCGTCCTGCGTCAGTTTCCAGCCGCTGACGAAACCCGGATGCGCATTGGATTCATAGCCGGGCCAGGGCCAGCGTGTCTCTGACTGGATCGCAGCTGCGGCCTGCAGCAATTCGGCCCGCGAAACATCTTGCGGATCTTCGAACAGGACATTGTGACCATAGACCCGGCCCGCGCCTTCGAAATCGGCGAGCACAAGCCCGTCGGTCACATCGACGATATAGGTCGCGCCGGAATGTTCGATCCGAAGCATGTAATTGGGAGCATCGCCGAAATGCTCCTCTTTCCACGCATCGCCTAGCCCGAAGTCCTGAAGGTTCTGCTGGCCCCAGACGATGATGCCATTGGTTTCGAGAGGGTGCTCTTCCGGATTGTCTTTGGGATTTGTTCCCGCATATTCGTAGGTATTGATGGTCTCACGCTGTTCGAGCCATTCGCGCAGTTCCGGGCAATGCAGATAAAGGAGCTTCTCCTTGTCGATTGCCTCGACCAGATTGATCGCAGTCCAACTCACCTCGTTGGGGCGCCATTTCTCGGTCAGATACGGGTTTTTGCGAATCCGGCTGGTGGCTTCCTGAACGAATGTCTGGAAGCCCTCATTGGTGATCGCCAGACCTTCGGGCTTATGTTCGTTGAGCGTCAGGCCGATTATGGCGTCGAGCGTGCTGATCCCCTTGGGGTAAAGGCGCTCGAGCTTGGCAATCTTTGCTTGCGCATCGGGGCTCGCCGGATTGAGGAACAGATGCTCCCACTTCTCGCTCGGCGGGATGTTGTGCGCCTTTTGATAGTCGGTCCATGACGGTGTGCCGCGCTGCCGGTCCTTGCGGATTTCCTGCTCCAGCATGTTCATGACACCTTCTTCGGTGGCCATGTCGCGGAAGAAATCGGCGGTGTTGCCCGCCGCTGGCGCGCCGAGCCGGGTGTTCATCATGTAATAATAGACCGCGCCGAGCCCTTCTTGCTGGATGAATTTGTGCCCATCCAATTCGCGCAGGTTCTTCATATTGACGGTGCGCGTTCCATCGCCCGAAGTCTCGCCGATCGCTGGGCACTTGAGCTCGTCGACCCAGATCTGGTGGCCAAAGCGATAGGCTTTGCTGAAGAAGTTGCCTTTGACCTCCGGCTTTGCCTTGTTGACCTTGCCTGCCGCGATACCGTGCGCAATCGGATCGGTGCCTTGTTCGGGGCGATAGATCTTCTTGTCGAAATGGGGGAGCTTGCGCTCTGCCCGTCCGAAGAGATTGGCGTTCAGGCCGTTGACCACCTCTTCATTGGCGAACAGCGTGTGAGTCCAGGTGCCGGTGTGGATTTTGACATAGGTCATCGTCACGACGCGGCGGGCGATCTGGAAAATCTGGTTGTCCGACCAGTCGTATCGCTCCTTCAGGACCGAGGCGACCCAGTTGTGGTGACGGGCATAGAGAGTGTGTTCAGCCTCCAGCGGAGCGGTCATATTGCGCCCAAAGCCGGTCAGGATCTGGTCCTGAATGCGCCCGTCCTTACCCGTAGAAACCTTGCGCAGCGGCAGGAAAAGCCCGCCATTGCCCTCATCATCCATCCCTTCGAGAAAGATTTTACCATCGGGCACTTGCCTGCCATCGGGGTAAGAGCGGATTTCGGCCAAAGTCTCGATATCGCTGCCGTAGATGTGGCTCATGTCCCACCAGACGGTGGTGCCATGCATGCCTTCGCCGCCGGCTCTCATCGAGTTTGGCGCATCGGACCTGCTCCATTGATACTTCACCCCCAGGCGGGCCCACTCGCTCTCCGGGTCGATGGCAATGGCATGTTTGCGTTTGTTGTCAGGCGCGGTCTGCGCGACGTCGTGAACCAGTTGCTGCAAATGTGCTGCGGCGTGAAAACTGGCCGTTTTCGCCTCGATTGTGCGTCCATTGCGATAGCCGAACTCGCGGGCGATCTCAGCCTCGCTCGGAAGGTCGGGATTGCCGGACTGGTCCTGTGGCCGGTAGCCTTCGGGCATACCGTGATCGACAAATTCCTGCCCGACACGGCCTTCACCCGGTCCGAACATCGCGTCGACATGCGCGCCATCGGGGGTGAAGCCGGAGCCTGCCCAATCCGGCGGATCGCGCTCAGGCAGCTGACCGGGCCGATCCCCGCGCTCTCCATCGGGATTACGCTCGCGATTTTCCATCCAGGTGCGCGCAGCCCCTAGCGCTGCCAGCCGGAAAATCCCGATCTTTCGCTGCGTCCAGCGCCCCGCATTTCCGGGAGTAGCGCCGCTATTGGCCAATTCACCGATTGGGCCGAGCGCGAGCGACACAAGAGAATCTTTGAAATTCCGGATCCGGTTGGCAAGTGACTTTGGCGGGATATAGTCGCCGGGCACCTTAAAGTCCGTGCACAAAACCCAGGCATGCGGGCTGTCCTTATATGCATCGGCAGGGTCTTTGGTGAGATATTCTGCGGTCAGGTTGTTGGGGCGCAGGATTCCCGATCCCGCTTCTCCATCAACCTTGTTCTGCGCAATCTGGTCCGCCCAGCTTCGCGCAAATTCGTGATCAGGCTCTTTGTCGAGCGCGCGTTGCATCCATTCTGCCGCGAGTGTGAATTCACCGGTGTTGCGATAGGCATACGCTGCCAGCGCGTAATCTTCAGCCGAGGCACTGCCCGATTTATCGCGCTGTTCGTAGAGTTCGATTGCCTTGGCAAAATTCCCGGCATTCAAATGCGCCAGAGGATCATCAGACGCCAGTTCAGGTTGCTGATTGTGTGCATTAGCAAATGGGCACGATCCGGTTGTCGCTGCTTCTTGAGTCATGCTCGCTTCCCCCAAAACATTCCAAATCAAAAATTCGGACTGGCCCGCGGCGAATTGCATCTTTGCAAACCCGCCGCAGATAATATTCATTGCGGCTGTGACTTTAGGCAAACTTGCTTGGAAAGCAAAGACAGATCGAGCGAAGTGGACTTCTAAATGGCCTTTACTGTTAGGGTTCCAGTTGCCTATGGTCTTTTTGGTTGATCTGATTGAGCGGCCTGTTCTGAATGCAGAATGCGGCCACCGGCCCTGGAGATTGGGTCAAATGGGGGAGATGAGTATGTCTTTAAATGCAGCAAAGATGCTGACGATGTCACAGTCAGAACTTGATGATCTTTTTTCGAGCTGTGAGGCCGGTCCTATCCCAACCGGCGAAGCAAAGGGCACTCCGGTCTTCTTCCCCGGCTCAAGTTTTTCGGACGAGATCGCGCAGGTGATAAATTTCTTCGCCTGGCAGGGCAAAGTGTTTGATCCCGAAGGCGGCTATCTGCGCAACCAGATCCTGCCCTTCGGAATTCAGGCGATCATGGCCAAGGTGTACAAGCAGGAAAGCTGGCTCGACGGGAAGGAGTGCATAGTCCTCGACTATTCGGAAACGTCGATGGTTGCACAATTGGTCCGTGATGAAATGCGCATGGTCGCTCCCGATGTCTATCTCGGCAAAGTCTATTGGGAAAAGACCCGGCTGATCGACTTCGTATTGGAGTTCTGACCGACTGTCCCGGCAGTCAGGTCTGGCGCTCTTCGGTCATGAGCCGATAGCAACGCATCAGCAGGAAGACGCCCGCAATATTGACCAATGGAAGCGGCGCGAGAACGAGCCAGCCGCTTGTCGTCAAGGGCTGCGCGCTCAGCATGTAGAACAGGTCAGTGAAGATATCCGAGAAGCGGATCCCGGCCATGATGACCAGCCAGATCGGATGTCTGCGCAGCAACAGCAGCGCCAGAGCCTGCGCGAGGGCGAAAGCCGTCCACTGCCCGGCGGCCCTGCGCAATAGAGCAACCTCCTGACCCTGCGGCGCAGTATCATGGAAGAACGCGAACCAGAGGTGCGGATCGCTCCATGCCAGGATGGAGATTACAACATCGAGCGCCAGTCCGCCCCACAGATAGATGAGCGTGAGTTTCAGGACCCAATTGCCATCATCAAGCTTCAACTAAAGGTTTCCTCGCCAGTTGGCTCAATATGATCGACGCCGTTATTGGCCTGGCGAAAGCGTGACAGTTCGTAATAGAGCTTGCGCCGCGCCCGATTGAGATTTCCTAGCGGCCTGTGCTCGGCAATGCTGTGCCAGGGATTGTAGGAAAGGTTGCGCGCGAACGCCATCTGGGCCGGGCTGTCAAAAACCTGCGCGGGGATCCGCAATGTGGCCACCGGCACGCGCGGCGATAGCTTTTCGGGCCAGAGTATCCCGGCATGTTCTATCGGCATCCTGTGCGAGTCAGTCTGAAGCTGCACCGTCATGGCGAAGCACACTTCGTGCTTGCCCAGCGTCTTGGCCATATTCTCGCGCAGATAATGATCCGAAGGCCGTCCCGGCAGCCCTTCGACTTTCATGTCCACCTTGCCTTGCGGAAAGAATGCGTACTGCATCGCGGCGTCAGGGCCGAGCATATAGGGCACGCAGCTGTAATAGGCGGTCCCCAGCGGGTTGCCCTGCGTCTTGCTCCACAGGCCCTGCATCAACAGATCGAGGATATGCGGGCGCCGGCCCAGGAAATACCAGAGCGGCAATTCGCGTTTGCTCCAATATTGCAGATAGGCGTTTTCGCGCGTGTTGGGGGTGGTGAAGGTCGGGCAGCTTATTCCGGTGAAGTCCTGCGTGTGCTGCTCGTCCTCCATCAATTTGGGACCGGGGACATCCATCAACTTCACGCCGATGCTCAGCACGCCGACATCATCAATGTCAGGAGGGGTGTGCGGACCCGGGCCGCCAAGCCTGACCCACGCGGGAAATGAACGCGGATTTGCGAAGATGCCGTGCCTAAGGTGATCAGGCAGATCCGGGTGAACAACCAGCTCGCCGCGAACAACCCCGTGCGTCTTGGTATTGCCGCCGCGCTCCATCTCTTCAGGCGCAAAATCCTGGCTCATATGCGCGCGCATCCGCTCGATGATTGTTTCGAGCAGTTCCTCTTCGTCGGCGCTGATTGTTTCCTGCGCCAGAGCCAGTTTCTCGTTGCGCCGAAAAGCCATAGCGATTTTCTGGACAATTGCGGTGCCCGGCCGCTGAAAAACAGCATCAAGGAACGGGCGCATCCACGGGTCAATGCGCCGCTGGGCAAGCAGCAGGCCCTGTAGAAAATCGTGAAACCAGCGCAAAGTTGCTCTCTCCCCCCAAAATCAGAAGCGAACGTCCCTTATACTTAAATCATTGATCTCAATTGTCATCAATAAAGCAGGTCCGAATGGCTCACTTGCTATTCGGCCGACTTTGCGGAATACAGTAACGATAAGACAGCGGGTCAAATTAAGTTTCAAACTTCTGGAATGGTCATTGAAACCATATCCATCTCCAATGAGCGACCTCTAATGGCACGCAAGTCACTTCTGATCATTGCAGCTGAAATTGACGATGCGGCAGCTGTGCAGGTTAAAGCGCTCCTCGCTTCCATGACTCTTGCGCCCGGTCAGGCCGATCCTGCGAACCCGCTGATCCCGTTCGGCCAGATTGCCTCAATCCATTTCGCGCGGTTTGTCGTACTCGAAGATCCATCACTTGGGGACCGTGCCGGAATAACCGATCTGCCCGTCAGCGAGCCGACACGGCTGGCACTGATGGTCGATGGAGATGGCGCGGCCGGCGATATGCTGGAGCAACTGGTCGCTAGAGCCGCTCCTGGGCTGGCGCAGATCTTTGCCCATTGCGATCCCTCGGTCACGGCGCAGAATATCGGCGAATGGATGCATCGGCACCGGATTCGCGCAGCTGCCCAATACGCCAATGCTCCGTCGCGAACTGCCCTGCAGGCCCGCGAAGAAGCCGCATTGCATGATGCATTGCTGAGTGTGCGGCTGGCGCATCCCGGCGCATCGCCCAAGGAGCTTTGGCCGCATCTAAAAGCCGCCGCAGCCTCGGTTGTGCTTAGCCCGCAAGTCCAGCCCTCATTTGCCCAGCGGATAAAGAATTTCGCGCATATGCTGTCGGTGCCGGTGCTCGCAGTTGCTCTCCTGCCAGCCTTCTTGCTCGCTTTGCCAATCCTTATCTGGATGCTGCGCAAACGCGAAAAAGTGGACCCGGTCATCGCGCCTCGCCCGCTTAGGGCGCGCAACGCGATGCTGTCCGGGATTGAGGACCATGATGTCGCCAATCAATACAGCGCCATTGGCAGCCTTAAGCCGGGGCGATTTCGCAGATGGCTGACCATCGTCATCCTGTTCGTCATCAATTGGGGCAGCCAGCATATCTTTAGCCGAGGGCGACTGGCGCGGGTCAATACGATCCACTTCGCCAGCTGGACGTTTCTGGATGATAAGCGCCGCATCTTCTTCGCCAGCAATTATGACGGCAGCCGCGAGGCCTATAATGATGACTTCATCAACAAGGTCGCCTTCGGGCTGAACCTCTCATTCTCCAACGGACTGGGCTATCCACGCACCGATTGGCTGGTCAAAGGCGGCGCGCAGCACGAACAGGACTTCAAGTGGTATCTGTTTCATCACCAGATCCCGACCCAGCTCTGGTATAACGCCTTTCGCGGTCTGACCACTTACGAGATGGCGCGAAACGCGCGGTTGCGCGCTGCAATCGAGCAAACGCCAAGCGGTGATGCGCTGGCGCGGCTGGTGGCGGAGATCTGACAAGATGACCCCCGATTTCAACGATATTCAGGCGCTGGTGCGGGCAGGTTTCGGATCGCTCGACGGGGCCAGATATCTGCTCTTGCGGGTCGCTGACAACGCTGCTGCAAAAGCCTGGCTGGCGCAGGCCGAACCGACCCGCTCGAGCGATGTCGGAGGCGGCAATACACTCGATCGCGTCTTGCAGATCGCTTTCACAAGCGCGGGGCTGAGAGCGCTGGGTTTCGCAGAGGACGAACTGGAAAGCCTGGCACCCGAATTCCTCGACGGAATGGCGAGTGATGAAAGACGCTCGCACCGGCTGGGCGATGTCGGCGAGAGCGGCCCGGAAAACTGGCAGTGGGGCACGCAGGAGCGCGAGCCACATGTCCTCTTGATCTTGCTGGCCAAGGTTTCGCAGATTGAAGCATGGACGGATGACATCAGCCAAACCCTTCTCGCCAGCGGATTTTCGCTGGTCGCCGACTTTGCCAGCACCCTCACTCGCGACGAGAAAGGTGTTGCGCGCGAGCCGTTCGGTTTTGCCGACGGGCTATCCCAGCCCAAGGTTGATTGGGAAAGCAAGGACATCGCCAGCCCTGGCGCGGACCGCAACTATCGCAGGACAATTGCGGCAGGCGAGGTCGTGCTGGGATATTCGAATGAATATCGCGCGATTGCGGGCGATCAGACCGGTCCCTTGACGCAGCAAAATGGTAGCTACCTGGTTTACCGCCAGCTGGAGCAGGATGTTTCCGGTTTCTGGCAATGGGCAGTGCAGGCAGCGGGGCGTGAAAATGCAATCGGGCTGGCAGAACGGATGGTGGGCAGAGGCATTGACGGCGAGCCGCTGCCGGGCCTTGAAGCGGCTGATGCGTCAGCCGACTTTCTGTTTGATGCCGACCCGCACGGTCAAGTTTGCCCGTTTGGCGCGCATATCCGGCGGGCCAATCCGCGGATCGGTGACAATCCGATTCCGCAGCGCGGGTTCTTGCGCGATTTCCTCTCCTTCTTAGGCCTCTCGGGCAAGGCCAGCGGCGATGCGGTCGCCAGCGCCCGCTTTCACCGGATTTTGCGGCGCGGGAGGCCCTATGGCGAGATCGCGTCACCCGAAGAGGCGATGGGCGATGGCGGCGGTCATGGCGCAGCGGGGTTACACTTCATGTGCCTCAATGCCAGTCTGGCGCGCCAGTTCGAATTTGTGCAGGGAGCGTGGCTTGAGAGCCCGACATTCGGCGGCCTTTCGCAGGAAAGCGATCCGCTGGTTGGATCGCGCTGCCCGTTTCCCGATGACCGCCGGACTGACCTTTTTCGCTATTACGACAAGGAAGGGACGCCGCGCATTGCAGGAGACATTCCCCGCTTCGTCAAAGTCCTTGGCGGTGCGTATTTCTTCCTGCCCGGCATTGCGGGATTGAGGTCAATTGCTGCGCGTTAGAGCGCGGACCGCACGGCTTTATTCCTCTTCAAGAAACCGCGCGATGTAGTCGTCGGAATAATCGACTTCCAGCTCCATCCAGATCGGCAGGTGGTCGGACATTTCGAAGGTTGTCCACCCGCCATAGCTCTTGGCGAAGTCCTTGTAGGGCTCCTTCGGCTTTTCCGCCGTGGTGCGCTGGAGATCGCAGATCGGTTTGTAATGCGCGAGCATTTCGGCATGTGAGAGGCGGCGGGTGAGGCCTTGTTTTTCCTCATCCGGCAGCGCGTCATATTCGGCCTGCGGGTAGGGGCCAAAGACCGATTTGCGCCAGTCAAAGCTCCCCCGCCGGATCAGGCGGGTCTTGTTCTCCGCCTTGCCCTTCACCGTATAGGCCATCTGGTCGTAATGCTTGTCGCCCTTCAGATTGGTCGCGCCGAACAAGGGCACTTCCATTTTGCTGTCGAGCAGCGCCTGCATGATCGGGCCGTTCTCCTTCTCGATATTCATATCGCCGAGCAGGATGTAAACTTGGTCTTCTTTCTTCGCGCGCTTGACCAGAATTTCGGAAAGTTCGCGGATTTCGTCCTTGCGCATCTGCTTTTTCTGCGCGTCGGTCCCGCCGAAAAAGATGTGCGTTGAGCACAGGCAGAAGCGGAACCAGCCAGCCTGAAACGAGGCGAAAAAGGGTGAGCGGGCGAATTGCGCCGCATTGCCGAGATCGTCGGGATCGAGCACGATTTCACCCACCAGATTGCGGAAGAAGACGCGGTTTGTGTTGTAGACGAAGGCCATCCGCTCGCCATTGCCGCCCTTGTGGGTCGAGACGTCGGAGGCGAAGTAATCCCAGTTGGGACCCAGCAGTTTGACCAGCCGCTTGAGCGGTTCGAGATCGCCTTTGATCTCCTGGATTGCACAAATGTCGAAGGCACCGATGATTTCGGCGATGTAGTGATAGCTTTCATCAAGCCTTGGCAGCCCGTCATCAAAGGCGCGGATATTCCAGCTTCCGACGATCAGTGAGCGCGGCTTGCGGCGGCTCACAATCGCCTCATCAAGATCCTTGCGCAGATTGAGAAGCCGTCCTGCGATCCATTGCTTCTTGCCCGGATAATGCGGAAAATCAGCGTCGCCAGTGTGATCGTAGGTTTTGAGCCCGTGATAGAACGGCATGATTATGCTCCCTCAATTTGCGGGAATTCTAACCCGCAAAGCGGTGAAGCCATAGGATCGAGCCGTCAGGTTTTGCTGGGCCTGGTATCAAGCCGGGCGGTTATCGAGCCATTGCGCCGCCTTCACGCCAAAGGTGATCAGGAACGGCACCAGCACGATGCTGAGCGTGACCTTGGCGATCACCTGACCGATCAGCAGGTTGGTGATGTCGAACTCGCCATAGAAAGCCAGCGTGATGAAGATGATCGAATCGACCGCCTGACTGAGCGCAGAAGCAATCGCGCCGCGCACCATCAGCCCCCATGTGGTCGCCTTTCCGGTGCCGCGCAGTTTTGAGAATATCCAGACATTGAGCAGCAGCGAGGTGATATAGGCCGCCGGGCCCGCCATCAGGATGCGCGGGGTTTGGCCCAGCACCCGCTCGAACGCGGCGAGGTCTTCACCGCGGAAGTCGAGCATTTCGGGCGAAGCGGGCAGCGAAAGCACCAGATATATGAGGGCAGCTGACAGCGCGAGCGGCAGAAAACCGACCCAGATCAGCCGGTTAGCGAGCTTTTGACCATAGAGCTGCGCGATGGTGCTGGTGATGACAACCAGCAGCAGGAAGGGAAAAATCCCCGCTTCAACCGCGAGATTGCTGGGCCACAATTGCACCTGCTTGAACGCGACCACGCCGGCCAGCACCGTCATTCCGCCATAGAGGATGATGAAGACAAACAGACCCATCGGCGCGGCCAGCGCGCGTTCTGCATTGGGACCGACGGTTTCGCTTGGGGTTTCGTTCTCGCTCATGCGGCAATGGCGTAATGCGCGCCTTGGCAAAAAGGAAGCCGCGCGGCTCGCTCTTTCACCGGTCCGCTATGGCTCTGTTCGCTGCCCGCTTGCCTTCGGAGACGCAAACTGCCACCCATCCGCGCGAACAGGCATGGCTTTGACAAGAGCTATGCACGGTCTTCGGGAACAATCACAGACAAAGGGCAGCCACCCGTGAGCGAGAGTGTCACCTCCATCCTTTTCAGCCTTGTAGGGATCATCGCCATTTTGGGGATCGCCTATGCGCTGTCCTCTGGCAGGAAGAACATCAATCTGCGCGTTGTGGGCGCGGCGTTCGCCTTGCAGGCTGTTATGGCGCTGCTGGTTCTGCGCACCGATTTCGGCGTGGCGCTGATCGGGTTCCTGTCTGACGGCGTGATCGCGCTGCTCGATTTCTCCAAGGTTGGCATCACAAGCGTGTTCGGCCCGATGGAGAGCAATCCCTTCGCCAACACTTTCGTCATTGCCGCTTTGCCGGTGATCGTGTTCTTCGCGGCGATTGTCTCGATCCTCTACCACCTTGGCATCATGCAGAAACTGGTGCGCTGGGTCGGCGGAGCGATCGGCTGGATCACCGGGATCAGCAAGGTCGAGGCTTTGGGCAGCGCGGCCAATATCTTCGTCGGCCAGTCCGAAAGCCCGCTGGTGGTGCGCCCCTATCTGGCGGCTTTGTCGCCGTCCAAGCTCTTCACTTTGATGACTGTCGGCATGGCAGGCGTCGCCGGGACGATCCTGGCAGCTTACGCGAGCTTCATCGGTTCCGAAGCGGTGCCGTTCCTGCTGGCTGCGGCCTTCATGTCGGCGCCCGGCGGTATCCTGATGGCCAAGATCATCATGCCCGATCCGCCTGAGCCCGAGCTTGCCGAGGGCGCGAATGTCGCGCGCGCGGCGGGCGAGCAACTGAAGAAGGGGCAGGGCCTCTCCGACGATAAGACACGCGTCACGATGGTTGGCGAATATGGCGAAGAGGTTGAGCTGCCCCAGTCACGGATCAGTGCGGGCGGTCCGGCGGCTCTGGTCGAAAGCGGCAAGCCTGAAGAGGTCGAAATGGCCGAAACCTTCGAGGAAGGGCACCGCCCCGCCAATATCATCGAGGCCGCCGCGCAGGGCACGCAGACCGGCGTGAAGCTGGCGGTTGCGGTCGGCGCGATGGTGATGGTGTTTGTGGCGCTGGTGGCGTTGGCCAACGGCTTGCTCGCGGGGCTTGGCTCGGGCCTTGTCTCGACCGCCGCCGTGATCGGCGTGCCGTTCAGCGAGAGCACCGCCGCGTGGCTCAGCGCGCTCAGCTTCCAGCAATTGCTCGGCTATGTGTTCGCGCCGGTGATGTTCCTGATCGGCATTTCGGATTGGGAGCAGGCGCAGATCGCAGGCGGGTTGTTCGGGACCAAGATCGTCCTCAATGAATTCGTCGCCTTTATCGAACTTGGCGCCATGACAGCAGGCGAGCTGACCGACCGCAGCCGCGCGATTGTGACCTTCGCGCTGTGCGGCTTTGCCAATTTCTCATCAATCGCGATCCAGATGGCAGTGACGGGGGGGCTTGCTCCCAATCAGCGCCCTGTGATCGCACGGCTGGGCCTGAAAGCGCTCGCCGCAGGCTCGCTCGCCAATCTGATGAGCGCGGCCTTGGCGAGTGTGTTCTTGCCGCTTTAGGTCGACACGCGCATGCGGGCTGGAACAACCGCCTGCACCCTATTAGATAAGCAGCATGACACAGATCGACATCGCCTCCGTTTCGCTTGCCAAACCGCTTGAAGAGATTGCCGACGAGTTGGGCCGCAGCTTTGCCGAATATGGCTTTGCCGTCGTGCGCGATCACGGCATTCCGCAGGATCTGATCGACAAGGCCGATGCGCTGTCGAAAGCGTTCTTCGCGCTGCCTGACGATGTGAAGCGCAGTTACAAGCTCGAAGGCGGAGGCGGCGCGCGCGGTTACACTCCGTTCGGGACCGAGAAGGCCAAGGATGCCAACATCTTTGACCTGAAAGAGTTTTGGCATGTCGGGCGCGAACTGCCCGAAGGCCATGATCTGGCCGAGTTTATGGCTCCCAATATTTGGCCCGCCGAAGTTGACGGGTTCGAGCCGACATTCAGCGCGCTCTATTCAGCATTTGAAACAGCGGGCGGGCGCGTGCTCGAAGCGATTGCGCTGCATCTGGGGCTGGATCGCGGCTATTTCGCGCCAACCGTTGAAGACGGCAATTCGGTCATGCGCCTGCTCCATTATCCGCCGCTTAGCCCTGATGCTCCCGAAGGCGCGATCCGGGCGGCTGCGCATGGCGACATCAACACGATCACCCTGCTGCTGGGAGCGGAGGAAGCGGGGCTCGAACTGCTAACCAAAGCGGGCGAGTGGCATGCGGTTGAAGCCGAAGAGGGCGCGCTGGTCATCAATGTCGGCGACATGCTCGAACGGCTGACCGCGGGCAAGCTGGTTTCGACCACGCACCGTGTGGTTAATCCGCGCGGCGCACGCGCGCAGAACTCGCGATATTCGATGCCGTTCTTCCTGCACTTCCGGCCCGACTTCATGATCGAGCCTTTGGCCGATTGCGCCGCAGAAGAGGGCGCGGATGTTCAGCCCGCGATCTCCAGCCATGATTTCCTGATGCAGCGACTGCGCGAGATCAATCTCGCCTGATTTAGGCTTTGACTGATTGAGGCTTTACTGGCCGCGACTCGGCAAGTGTGAGCGCCTTGACTCAGGCGCGCGAAGCCCGTTTTCGAGCCGATCTCCCGAGGCATTTCCGGCAAAGGCAAAATTCCCCACTCGTTGCAGCTTTGCAACAGGGGGGCGGAGTCCTGCGGATTCCTGCGGGTTTGGTTGCAATTGCGAACCGAGATGTCCACAGGGCGCCGGACTCGCACTTTGCGTTTCACAATCATGTCATAAAAACAGTCGCCATGGTGCAGCGCATCGCGCCTAAGGTTCGCGCGCTTTGCACATTAATAGCGTCAGTCACTCTTCCACGTACATTGCATGTACATTCCATGTTTAGGGGCATTCCTCACATGAAACTCAAATATCTCCTCGCAGCGAGCGTTGTCAGCCTCTCGGCTGCCGCCACTATCGCTACACCCGCCGCCGCACAGCAGATCACCTCGGGCGTTGAAGGCCAGGTCACCGATGCCAATGGCAACGCGCTTTCCGGCGCGATGGTCACCGTTGTCGACACCCGTACCAACCAGACGAGCACGACCAGCGCCGATTCCAGCGGTAACTTCCGCATTCAGTCGCTTGCGCCGGGTGGCCCCTACACTGTCACCGTCACTGCTGACGGCTATGAAGGTCAGACTGTCGAAGACGTCTTCACCAACATCTCGGGCAATACCGGCTTCTCTTTTGAGCTGGCGCAGAGCACGACCGGCAACACCATCATCGTCACCGGCGCGCGCGCTCAGGTCACGCAGATCGCTGTTGGCCCGGGCACCGCATTCGGCACCGAAACGCTCGAAGCGTTCCCCTCGATCACCCGCGACGTGCGCGATATCATCCGCATCGACCCGCGTGTCAGCCTCGAACGTTCGAACGAAGTTGATCGTATCTCGTGCCTCGGCGGCAACGACCGCGGTAACACTTTCACCGTTGACGGCATTGTCCAGTCGGACGTGTTCGGCCTGAACGGCACGCCGTTTGCCGCGCGTAACTCGCTGCCGCTTCCGTTCGACGTGGTTGAGCAGACTTCGGTTGAGTTCGCGCCGTTCGACGTCGAATATTCGGACTTCACCGGCTGCCTCGTCAATGTTGTGACCAAGGCCGGTACCAACCGTTTCAGCGGCTCTGCCTTCATCACCTATTTCGACGGCGGCATGCAGGCCGACTCGGTCGAGCAGGCTGATGGTTCTGTCGATCCGTTCAATGCGGGCGAAGAAAAACGTTGGGGCGTCACCCTTTCGGGTCCAATCATTCCTGATCGCCTGTTCTTCTCCTTCGGCTACGAAGAGACCGATCTTGGCGACGGCTTCAACGGCGGTCCGGGCGCTCCGGGCGTCGACTTCGTCACTCAGGCACAGTTCGACCGTTTCGCGCAGATCGCACGCGACGTTTACGGCCAGGACATTGGTGGCATCCCCACCCAGCTGCCTGAATCGAACGTCCGCTATTTCGGTCGTCTCGACGCGCAGATCACCGATGATCACCGCCTCGAAGCGACCTATCAGCGCCTTGAGGAAACCAATATCGAGCCGGACTTTGGCCGTGATAATTTCGGTGGCTTCAACTCTTTCGAAGACGAAGGCACGATCTCCGACTATTATTCGGTCCGCCTCTATTCTGACTGGAGCGACACGGTCTCGACCGAACTGCGCGTGAGCCGTGCAGAAGTGGGCGACGTTCAGGGTCCGGTTGGTTTCGGTGAAGCGCAGGCCGAAAATCCGACCGTTCGTCTCGTCGTCGGCGTCGACGGCCCCGGCGACATTGGCACGCTTTCGACTGGCCCCGGCATCTTCCGCTCGGCCAACCAGCTCGACACGAAGATCGACCAGGCGCGCTTCATCATGAGTATCGATGCGGGCAGCGGCCACTTCGTAAAACTCGGTGCCGAAATCAACGACCTAGAAGTCTTCAACCTGTTCGCAATCAACGCAACCGGCTCGCTGTACTTCCAGAACCTCGATGACTTCGCGGCCGGATTGCTTTCGCCGGGTGATGAGTTCTTCCCGAACAATGATGAAATCTTCAACGGTGAAGCTTACGCCGCTGACATCAACGTTGCGCCGGGCTTTGACATCAACAATGCTGCTGCATTGTTCAGCCGTCGGACCTATTCGGTCTTCGCGCAGGACGAATGGCAGGCCACCGATCAGCTGAGCCTCACCGCCGGTGTTCGCGTCCAGCTGTATGATGGCGATGCTCCGGTTGCCAACCCTCTGTTTGGCCAGCGTTTCGGCTTCACCAACGCAAACTCGTTCGGCAGTCTTGATCCTGTCGTGCTGCCGCGCCTGGCCGCAACTTACGAGTTCGACAATGACGGCTTCCTGTCGTCGAGCCGACTGACCGCCGGTATCGGTGTGTTCTCAGGCGGTGACCCGGTTGTGTTCTTCTCGAACGCGTTCTCGAATAACGGTTTCTCGACCGGTCTGGGTACGTCGAATGGGTGTAGCGATGCCGAACTGAACCGTGACGCCAATGGCCAGCCGCAGGTGCTCAATAACGGAAACTTCACCGGCCTCCCGCAATGCGTCATCAATATCGGTGAAGCTCAGGCTTCGCAGGGGCGTGCAGATGTCCAATCGACCGATCCGGATTTCGACATTCCGACAGCCGTTCGTGCCAATATCGGTTTTGCGACCCAAATCGGCACTGAAAGCGGGTTTTTCTCGGGTTGGTCGCTGAACCTTGACTATATCTACACCCGCTTCAACGACACTTTGAGTGTGGTTGACCTGGTGCAGGTCGTCGACACAAGCCTCGGCAATAACGGCTTCACCGTCGATGGTCGTCCGATCTACCGTCCGATCGATCCGCTCAATGACGGCTGTAATGCGACACTTCAGGGTACAGGTGGCACGCCGCCGGTCTGGAACGGCGTTACCGATGCCTGCTTTGGCGCCATCAACCCCGACGGTTCGCGTGGTCGCGGCACTGGTCTCGACGACTTCCTGCAGCTGACCAACGGACCGAGCTTCGACAGCCACAATGCCTCGCTGATCCTCACCAAGCGTTTCAGTGAAGGTCTCTTCACCGAAGGCGGCAGCGTGAACGTCAACTTCGGTTATGCGTTCAGCGACAGCGAGCAGACGATCAACTTCCGTTCGTCGACCGCTGGTTCGAACTTTGACAATACTCCGGGTTTTGATCGTCAAAATCTTGGTGTGTCGCAGTCGGGATTCGAAACGCGTCATAACATCACAGCGTCGCTCTTCTTCCGCGAGGAATTTTTCGAAGGCTTTGACACAGGTCTCGGCATCTTCTTCCGGGCTTCGGAAGGTCGCCCGTACAGCCTCGTATTCGACGATGGTCGCCCGTTCTTCAACGATTCCAACTCGCGTGAAGAGAATGCGCTGCTTTACGTGCCGACAGGTGTGAATGATCCGAACTTGTCGCCTAGCAGCGATCCTGCGGCGGTCACTGCTTTGCTTGCTGCTCTTAATGACGGCACCGGCATTGTCAGCAACCTGAACTGCAAGTTCACGCCGGGCCAGACGGTCGAGCGTAACCAGTGCCGTAATGGCTGGTCGTTCGATATGGACATGCGGTTCAGCCAGGAACTTCCGTTCATCGGCAGCCTTACCGGCATCACCGAAGACCGGATCGAACTGTTCGTCGACTTCGACAACTTCCTGAACCTGCTCGACGCTGGCTGGAACTCCCAGCGCGCGCTGGGCGGCTTTGACGGCCGTGTCGATCTGGTCGACGGCGCATTCGACGACGAAGGGCGCTATATCATCAGGAACTTCAATCCGGGCTCTGGTGAAGCGAATACTTTCGAATCCTCCACCGCATGGCGGATCCAGATCGGTGCGCGTTACGAATTCTAATTCGTCGCGACCGAGTGACCAAAAGCGAGCGGCGGGGCCTTCGGGCTCCGCCGTTTGCGTTTGGGATGGGTATTAGATTGGACTACCGCCTTAACCGCGAGCGCGTGTGTCGATCGGATCGTCTGCCACGCTGAGCAATTCGAATGCCAACGCTTCTCTGACTTCGCCGGACATGTTCATGCGCAGCGCGCGCTCGAACGCGGTGGCCTGATCGCCAAGCTCGGGTTCGCCAAAGATTGCTGCGGTTCCGGCCAGCTTGTGCACCAACCTGGCAAGGTCCTGCGCGCTTTCTTCATCGCCGCCCAGTTCGCCAAGCTTACCCGATTGCAGCGCCAGTCGCACAGCCTCGACCGCCTCGCTGCGCCGCTCGGTCCAGCGGCTGAGCAGGTCGGGGGAGTGCGATTGCAGACTGCCGCCTGTCTCGGATTGCGGAGGGGACGGCGCAGGACGTTTGGAGGGCATTGCGCTCTTGGATTCGTATCGGGGCTGGCCTTCAAATTGCGCGGTGTCGTGTGCGGATACCAACTCGTCACCCTGATCTGCCAGGTGGTCCTTCATGTCCGGCGCGTAACCGGCTTGAGCGTGATCCAGAGCATTGACCCGGCCATATTGCGGCATGTCAGCCTGAGACGTGATGTCGCCAAAATCATCGGATTCTTCGCCCGCGTCGGCCTCGATAATGCGGGTGGGCAGCCATCGCCCCAGCGCGCGAGCGAGATCGGCAAAGACCAGCGGCTTGGCCAGATGCGCCTGCATCCCGGCGTCGCGCGCGGCGGAGATATCCTCGGGGAAAGCGTTGGCGGTGAGCGCGACGATCGGCATGACATCGGGGGTGATCCCCTCAGCCCGAATGGCGCGGGTCGCGGCATAGCCGTCGCAGCCGGGCATCTGAATATCCATCAGCACCAGATCATAGGGCTTGCCGCGCATCACGCTGTCGATGACCATCGCGATGGCTTCATTCCCGTCATGCGCAATTGCAACAGACTGCCCGCACCTTTCGAGCATTTCTGTGCCCAGCAGCCGGTTGACGTCATGGTCCTCGACCAGCAACACGCGCGCCGATTGCGGCAGGTCTTGCGGCTCGACAATGGGCACCAGGCGCTCGGGCCGTTCTTCAGGTTCGGCATAAGTCGCGGGCAATGTCAGACGGAAGGTCGATCCCTTGCCCGGGTCGCTTTCGACTGTGATCGTGCCGCCGAGCAATTCTGCGAGTTGGCGCGAGATTGTCAGACCGAGTCCAGTCCCGCCAAAGCGGCGCGCCGTGTCGCTTTCCGCCTGCGTGAACGGGGCAAAGACCGTGTCGATCCGTGATTTGCTGATCCCGATCCCGGTGTCGCGCACCTCTAGGCAGAATTCCTCCGCATCGGCCCAATAGGAAACCTCAACTTCGCCGCGCTCGGTGAATTTGACTGCATTGCCGATCAGGTTGAGCGAGATCTGCCGCAAGCGCAGCGCATCGGTGACAACCCAGGGATGTTCGTCGAGATCAGTGCTTCGGTCTGAATCGGGTGCATCGCGCCGCTCAAACTCGATTCGCAGGCCCTTTTTCTCCGCCGCAGCACGGTGCAGCGCGGCGCATTCGGACAAAGTTGCATGAAGATCAACTGGGGTCTGGTCGATGTCGATCTGTCCCGCCTCGATCTTGGAAAGGTCGAGAATGTCGTTGAGCAGCATCATCATCGAGCGGCCGGACTGGACAATCATCTCGGTATGGCGGCGATGGTCTGGGGTCAGCTCGTCCTGCAGGATCAATTCGGCAAACCCGAGCACGCCGTTCATCGGTGTGCGGATCTCGTGGCTCATATTGGCGAGGAATTCCGATTTGGCACGAGCGGCGTTTTCGGCATGGCGACGGGCACGGGTCAGCAGCAGTTCCAGCTCGACCCGGTCGGTCACATCGCGGGCGGAAACCACAAAGCCAGCCCGCTCGCTGGTCTTTGGATCATAGGCGACCGCGCATTCAGCCTCGATAAAAACCGGTGTGCCGTCCTCTGCATCGTGCAGGCGGCGATAAGTGAAGCGTTGATGGTCTGCCAATCCGGCCTGCAGCTTGCCCAAAACCTGCGCAATCTTGTCAGACGAATCCTCATGCGGGCGGTCGGTTACTCGGTCGCCGATCATAGCATTCGGATCGCGGCCAAGCACTTTTTTGACCGAAGGCGAGGCATAGGTGATGACCCCGTCCAGATCGAGCTTGAACACGGCATCGGTGACATTGTCGGCCAGCAGGGCAAGTTCACGCCGCCCGGCGATCATGGCGTCGGCGATCCGTTCGCGTCCGGCCAGGATCGCGGCGATTGGCAGTCCGCTGAGGAAATTGGCCGCGACAAAGCTCTGCAGCACGAAAATCTCGCTTGCTGCGATGGTGCCTCTCTCAGCAAGCGGGCCATAGCCGCTGAAGTTCATCCAGCTGCCGACAATGGCAATACCCGGAACGAACAAAGCGGTCCCAAGTCCTCCGACCCGGAACGCGATCAGCAGGGTCACCGGCGGAATCAGAAAGAGCAGCGGATATGTGGGCTGGCGAAAGACCAGATAGGTCGCGATCAATCCGCCGATCATCATGACGCTGCGTTCAAGCACTTCGGCGCCGGTCGGCCGGACTTCGGAGCGCAGCGAAGCTACGATCAGCAAGAGCGCCGGAACGATCAGGATCATGCCGAGCGAGTCCGCGATAAACCACGCTGCCGGAGCCTGTGCTAGAGCAGAAGTGCCAGGCACTAACGCGGTTGCAGCAATCAAGGTCGACGCTGCCGGACCGACAATCCCGCCAATCAGCAAGAAGCGGCCCAGGTCCGACAGGTCGTTCATGTCGGGAATGGATTCGCAGGCTCGCCGCATCAGCAAGGTGATAAGCAAGACCTCGATCGTATTGGCTGCAGTGAAGACGAGCGACAAGTTCAGCGAATTGCCTGCCAGCAGATTGGCTCCGACGCTGCCAGCCGCAATAGCCGCGAAGAAGGCGATTTCGCTGCGCACCCGCACCAGCATCAGTGCGGCCACAGCCGCTGCATTGGGCATCCACAGGCTCGCCAGCGCCATGTCAAAGCGCGACAGGGCAAGGCACATGGAGGCGATCAGAAAGAAGCCCGTCCCCCCGGCAATCGCGAAGATCAAGCTGCGCAGATCGAGCGGTGCTACGGCCAAGGTTCCCAAGACCGATTGCGACCGCTCGGGTGCGAGGTCAGCCGGCGTCGTCCAGCCCGTTTCCGCTTCGGGCACGGCCATTGCGGCACCATCTTTCTCGGCCCTGTCGATGGCGGCCTGCGCAATTGCGGCAACAGCGTCGGGATTGTCTCGTGCGCTTGAGATAACGCGCTCCATCGCAAAAATTGAAAACGCTGCTAAGATTGCGGGCATGAAGGCACCCGCAATGCTGACAAGCCGCGCCGGCCGGGTAACGTTCAGATCATTATGGTTTCGATCTTCACGCACGCGACCTTGAGGAAACTCATCATCTCCCTGCCACAGGTTACATTATGAACGCGCAACGCCGCTATCAGGGAAAACCGAAGGGTCTGCGCTGGCCGTTGGTGCTGGCGATCGTGCTGATGCACCTCGTCGTGCTCTATGGATTGACGCGTGCACTGGCGCCCGATTTCACCGCTTCTGTCGAGAATGAAGTGGTGGGTGCCTTCACTGTCACCATCACCGCACCCGAGGAGCCCGAGACCCCGCCAGAGCCCGATGAAGGCGCGGCCGGTGCCCCCGGAGAAGACGCGGTGCCGCAGCCGGTGAGCGCGCCCAGTCCGCGGATCGAGCGCACGCCCGATCCGGTCCCGCAAGCCTCATCCACCGGCACCGCGACCCGATCGGGCGCGCGCGAGGCGGGCGATGGCACAGGGGCCGAGGGCGAGGGCGCAGGCACAGGCAGCGGCAATCAGGGCAGCGGGCAGGGCAACGGTGTGGCAGTGCGGCCCAGCGTCGCTTCGGGCAGGCTCGATCCGCGCCGCGACTTTCCCATTCCCGAAGGCGGGCGCGAGGTGCGCTTTGGCACTTCGGTCACGGTGGTTTTCACCGTGCAAACCGACGGCAGGGCGCGCAATTGCTCGGTCGCGCAGACCAGTGCCGATGCCGAGACGACGGCGCTTGTGTGCGGGCTTGTGATCGAGAAAATCCGGTTTAACCCGGCGCGCAACCGTGCGGGCGACGCGATCGAGGCGCGCTATGGCTACCGCGTCGATTTCCGTGCGCGCTAGAGGGCAGGGCCTGAGAGATGCCGCCACAATGGCGGCGGTTCGCCTACGCGTCTTAGCTGGAAATAAACCGCCGCGCTGCTAAGGATCGAGCCATGTCGAAGGCTCGCATCATCCATCCGGTCATCCTGTGCGGCGGCAGCGGGACGCGGCTTTGGCCCGTCAGCCGCAAGGCTCGCCCCAAGCCTTTCCTGCCATTGGTGGGTGAGGAAACGCTGTTTGAACAAGCGGTTAGCCGTGTGGCGGGGGATGATCGCTTTGCTGCGCCAATCGTGGTTGCAGGCGCAAGCCATGGCGATTTGATCGAGGCGCAGATGCACGGCGCGCCGCATCGCCTGATTGTCGAACCGGCCGCCCGAAACACCGCGCCTGCGATTGCGCTCGCGGCGGCTCTGATCCCCGAAGACGATATCATGCTGGTCTGCCCCAGCGACCACCACATCGCCGATCCGGCGGCCTTTCGCAGCGCAGGTTTGGCAGCAGCGGCGCTGGCGGCTGAGGACTATCTCGTCTCCTTTGGCATCGCGGCTGACCGGCCCGAAACCGGCTATGGCTATCTCCATCGCGGCAAGGCTTTGCCCGGCGGCTTTGCCATCGCAAAATTCGTCGAAAAGCCGGACCGCGCGCGCGCGCAGGCCTATCTGGACAGCGGCGAATACAGCTGGAATGGCGGTATCTTCGCCTTTCGCGCGGGCGCTTTGCTGGCCGAACTGGCGCGGCATCGTCCCGCGATGGCGGCAGCGGTGCGCGCCTCGGTGGACAAGGGCCGCGAAGAGGGCACGCGCTTCCACCCAGATGCAGACAGTTTTGCCGCGATTGAAGGCGATTCCATTGACTATGCGGTGATGGAAAACACCGCGCGCGCAGCGATGGTGCCCGCCGATATGGGCTGGTCCGACATTGGCAATTGGGCGGCTTTGCACGATGCCTTGGAGCGCGATGGGCGGGGCAACGCGGTGCGCGGCGAGGCGGACCTTGCCGATTGCTCCAACGTTTTGGCGATGAGCGACGGCCCGCGCATCTCTGCTGTCGGCCTAGAGGATGTGTGCATCATCGTGTCGGACGGCGAAGTGCTGGTCACCACCCGCGATGGCGCGCAGGCGGTGGGCAAACTGCCCGGAGCCTCCAATCAGTGAGCGAAGCCGTGCGCCAATTGCCGACCAAGCTGGTCGAAAAAGTCTGGGGGCGCACCCGCCTGCCTGACCCTTTCACCGCGCCTGATGGCAAGCGGATCGGTGAGATCTGGTTCGAGCCTCCGGCAGAACTGCCGCAATTGCTCGTCAAATACCTCTTCACCAGTGAGAAACTCTCAGTGCAGGTCCACCCCTCGGGCGCCAATGCTCTGGCAGGCGAGGATGGCAAAGAGGAATGCTGGCTGGTGCTCGATGCCGAGCCGGGCGCGAGACTGGCCATCGGCTTTGATAACGAACTGTCATCTGAGGCGGTCGAGAAAGCCGCGCGCGACGGCTCTATCGAAGAGCTGCTGACCTGGCACGAAGTCGCGCCCGGCGATGTCTATTACTTGCCCCCCGGCACGGTTCACGCGATCGGCCCCGGCCTCTCGCTGGTCGAAGTGCAGCAGAACTCCGACACCACATTCCGCCTCTATGATTACGGGCGCGACCGGGCGCTGCATCTGGAACGGGCGCTGGCAGTGGCCGATTGCGGGCCCTATCCACGCGCGCATCACGGCACTGCGCAGGAACGCGGCACCACGCTGATCGACGCACCGCATTTCCGCATGGACCGGATCGAGGGCGAGCCTGATGCGGCGACGCGCGCGGCCTACACGGCCCCGCTTCTGGCGCTGCCGCTGGGCGGAGAACTGCGCAGCGCGGATGGAACCGCCAGCGCGGCGGCAGGCGAATGTCTTTATGCGGAAAGTCTGGATGCGCTCGATTTCAAACGCGCAGAGACAACGCTGCTGACGCGCCCGAACTAAAGACCCAAACTTCAGCCCTTTTCGAGCAGACGGCCGCCATGCTTGCGCACTGCGCCTTCGATCGTGCCGCGCAGAAAACTGAGCATCGCGGGCAGGTCCATTTCGATCACCACATTGTCTTCGGTGATGTCGATCCCGCCCTTGATCCGCTGACCCATGGCGTTGACGAGCAATTCCATCCGGTCGTCATCGGGCCAGCTGGTTTCCACGCTGGCCATGCCTGCGGGGAAGTGGTCGGCAATCTCGTGGCCGTGTTCGTGCATGCGTCGGCGCACTTCTTCCTTGCCGAGCGAATGGGGTAGCGAAACGCGCATCGGGATTGGTCCTATCTGGTCTTTTGCGGAGCGAGGTCGAGATCGGGCAGCGGCACGCCTGAGCCCTGCTCGCCTCCCTCACCCTGTAAATCGGCAAGCAATTCATCGCCGCCATAACGATATTCGAGATAGCGCGACTTGATCGCGAGATCGTCGAGCGCGCCTTCGGCAAGCCTGCGGGTCACGCGGTCAACCTCGCCCGAGATTTTGGTCAGGCTTTCGGTCAGGCGGGCATCAGCGGTGCCTCCCGCATGCTCCTCCTGCCGCAGATGCGCGGGGATTTTGCGGTAATTGTCGATCGTCTCGGGGATATACTCGCCCACCAGCTCGCGCACTTCCCTCATCGCGGGATGTGCGTCGTCGAGGGTTTCGAGCTGCACGCCAAGCGCGTCGAGCTGCACGCCCAGCTGATCGACAATCGCCGCAGCTGGAGCGGGCAGAGCATCGCGCTGCGCTTCGAGCCACAGCTCGGTGCGCGCGACCATCTGCTTGGGATTGCCTTGCTTGAGCTCGGAGCGTTTGGGGGGCTTGGGCTTGGGAGCAAGCACAAAGACCGCAATCGCAATCATCACCGCAAGGCCCAGAGCCATGACGCCCCATGTGCCGATTCCGCCGATAATCCCGCCGATAATGCCAGTCCCGACAAACAGCGCGAAGATCGCTGCGACAAGATAGGCACCGCGTTTGAGCCAGTGCCGCATCTTGGCCTGAGCCGAGCCGCGCCCGATGCTCTTGCTAACCGGCCCCGGACGATGCGTGCCGCCGTCCCGCTGGGTCACCAGCGAGGTCTTGGCTGCATGCATGATCCGGTCGGATTCGCGGGTCGTGTCGCTCATCAGCTATCCAGCGCCAGCAGTGAAGGATTGGCGGCGACCTTGGCCTGTGCCTGCGCCTGACCTTCGGCCCGCGCAATATAGCCCTTCGACTTCTCGACCTCGTCGGTGAGGACGTTGACGGTCTGCTTCATGCTCGCCAGCGCGCGCACCTTGAAATCGTCGACCTCGTCCATCGTGTCGTAGATGTTCTGGAAGGCGCGTTGCAGCGTCTCCAGCGGGATCGTCGAAGCGGCAGCCTGCTCGTGGATCTGCGCGGTCTGTTCGCGCAGCAGCGTGCTGGTCGAATCGATGATATTGGTGGTGGTCTCGTTCAGCGACGTGATCTGCTGGAGCACAAGCTTCTGGTTGGTCATCGCCTGCGCCACCGTCACCGCCGTGCGCAGCGCGCCGACTGTGGTGGTGCTGGCGCGGTCGACGCCTTTGACCAGCTCGACATTGTTCTTCTTGACCAGATCGAGCGCGAGATAGCCCTGAACGCTCACCGCCATCTGGGTGAGCAAGTCCTGCGTGCGCTGACGAACATAGAAGAGCGCGCTTTCACGCAAGGCCTTGGCCTTTTCCGGATCGCTGGAATCGAGTTCGAGCGCCTTTGCTTCAAGCCGCTCGTCGAGCGTTTTGGCGATGTGGATCATCTGCTCCAGCTCGCCCATCGCTTCCCACAATTTCGCGCGTTCGGTGTCGATCGCGGCATTGTCGAGATGCAGTTCCTTCTTGCCGCCCTCAAGCCTCTCGAGGATCGCCTGAATGTGGCCCTGCGCGGATGTGTAGCTGTCGAAATAGTTCTTCAGCTTGTTGCCGAAGGGGATGATGCCGAACAGCTTGCGCGGGGCCAGCAGCTTGTTCTTGCGGCCCGGATCGAGGTCTTCGACCGTGCGGCGCAGTTCGGCGAGATCGCTGCCCACGCTGCTGTCTGCGTCCATCGCGCGCACCGGACGGTCGAGGAAGCGGTTGGAATGCGCAGCAGCAGCGCGGATCTGTTCCTGACCCATACGCGTGATCTGATCGACCTTCTCGCCAAAGGCAGGCGAATTGGAATCGGTAGAGACAAGGTCAGTGACAAAAGCGTCCACCTTGGTGTCGAGCTTGGATCGCTGCTCGGTCGAAACCGGGACGAGGCCAGCGGCCTTTTCGGGCGCAACCTCGGGCACGGGCGCGGGCGGCGTCAGTTCAAAGTCGCCAGCCGTCTTGGTGGCCGTCTTGGTGGCGGTTTCGGTTGCTTTCTCAGGTGTCATCTCGGTGCTCATGCGGCGTATTTGCTCCCTGATCCGCCGGGCAGGGCCATTCCCCGCCCCAGCAGATTTGATCCTTGGTGCTCTTTGATACTGTATTAGTGATCTAAAACACACCTTTCAAGATAGCAGGAAACTGGCGCGAATGCCTCGTGCTTTTGCAATTGCCGCGCCTGCGCGCGATGCGCCGGTGGGTTCCCCTGCGGTGCGAAAGCCAGTAAATGGGTGTTTCATTCGGGGTATTAGACACTTGCCAGACGAAAACACACCGCCGCTCGCACCCTCCAGTTCGGGCTACAAACCCATTCCTTCCAAGGCCGCGACCGATACGTCCAGCGAGGGCATGTCGGCGTCACGCATCCTGTTCAGCGTGCGCCGCTGGTGGCGCGAGGACGTGGTCGGCACCGTCGATCAGGCGCAGGTGATCGAGAAACGCCGCGCCGAATGCTCACTGTCCGAACGGTATCTGTTCATGACCGCGATGAGCGCCGGGATCGCGGTGCTCGGCCTGCTGTTGTCCTCGCCTGCCGTTGTGATCGGCGCGATGTTGCTCTCGCCGCTGATGGACCCGATTATGGGCCTCGGCTTTGCGCTGGCGATTGGCGATTATGACTGGCTGAAGAAATCCGCGCGCAGCCTCGCCTGGGGTACGGCGATAGCCATCGGACTGACCGGCGCGCTTGTCTATCTCTCGCCGATCCAGACGATCACGCCAGAGATTGCCGCGCGGACCCAGCCCAACCTGTTCGACCTGTTTGTAGCGCTGTTTTCCGCACTCGCAGGCGCCTATGCGATGATCCGCGGGCGAGAGGGCACAATCGTCGGCGTGGCAATTGCGACCGCCTTGATGCCGCCGCTTGCAACGGTGGGCTTTGGCCTTGCGACGTGGAATTGGACGGTCTTTTCCGGCGCGCTGCTGCTCTATGTGACCAACCTGATTACCATCGCGCTTACCGCATGGGGTATGGCGCGGCTTTACGGGTTCCAGACAAACCTGTCGGCGCGCAACACCGCGTTTCAGAATATCGCGATTGTGACGGTGTTTGTGGGCCTCGCCATCCCGCTGGCATTGTCGCTGCAGAACATTGCGTGGCAAGCCAATGCCCAGCGGATCGTGCGCGCGGAGATTGTCGAGAAATTCGATTCCGATTCGCGCCTCAACGCGGTCGAGATCGAGTTCAAGGCTGATCCGGTGGCGATTGCTGCGACCGTGTTCACCCCGCGTCCCAATATCGATGCCGAGGCCGAGATCGAGCGCGCGCTAGCTGCGCGGCTAGAGCGTCCGGTCGAACTGACCCTGACGCAGTATCAGGTCCCGACCGGCGCGAGCGCGGCCGAGCAGGCCCAGCTTTCACAAGCCCGCGCGAGCGAGGAGGCTGCCGAGCTTGAACGGGCCGAGACATTGGCGACCCGACTTGCGCTGGTGGCCGGCGTCAGCGAGGATGACGTCACCGTCGACCGCACCCGCCGCCGCGCCACTGTGCGGGCAGAGCGGCTCGATGGCGCGACACTCGCCGCCTATCGCGCGCTGGAAATGCGCATCGCCGCGACCGAGCCGGACTGGACGATCGAACTGCTCCCGCCGATTGGCGAACTGCCTGCCGAAATCACCTTTGGCGAAGATGGCCCCACACCCGAAGGCGCGCAGGCGCTTGCAGTGATCGAATGGGCCTCCAAACGGATCGACCTGCCGATTGTGTTGATCGGCACGCCAGAGGAATCCACCCAGGCCGCCGAGCTGCTCGCCCGGCGCGGCGTGAGCGTGACCGTCCGCAATGCTGGCGGCGTGCTGCGCGCGGAGTGGGGCGGGAGTTAGCGTCGATCGTATCAAACGATCGAACGATATCTAGTCGCTCGCATACGCTGCTTTAGCCGCTTCAACCTGTGCCTCCTTCGCGTTTTTGACGATCGGCCGAATTGCGCGAAGTGAGCCGTCGTTCAATCTCGACTGCAGCAACCTATACGTTTCAAGAAGAACGCCGCGACGTTGCGCTACTGACCTTGGGGCATTCTGACCCATTGCATAGCGATTGACGGTATTCTCGTCGCACCCCAACGATGCCGCAAGCTCAGTCTGCCTGAGCCCCAGACCGATCATCAATGCCATCAGAACACTGAATTCGGCTTTGGTTGAAAGATCGACGTTCAGAATGGCGTCCTGAAGATCGGCGATCCAGTTCCGAATCATGCAAAGCGAGGGGGAAGTGTCACTATCGCTGGCCGATCGAACCCGGTCGTGAATCAGGCGTGTCGATTCGAGGCGAGAGACTTCTTCCGCCAGATCTGGAAAGCCGGAATCTCGCCTGTTAGCGCAGTTTATCGATTCGACCGAATTGGCTACGGATAGATGGTTTGGCATAAAAACTCCCAAGTTCAGTATGTTGTATGATTTCAGCGCTTGATAAAGCACTTTAATCGGATTTTCGCAAGGTATTTATCACGATTGATGTAGACAAATCTACTTGGAGATGTGTAAGTAGACACCACTAACGGGGGCTAATGGCATTGAAGTGACAACCTGATTCGAAATTGGAGTAAGATATGACCAAGAAGTTCGAGATTGGTCTCGCTGGAGAGGCCGCCGGAAAGCGACACAATGCGATTGAGCTTGCTGCCGACGTTCGAGCTTGCCGAAAAGTCGCCCTGGAAGCCGGAAGTTGTTACCTGCTGCCGGAAACTGTCCACGGAATTGAAGAAGCCGTTCTTTCGCGCACTGCCCATGTAAGCAGGACCGATGGCGACGTGGACGGAATTTGTTTTCATAACCTGATCGATGTGACTCATCGCCGTTACGGGTCAGGATTGATCGAAACCTATCGCCTGAATGAGCTGCGCGGCCTAACCGTCCTCCCGTCTGAACGTCGGCGTGAAACTGCGCACCGTTTGGTCCGTAGCGCACAATTTAAGGGTACAATCCTGTCACACATGAAACCCAATGCCTTTGCGCTGCGGGCCGTTGCGACCGTCGGCGCAATTCATCGAGAAAACATTGCAGCGCTTAATCTGGCGAAGCGGATGGGTGCGATTATCACCCCGCCGGAAGGTCCCGTGGTGGATTCATCGCCTGCGCTGCGTGCATATTCTCAAGTGATCTACGAGCGTGTTCAGCGCATGAGTGTACCGATACCATTCCGCATCGCAGTTTTCCGCAATATCGACCTGGTCGAAGCAGCGCGGCTGCACCACATGGGGAGAGAAGAAGCCAACGTCTTTGGATACGGACAGCATACCGCCGTCGCATATGAACCCTCTGCAGACCTCTCGGACTGGCTCGACACGGCAGCCACCAGCTTGGCGCTTTCGGGTACGAATTACGGCATTGACGATCAGTGGCTGTCGCGACTGGGCATCGACGATTGCGCCGACACCCGAGGCGAAGGCAACATATTCTTTGGGCGCATCACGCGCGAAATGAAGTACCATCTCGCAGCCTGATAATCAGGCTGCCAACTCCAGCGGCACGATCTCGCCTGCCAGATAGAGCTTCTTTGCCTTGGCGCGGCTGAGTTTGCCTGAGCTGGTGCGCGGCAATGTGCGTGGGGGAACCAGTTCGACCACGCAGCTCATGCCGGTGACCGAGCGGACCTTGTCAGAGATCTGTTCGCGCAGTTTGACGCGCTCTATGGGATCGGAAACGCGGCAATGGACCAGCACGGCAGGCGCTTCTTCGCCGCCTTCTGTCTCGACCGCAAAGGCGGCAATATCGCCGTGGTTGAAGCCGGGCAGCTGCTCGACCGCCCATTCGATATCTTGCGGCCAGTGGTTCTTGCCGTTGATGATGATCATGTCCTTCGCGCGGCCCACGATGAACAGATATCCGTCCGCGACATAGCCCATATCGCCGGTGTCGAGCCAGTCGCCCTTACCTTCTTCAGTGCTTGGGACGAGGCAGGCTTCGGTCGCTTCCTCGTCGCGGAAATAGGAGTGCATCACACTAGGCCCGCGGCACCAGACCTTGCCGATCTGATGGTCGCCGCGCGCGGGGCCAACGCCCTCTTCCTCGGGTCCGCAAATGCGCACTTCCATATCGGGCAGCGGCTTGCCGCAATTGACGATCGCGCGGTAGCGGGCCGGGCGCGAGATATCGCGCGGCGTGCCGGAGAGGCGCTCTTCCTCAACCAGCTCGACGCGGATGCCTTCGCCCGGCGGCATGACCGTGACGGCCAGAACCGCTTCGGCCAGACCATAGGAAGGGGTGAAGGCCGAAGCCTTGAAGCCCGCAGGTGCAAAAGCGTTGACGAAGCTTTGCATGACGTCGGGCCGGATCATGTCCGCGCCGTTGCCCGCAAGCCGCCAACGCGACAGGTCGAAGCGTTCAGCCACATTGCTCTGGCTGGAAATGCGGCGCGCGCAAATGTCATAGCCGAAGGTCGGCGAGTAGCTGGCGGTGTTGCCCTTGTTGCGGCTGATCATGTCGAGCCATGCCAGCGGACGGCGGGCAAAGGCGTCGGGTTTCAGATAATCGACCGAGAACTGGTTGGCGATCAGCGACAGGAAACAGCCGACCAGTCCCATATCATGATAGAGCGGCAACCAGCTGACGCAGCGGTCATTCTCTTTCAAATCCATCGATACGGCATGGCCATAGAGATTGTGCAGCAAAGCCTCATGCGTGACCGCGACCCCGGTGGGGAAACGGGTCGAGCCGGAGGAATATTGCAGATAGCAAATGTCGTCGGGCTTGGTTTCGGGCAGGTCGACCTGCGGAGCGGCGCGTTTGGCAAAGTCCTGCCAGCTTTCGCCTGCACAGCCCTGTTTTGCAGCCGCAGAGGCAGCCATTTCGCCAATCTCTTCAGGATAGATCAGGATCGCCGGATCGGAGCTGTTGAGCTGCACCGCGAGCTGATCGATATAGCTTTCCTTGCCGCCGAATGTGGTCGGCAAAGGCAGCGGCACCGGCCAAGCACCGGCATAGACGCAGCCGCAGAACAAAGCGGCAAAGTCGGCGCAAGTCTCTGCGACCAGCGCGATCCGGTCCCCCGGCTTGATCCCGTATTCGATCAGGCGATAGGCCATTTCAATGCCGTCTTCGCGCATTTCAGAATAAGGGTACACACGCTCAAGCTGTCCACGCATATCGTGGAAATTGAGCCCCTTTTCGCTGCGGGCGGCGTAGTCAATGGCTTCGTTGAAGGTCGCAAACTGGGCGCGGATGCGCGGCAATTCGCAATCATTCGGCGTCGGCGTCAATGCGGCGTCGGTCATATTGTTCAGCGATACCCGTATGTTAATGCGTAAGCTGTCACGCTTTTAGACATCCCTTGTGGGATAGGCCAAACGGGCCGTCTCCCCTCATATCTTTTCCCATTTGATAAGGACTGTGGCACGAATAAGGCGAAATGGTGGCAGGTAAAGGCAAATCCTTCTCGCAAGAGCGCGAAATGCGGCGTTCCGAGCGCGGCAAAAAGGGCGCTCGAAAGGAGCGCAAGTCACGTCCGCTTGACGAGACGAGCCTGCGCGATCTGGCATTGTCCTATGTTGCGCGCTTTTCCACGACGGGGGCCAAGCTCGAACAATATCTCGCGCGCAAAATCCGCGAGCGGGGTGTGGCTGAAGACGAAGACGGCCGCGCCCGCGATCTGGACGTAACCGGCACCGTCACGCGCTTTATCGAGCTGGGCTATATCGACGACGATGCCTATGCGCGCGGTCGCAGCCGTGATCTCACCGCGCGCGGATATGGCGCAAGGCGGGTCGAGCAGGCGCTCTGGGCTGCGGGTGTCGAGGAGCAGGTGCGCAGCGACAACGCCCCTGCCGAAGCCGAATGCCGCCGCGCGGCGGCTCTGCTGGCCAAGAAACGCCGCTTTGGGCCCTTCGCAATTGCGCAGGATGAAGACATGCCATCCGATCAGCGCCACAAGCAGCGCGAAAAACAGGTTGCCGCCATGCTGCGCGCTGGCCATCTATACGAGCATGTGCGGTTCATCCTTGATGCATCCGCCGAGGACGAGATTGAGGAATGGCTTGAGGAGGCCGAAGATGATGGCGATTTTTGACGCTTTGCTGCGGCGACCCGGCCTGCCGATATTCGCGCCGATTGTGCTGTTCGCTGCTGCCTGCGCCCCTTCCGGCAGCGCGGGTGAGCCTTCTCCTGTTCCGGTCGCTCAAAACGAAGCGGCGACCCATTCAGAATCAGGCCTTCGCTTGATCGACGTCACTGTGGTGAGCGGCGAGACGCGCCATTCCTTCGTCACCGAGCTTGCCGATACCAACGAAGCGCAGGCGCGCGGCATGATGTTCCGCACCGAAATGGGAGACGGGGAAGGAATGCTGTTCCCCTCCTACACTCCGCAAGCGCGCAGTTTCTGGATGAAGAACACCCCGCTGCCGCTCGACATCATCTTTATCGGCCCCGATTACCGGATCACCAATATCGAGGCGGGTGTGCCCTATTCGACCGACAGCGTGTATTCCGACGGGCTCTCGATTGCAGTGTTCGAGATTCGCGGCGGGCGGTCGGAAGAGCTTGGGATCAGCGCAGGCGATCTGGTCGAGTTTGAATTGGAAGATTAGCTTTTCGCTCCCACCTCCGTGGGCCGGGTGGGCCTTCGGCCCGTCTTCGACTCCCTCGCTAGACGTCCTTCGCTTCGCTACGGACCCGCTGCGGGCGGGCGGTCGCCCTTTGACTGCCGTGACCAAGGTTCTGGATTGGGATGGTTGCGAGCCGGAGGCGAGCCAGCGCGCGACCGCGCGCCGCCGCTTATGCGGCGAAGCCAAGCGGGCCGGACGGCCCGCGCCCGGCGTCTGAGGGGGCAACAAACACACTAACCACGCTTGAAGCCAGTCTCGAAACCCACTATCCGCGCCCGATGGCTATATTCGGCAAAATCTTCACTTGGTGGGATGGCGGGACGCTCGGCACCCATTGGTGGTCCACCCGCGTTGGCGGCGAGCATGTCGGCACCGATGCGCAAGGCAACAAATATTACCGTGCCAAAGGGCGCGGCGGGCCGAACAATGGCTCCTACACGCAGAAAGAGCGCCGCTGGGTGATCTATAACGGCCCCAATGACGCCAGCCGCGTGCCCGCTGAGTGGCACGGATGGCTCCACGGATCGTTCGACGATGTGCCCGAAAGCTTTCTCCCACCTGCAAAGATATGGGAAGCGGATTACACCCCCAACGCCACCGGCACGCCGCAGGCTTACCGCCCCCAAGGCGCGCTGGAACGCGGCGGCAAACGCGCCTCTGCGGACGGCGATTACGAGGCTTGGGATCCTCTTGGGGAGCCGGAAGGCTAAGCACTATCTCTATGCGCGCACGCCTTGCCCTCATTCCGCTTGCGAGCGTGCTGGTCTTGGCCGCTTGCGGCGAGACCGAGGCTGATCCCGATGCGGAGGCTGTGGCTGTCCCGCTCGATGACGCGGCGCCGGAGCCTGCCGAAGGCGCAGGTGAGGGCGCAGGTGAGGGCGGGGTCACCGAAGTCGAAGGCGCAACCCCGATTGCCGAGCGCGTGGCCACGATCGGCCTGCTCAACAAGCGCAACAATGTCAGTCAGGATTTCGAGATCAGGACCGGCGAGACGATCGAGCAAGGTCCGGTGATCGTGCGGCTTGAAAACTGTGAGCGCACAGCGCCGCATGAATTCCCGCAGGAAACGGGCGCTTTCGTTCAGGTCGACGTGCTCGAACGCGGCGCGGACGAGCACACGCGCATATTCTCAGGCTGGCTGTTCAAGGAAAATCCCAGCCTCAATATCGTCGAGCACCCGGTCTATGATGTCTGGGTCAAAGACTGCGCGATGAGCTTTCCCGGGGAAGAGTGATTCTCCGCTGAGCTGAACCGGCGATGCGCGGCATCGAGCCACAATTCGGGCTTCCCCCGCGCCTTTGCCAGCAAATCCAGATAGTCCGCCTGCGGCATCTCCACCGCGCCCATAGAGGCGAGGTGATCGGTCATGAACTGGCAATCGAGCAGGCTGAAACCCGCCTCGCGCAGCATCGCCACCAGCCAGCACAGCGCGACCTTGCTGGCATTGTCGGCGAGGGAGAACATGCTCTCCCCGCAAAACACCGAATCGAAGGCGACCCCGTAAAGCCCGCCGACGAGCAGGAGATTGCCCTGTTCCTCGATCCAGCATTCGACCGAATGGGCATGGCCGGCGCGGTGCAGCTGGACATAGCTCGCCACAATCCTTTCGCTGATCCAGCTTTCCGGATGGCCCGGGCGCGGGGCAGAGCAGGCGCGGATCACATCATCAAAGGCGGTGTCGAGCGTGACGATAAAGCGGTCCGCGCGCAGCACTTTGCGAAGGCTCTTCGACACGCGCAGGCCATCGAGGGGGATAATGGCACGGTCGCGCGGCTCGACCCAGAAGACGTCTTCATCCTCGCGCGTATCGGCCATCGGGAAAATCCCGCTGCGATAGGCGAGCAGCAGCGTTTCCACCGGAATTGCGTTGCGCGAGGCCGGGTTGATGGGCGAGTGCATGGCGGCGGTTTTACCAGACCGTGCCCGCGCGGCTAGTAACGAAACGACGAGGGGTGCTCCAGACATGGCCGGAACCCATGGCGGAATTGCTATTCGCCGCGCTCTGTTGGGTGAGAAGCAATGGATGGTTGCCTATTGCGCAGCGCTCCGATAAAGCGCGCTCCTCCTGCAGGGGTGTAGCTCAGTTGGTAGAGCATCGGTCTCCAAAACCGAGGGCCACGGGTTCGAATCCTGTCACCCCTGCCATTTTCTTTGATCTTTGGTGACTCCGGCTGGCCCCATGAGGGCAAACCCGCAGTATTGCGGTCGAGAATTCTCGACTTTGCGCGGCGCATGATGCGCGTTGCAGCGAAAGGTCTTCGGAGAATTGCCCATGAACGGATCGAGTCACCACACAGCTCGCAGCGCGCGATGTTCGAAACAGTCGCAGGCAGTGGATGCCTTGCTGCGTCGTCAGAAATACGGCCCGATCCGTCCGATGCATGAGCCCAGCTTTGTCGAAAGATTGCTGCGCCGCTGGTGACGCTTGTTCACATTAAGATACGTTTAGCTGAACATTAGCTAAATTGCGCGCTCAGCTTTGCGCCAGCCATTCGGGTGCAGAGCGGACCTCTAGCCGGGCGGCCACCTCTCTTTTCGCCGCCCGAACAGGAGGAAAATTATGAGCCACTATTCCTATCGCAGTTCGCGGCCTGACCAATGGTCCAGCCCGCGCCCTTATTCAGACCCGAGCCTGCGCGCACTCGCCTATGGCCCGGTGCGGCCTATGCACGAACCATCATGGCTGGAGCGTCTGCTTGGGCGGTATTGAGGGTGAGGGTGAGGGGGAGCCGCCGGCAGCAGGCCGGATCGACTCCCCCCAATCCCATCAATACTCGTTCGGCTCTTCGGGAGTGTCTTCCCGATGGTCCGGTCCGGCATCCTTGATGCCTTGAGCAAGCTTGAAGACCACGCCCGAAAGCAGCAGCAGCGCCAACAAGTTGGGCAATGCCATTGCGGCGTTGGAAATGTCGCCCAAACGCCAGACCAGCTCGGAAGGCTGGGCCGCTGCGAGGAAAATCACCAGACACCAAAGCACGCGCCAGATGATGTGGAGCACCTTCTCGCCGCCGCGGGTCGAGCCGGGGAAGCGGTCATAGATGAAGGTGATCGCCCGCTCGCCATAATAGGACCACGTCAGCAATGTCGTGAACACGAACAGGATGAGCGCGATCGAGGCGACCAGGGTGCCGATTGCGACGCCCGCAAGCTCAACCGGGAAAGCCGCTGCGAATGCACCGCTGGTCATTTCAAAACCAACACGGTCCGATTGCCACGCATAGCTGACAGCCTCGGTTCCCGCCATGAAGTCGCCGCGAACCGTCAGGATCACCAGCGCCGTCATGGTGCAAATCACGATCGTGTCGATAAAGGTGCCAAGCATCGCCATCCGGCCCTGCGCTTCGGGATCGTTGGTCTGTGCCACAGCGTGGGCAATGGCAGTGGAACCTTGACCCGCCTCGTTAGAGAAGAGACCGCGTGCAACGCCCGCCCGGATCGCAAGCATGATGATGCCGCCAGCGAAGCCGCCAGCCGCCGCATCGAAGCCAAACGCGTTTTTGAAGATGAGCATGAAAGTCGCGCCCAGATCACCGAAGTTCAATATCAGCGCGAAAACCGCCATGATGACATAAGCGCCCGCCATGAACGGGATGACTTTTTCCGCGACGCTGCCGATCGACTTGATCCCGCCGATAATCACGACGAATACAAGCACCGCGACAATCGCGCCGCCCAGCCATTCCTCGATCCCGAATAGCTCGTTGAGCCCGTCTGCAACCGCGTTGGCCTGGATCGAATTGCCCGTCACCAGCGCGCTGAACAGCGTGCCGAGACAGAAGACGATCGCTAGCCATGTCCACTTTTTGCCCAGGCCCATCATGATGTAGGTCATCGGTCCGCCGCGCAGAACACCATCGCTGGTACGCTCACGATAGCGGATCGCCAGCGCGCCTTCGGCAAACGCCAGAGCCATGCCGAACAGCGCCGTGATCCACATCCAGAAAATCGCACCCGGTCCGCCAAGCGCGATTGCGGTTGCGACACCTGCTAGGTTGCCCGTGCCGACTTGCCCAGAAAGCGCAGTCGAGAGTGCGGCAAAAGGTGAGATTTCGCCGTCACCTTGGCTCTTGCGACCGGCAAACAAGCCCTTGAACGCGCTGCCTAGATTGCGCAGCGGATAGAATTTGAGGCCGACCATGATCCACAGGCCGATGCCCAATAGGGCGATCGTCATCGGCGGGAAGGGTATAACCTCCACCCCGTCCCAGGTGCCGCCCCAGATAAAGTCTGAAACATTGGTAATTGGTTCGATCCAGGCTTCTGCGCCTGATACGTCTGCAGCCATGTTTGGCTATCCCCTCTTATGTGTCCCCGAAGGTAAAGCGCGCACGCTAGAGCCGAGCGGTGCAAATGACTAGTCCCGATTCCGCCCTCTTCTTTCTTGCCATCCCCGCGAATCCCCCTTATCTGCACCTCCAATTCCGACATTGGTAAGACGTAAAGCCCAGCCGCGACCTTGTCCCGGAGGGCGACGGACCCTACCTGAAAGCCGGATGAAATACGCACACTCACGCGAAGGCGAGCACACGAGACATGGCTGACGAACAAAAGGCCCCACCGGCCAAGGCCGAGAAAAAGCGCAAGACCTCGATTCCCGAATTCGTGAATCAGGTCCGCACCGAAACCAGCAAGGTCGTGTGGCCGACGCGCGAGGAAACCGTGCGCACCGCGATCTTCGTCTTCATTTTCATGGTGCTGCTGTCGCTGTTCTTCTTCGGCGTCGACTCGCTGTTCAAATTCATCGTCAATTTCCTGCTGACGCTCGCCTGATCGGCCTCTCGCCGACCGCCGCTGCGCACACGCATAGAACTCCCAAGGATTAGCCCATGGCCCGCTGGTACATCATCCACGCTTATTCCGGTTTCGAAAACAAGGTGAAGGAAGCGATCATTTCCGAAGCCGAACGCCTTGGCCTGTCCGAAGGCGTTGAGGAAATCGAGGTTCCGACCGAAACCGTGACCGAAGTGAAGCGCGGCAAGAAGGTTCAGGTCGAGCGCAAGTTCATGCCCGGCTATGTCCTCGCCAAGCTGCGGATGAATGACGACATCTATCACCTCGTCAAGAACACGCCCAAAGTGACCGGCTTCCTCGGCAACAACAACAAGCCGCAGCCGATCTCCGAGAAAGAGGCCGCGCGCTATTTCGGCGGTGTCGAAGAAGCCAAGTCCGCCCCCAAGACCCAGATCAGCGTCGATTACGAAATCGGCGATCAGGTCAAGGTGCTCGACGGTCCCTTCGCCAGCTTCAACGGCGTTGTCGAAGAGCTCGATTTCGACAAGGCGAAGGTCAAGGTCAGCGTCTCGATCTTCGGCCGCGCAACGCCTGTGGAACTCGATTTCGAACAGGTCGAACTGGTCAAGTAAGCAGCTTCAGGCCTGCGAAAAACAAAAGGGCGCCGGTCTGGGATCGGCGCCCTTTTTGTTTGTGCGCGGCCATCCGGCACGTGGCGTGTTCTTCCAAGCCCTGAACATCCGCTACGTGTACGGATGATTGGATGTCGCGATCGGACCGGGTGCAAACGCGAAGAGCGGGCGCCGGATCTCTTGGAGGCGAAAATGCACTTACGATCCGTTTTTCTGACGCTTTTTCTGCTGGCCGCAGCAATGCAGCCGCAAAAGGCATTCGCGCAGACAACCGATCCATCGGCGGAGGACGTTTGCAGGGACTTCAGCTGGCTGGTCGGGACGTGGCAATCCTACAGTCCATGGGACGATCAGAGTGAACCAACCGGCGGAACGCTGGTCTTCAGCTATGACGGCGGCAGCATTGTGGGCCGGATCGGCAGCGTCAATAATTACATGGAAGAGAACGACTATTCTTCCGGCACAATCGTGTTTCGCGGTTTCACCGAAGTCCGCAGCTATGGCCCGGATGGAACCACGCGCTTTGAGTCTTTCGGGGGCGAGTATTACCAGCTCGACGATGGCGAAGGGCAATGGCGCGAAGAGTCAATCGGGGTACGGCAAAACGGCGAACTTTATATCTCGCCTCCTGCCATTTCCCGCCTGTCAGGCCACGGCCCGTTTCGCAAATCGTCCAGCGTCCAGCCAGGTGGAGATTGCACGACGGTACAAGAGCCAGCAGCAGAGACTGTCCCCGCACAAGTGAGCCGGACTGCGTTGCTGCGCGAGATATTGGAGCAGGAAGACTATCTGCCGCCTGTCATCCTGAGCCCGGATCCCTGTTCCGACAATTTCGATGGCCGCGAAGGGCTCGGCGAGGCGATGCAGGATTGGGAAGGCGACCTCGAGAGATTACAGGAACTGGAAGCGGATCGGGCATCAGATCCCACTACGCGCTCTTTTCGCGAATTCATGGACGCGGTGATCATCGGAAACCTGTTCGGCAATTCTACGGACCCGCAAGATTTGCCGGTTTCTCCGGTAAGTGAGGGCGCGCAAGAGAGCGCGGCGGACCCATGCATCAATCCGCGTGGAGACGTGATTCTGGACCTTCGAAACCGCATGTCTCAGCTGACTGGCGACGAAGCATCTGACGCCGGATCTCCCGCAGAACCGCAAAAACCTTCGCTCACTGGGGGTATGGCAGAAATCGCGCCGCCGGTGCTGTCAAACGAGTATGACCCCGAGTTGCAGGTTGTCTCGGTTCGCGGCGATGTGCAGGGAATTGTTCCCGGGCTCTTTTACGGTGAAACTGAGGATGATCGGGTCGCGAACTTACGCGATCTCGCCGAAAGGCTCGAAACGATAGATGCCGCCGATCCGTTGCGTGCAGAGTTTCAGCGCAATTTCGACTTGCGCTTTGACCGGTTGGAGCAGGAATATCTCGCCACACAGGCATTGTTGCGCCAGCCCGACCTTACCGAAGAACAGCGCAGCAATTACAGCGCAAAGCTTGATCGCCTGTCTGAACAATATGATGAATTCGGCGGGGGTATCAGCGCCGACAGAGCGGCACGGTCTCTCATTCGCTACGAGCTTGATAAAGCGGAAAACGGTGATTTGAGCGACATATTCGCGCCGGGCGTCGAAGCCGGCAGAACGCAGGGGCGGACTGCCGAAGAGCTGGCCGGATCACGGGCCGGAATGCGTTTGCAATCCGCGCTCGACCGGGCGTTCCCCGAAGGCTGGTCTTACGACAGTGACTCCAGCCAGATTGTCCCCAGAGGCGGATCGCCCGAATAGCGCGTTGGGAGAAGGCCTGCGGCTGTTTGCGATTGCCGGTGTGGCGGCGGCAATCTCGCTGGCCAGACAGGCAGGGCCAGCGGAGCGCGGGCACCGCCAGACAGTCCCTCCGACGCGCGCTTCCAGCTTGCAATACGCGCCAGACTCGCTATGTGCGCCGCTTCCCATCAAACAGGCGGGAAATCCGTGCGGGAGGTCTGTTCGAAAACAGGCCGCTGGACCGCTTAACATGAGCCGGGTTGGAAACAGCGCGGCAACAGTGAGAAAAGGAGGCCTCTCATGGCCAAGAAAATCGAGGGCTATATCAAGCTCCAGGTGCCCGCGGGCACTGCCAACCCTTCACCCCCGATCGGCCCGGCGCTGGGTCAGCGCGGCGTCAACATCATGGAATTCTGCAAGGCCTTCAACGCGGCCACGCAGGACCTTGAAAAGAGCGCTCCGATCCCGACCACGATCACGGTCTATGCCGACCGTTCGTTCACATTCACCTTCAAGAGCCCGCCGGCGAGCTACATGCTCAAGAAAGCCGCCAAGCTGAAGTCAGGCTCGAGCGAGCCGGGCAAGGTTTCGGCCGGCACGATCAAGCAGAGCGCAGTGAAGGAAATCGCGGAAGCCAAGATGGCTGACCTCAACGCGAATTCTATCGATCAGGCAATGAAGATCATCGAAGGCTCCGCGCGTTCGATGGGCCTCGAAGTGGTGGAGGGCTGAACCAATGGCTAAACTCACGAAAAAGCAGAAGGTCGTTGCCGAGCTCGACGCAGAGAAGCTCTACAGCATCGACGAAGCAATCACCGTATTGCGCGAGCACAAGGCGAAGTTTGACGAAACCGTCGAACTGGCCATGAACCTGGGTGTTGACCCGCGTCACGCTGACCAGATGGTTCGCGGCATGGTCTCGCTGCCTTCGGGCACGGGCAAGGACGTCAAGGTTGCGGTCTTCGCGCGCGGCGACAATGCCGACAAGGCTACCGCTGCTGGTGCTGACAAGGTCGGCGCTGAAGACCTGATGGAAGACATGCAGAACGGCAATCTCGACTATGACCGCGTGATCGCCACGCCGGACATGATGGGCGTTGTCGGCCGTCTGGGTAAGGTGCTTGGTCCCAAGGGCCTGATGCCGAACCCCAAGCTCGGCACTGTCACCCCGAACGTGGAACAGGCCGTAAAGGACGCCAAGGGCGGCCAGGTCGAATTTCGCGTCGAGAAGATGGGCATCATCCACTCCGGCATCGGCAAGCTGTCGTTCAAGGATGCTGACATCAAGGCGAATTTTGAAGCGCTCACTCAGGCTGTGGTGAAAGCCAAGCCGTCGGGTTCAAAGGGCAAGTATGTCCAGAAGGTCTCGCTGACCTCGACCATGGGCCCCGGTCTGAAGATCGACGTGTCTGGAATTGAGGGCGCGTAACGCTTTCCTACATCGTCTGACGATGACATGAGGGGCTGGAAGCTTGGTGCTTCCGGCCCCTTTTGTGTTCAGCGTTTGAGCTTCGCGCGGGCGGTTGCCACCGAGAAATAGACTAACGCGTTCCCGTCGATGGATAGGAGGAAGCACCATTGCGACGGCGTTGGTGGCTCGAAAGAGCTAATGCTGCGACTGAGTTGCTTAGTGGTGGGAGGGTGTGGTTACGCTCCACTCCCCTTTGCAGGGATCGGATTTACAGTCCGATTGCCAGAACTACTGACTTTACCCTCCCACAGGGAAGGCAAGTCGCGGATCAGAATGTTAGCTGATCGCACGCCTCGCAGGCGCGCGGATGCGCGCCGTTAAGCGGCGTAAGGATATCGGTGAAGGTTGGTCACGATATTGTGCATGGCGGGCCAGCTAGGCGTCTTGGACTTGTTGGTCAAGCGCTCGCTTTAAATACCCCCGGGCGTGAAATCGTATCCGTGGGTCGCAAGCCCGTCTGTCAGGCTGTCGACGCAGCTGGAGAGGTCTTCCTGACGGGTTGAGCGGATCACGAAATTCGCGCCCACCTTACCTTCGCGGAAGAAGGGGTAGGAGCCGATCTGGCAGTTCTCATGCGCCTTTTCGACTTCGCGCAGCAGGTTGGCGACTTCGCTTTCGGCGATCCAGCAGCCGATCGTTTCCGCGATCAGCGGCGCGCCGCCTTCCAGCTTGCCGGTCAGCGCATCGAGCATGCCAGCGGTGATATGCGGGACGCCCGCCATCAGGATCACATTGCCGCGCCGGATACCGGGTGCGCCGGTCTTGCGGTTGGGGATGAGCTCGGCGCCTTCGGGCACGCGGGCCATGCGCAGCCGCGCGTCGGTCAGCCCGCCGGGCTTGTCGGCGTAATATCTCTCAAGGATCGCGCGCGCTTCGGGATGGACGACAACCGGCACACCGAGCGCCGCAGAAACAGCATCGACGGTGATGTCGTCATGGGTCGGCCCGATCCCGCCGGTGGTGAAGAGATAGTCGTTGGCCGCGCGAAGAGCGTTGACTGCCTCGACAATGCGGTCCTCGACATCGGCCACCACGCGCACTTCGGACAGGCGGATGCCCTGCACCTGAAGCCAGCTCGCGATCTGCGCGATATTCTTGTCATGGGTGCGGCCGGACAGGATTTCATCGCCGATAATGACGAGCCCTGCGGTCCAGATTTTGTCGGAAGAGGTCATGCGAAGCGGGTTAGGCGAGATGACTATCGGCCTCAAGCTTCAACCTGAATTCTGCTCGTGAATTCGGCTGCAGAGCAGCCGCAAGGCCACGCGGCCGCCCCCCTTCGGCTGACTGGTAAGCCAGCCGCTCAGGATAAACTTCGCGGGCGCAGCTTTGCTGCGCGTCTAGCGAGGACGCTCGCCCGGAGGGGCGAGCGCAACAACTACTCAGCCGCTTCGAGCTGTTCCTCTGCGGATTGCGCATTCGCACCAGCGCGGGTGAAGGTCAGCAGGCCGTCATCCACCGGGTCTTTTGCCATGCGCTTGCGGTCGAGCACATATTCCTGATTGAGCCGCCACGGGTAATCGACCGAATTGCGCGGCATGATGTGTTTGCCGCGTTGGATATAGCCGCTTGAGAAGTCGAAAATATCGTCTTCTTCAATTGCGGCTTCTGCCTCAGGCGTCAGCACCGGATTGGCGATGTCGGTGCCGGTTTCGCGCATATGGTTGAGCACGCGGCAGACGTAGTCGGAATTGATATCAGCGCGCAGCGTCCAGCTCGCATTGAGATATCCGAACACGACCGCAAGGTTGGGCAGGTTCGAGAACATGCAGCCTTTGTAATAGAAACGCTCGGCAAAAGTCACCGGATCGCCATTGACGCGCACATCGATCTTGCCCGCAACCGCCAGTTTGAGGCCGGTTGCCGTCACGATGATGTCCGCTTCCAGCAGTTCGCCCGATTTCAGACGGATACCCTTGGCTTCGAAAGCCTCGATATGCCCGGTCTTGATGCTCGCATCGCCGGACTTCAGCGCTTTGAACATGTCGTCGTCGGGGACGAGGCAAAGCCGTTCCTCCCACGGATTGTAAGGCACGTCGAAATCGGCCTTGTTGTAGTCAGGGCCCATCGCCTTTTCATAGCCTTTGCGCAGAGCCTGCTTGGCCTTCTCGGGCTTCTTGCGGGCCGCCTTGAAGATGAAATCCTGCATCCGGATATTTTTGAACCGGGTGATCGAGTAGGCGAGGCTTTCCGGCAGGATCTTGCGCAAGAAATTGGCAAATCCGTCTTTCGCAGGCCGTCCTGCCATCCAGGTCGGCGTGCGCTGGAGCATGGTGACATGCGCCGCGTCCTTGGCCATCGAAGGCACAATGGTCACGGCTGTCGCGCCCGAGCCGATCACCACGACCTTCTTGCCAGTGTAGTCGAGATCGTCGGGCCAGAATTGCGGATGCAGCACTTGCCCTTCAAATTCGCCGAGCTGGAAGCCGGGATCATAGGGCTCGTCGTAATCGTAATAGCCGGAGCCGAGATAGATGAAGTTGGCGGTGACATGCGTGCGCGAACCGTCCTCGCGCTCCATTTCGACATGCCAGCGCGCTTCGTCTTCGCGGAAATCGGCAGAGATGACTTTCTGCCCGAACTGGATGCGCTCGCGGATGCCGCGCTCGTCCACAATACGGTTGAGATATTCGATGATCGCAGGCGCATCAGCGATGGATTTTTCGTGCCGCCACGGCTCAAAATCAAATCCGAGCGTGTGCATGTCGCTGTCCGACCGGATGCCAGGATAGCGGAAGAGGTCCCACGTCCCGCCCAGATTGTCGCGCCGCTCGACAATGGTGAAGGAGTGGTGCGGCGCTTTCATCCGCATATGCGCCGCCATTCCGATACCGGATATGCCTGCGCCGACGATCAGCACATCGAAATCAGGGGGTGTGGCTAGCATTGGGTCTCTCTCTTCCCGGTATTGCCCCCGGTATCGGCAGGCCTTGTTGACAGCAATGTAAACACACCGCCGCACGAAAAGCGAGTCTTGATAGCAATTTGAAACTGACTTGGGCTGGCAAAGCCGCTAGCGCGCATTCCTATGAAATTCGCAACCCACCTCGCCGCCTCTGTCTTTGCTCTTTCGCTCTCAGCTCCTGCCATTGCGCAGAGTGAAGCCGCGGGGGAGGACGCCAGCGAAGAACCCGAGATCGTGGTCACGGGCGAGGGGCTTGAGCCTGCGCTCTCCAACATCGTCTATTCGACGGTCACACTCGAGCGCGAAGCCATCGTGTCGAGCGGGTCGGGGCGGATTGAGGATGCGCTCTCCAACGTTGCGGGTTTCCAGCAATTTCGCCGTTCGGACAGCCGCTCATCCAACCCCAGCGCCCAAGGCGTCACTTTGCGCGCCCTGGGCGGCAATGCGACGAGCCGCGCGCTGGTGCTGCTGGACGGGGTGCCGATCAATGATCCGTTCTTCGGCTATATCCCGCTCTCCTCGATTGCGCCCGAAACGCTCGCGCGCATCCGCGTGACGCGCGGCGGCGGGTCGGGACCGTTTGGTGCAGGCTCGCTCGCAGGCACAATCGAGCTGGAAAGCGCGGGGCCTGATGCTCTTGGGCCGGTGGCGGCAAGCCTGCTCATCAATGACCGCGAGGAAACCGAAGCCAGCGGCGTGGTGACGCAGCGGCTGGGCGGAGGCTTTGCGCAAGCGAGCGGGCGCTGGGATCGCGGGCAGGGCTTTTTCACAACACCAGCCGGCCAGCGCGTTCCGGCGAGCGCGCGGGCTGCGTTTGACAGCTGGCAAGTCGGCCTGCGCGCTGTCGCTCCGGTCAGCGACGATGTTGAGCTGCAAGCGCGCGTAAGCCTGTTCGACGATCGCCGAACCTTGCGTTTTGACGGCGCGGATTCCAGCCATGAGGGGCAGGATGCGAGCCTGCGGATCGTCGGACGCGGAGAATGGGCATTTGACGCGCTCGCTTATGTGCAGGCGCGCAATTTCTCCAATGAAGTCATCAGCTCGACGCGGTTTGTGCGCGTGCTCGACCAGCGCAACACGCCTTCGACCGGGCTTGGCGCGAAGTTTGAACTGCGCCCTCCGATTGCCGAGGGGCATGATGTGCGGATCGGAGCGGATTACCGCCGGTCTTCGGGCGAGTTGCAGGAGGAGGCATACAGCGCCTTCACCACTCTGCTGCGCGAGCGCCGCCGTGCGGGCGGGACCAACAGCAATCTCGGCTTCTTCGTCGAGGATGACTGGCAGATCGGTCCGCTGGTGCTGACCGGAGGCCTGCGCGCCGACTATACGCGGATCGAGGACGGGTTCTTCCGCGCGGTGAACGCCAATGGTCAGCTGGTGAGTGAGACGATTGCTGCTGACCGATCCGACTGGGCGGTGAGCTGGCGCGCGGGCGCGAGCTTCTATGCCACGCGCCGTCTGGACCTGCGCGCGGCGGCCTATACCAGCCTGCGCCTGCCAACGCTCAACGAGCTTTACCGGCCCTTTGTGGTCTTCCCGGTTGTGACACAGGCCAATGCGGCGCTTGAGAATGAGCGGCTGGAAGGCTTCGAAATCGGCCTCAACTGGCAGCCCGTAAACGAAGTGGTGCTGTCGCTGACCGCGTTCGACAACGAAGTCGAGAACGCGATTGCCAATGTCACGCTCCAGCCCAATCTGCGCCAGCGGCAGAACCTGCCCGCCATCGATGCGCGCGGGGTCGAAGGCGCGGTCGCGGCGCAATTCGGTGCAGTCAGCTTTGATGCCTCGCTTGCCTTCACCGATGCCGAGATTGCGGGAGAGGGCGTATCTTTGGCGCTCGATGGCAATCGCCCGCCGCAAGTGCCCGAATTCTCCGCCTCGGCGACATTGGCGTGGCAACCGGCGGAAGGCTGGCGGCTTGCGAGCACATTGCGCCATGTCGGCGCGCAGTTCGAAGATGATCAGGAAACCGACATCCTGCCTGCCGCCACGACTTTGGACCTGTTCGCGCAGGCGCCGATTGCTGGTCGCTTCTCGGTGATTGCCCGCGCTGAGAATGTGTTCGATGAGACAATTGTAACGCGCAATTCGCGCGGGGCGATTGACCTCGGCGTGCCGCAGACATTCTGGCTGGGCCTGCGTTACGGCTTTTGATCGAAAGGGCGGCTATTGGCATAAACCGAGCCAATACTGATACTTACCCCTGATCCGCGCAGGGTGAGCCAGACTAGTTGCATTTATGCTACTAGCTTTGACCAACCGCCCAACGGCACTTGGCAGAATGTAAACAACTGATAGTCTCACCGACCGGTAAGACGCACCGGCAATAAATGCCGGGCGGAATGTGGAGAGACGATCTTATGACACGCAAGTTTGCAGCCTATGCGGCTGGCCTTATGGCCTGTTCTGCCTTCACGGCACCTGCCTTTGCGCAGGACAACGACACGGTCGCGACGCCTGATGAGAATGACGGCGTCATCATCGTGACGGCAACCCGCCGCGCGCAGGACATTCAGGATGTTCCAATCGCGGTGACGGCAGTCGGCGGCGAACAGCTCGACAAGCAGGGCGTCGTCAACGTTCAGAACATCACTCAGGTTTCGCCCAGCTTCTCGACCTCGAACGCGCAGATCGCTTCGGGTTCGGTCGTGCTGCGTATTCGCGGCGTCGGCACCACGTCGAACAATATCGGCTTTGAAAGCGCGGTCGGCATCTTCGTCGATGGCGCTTACCAGTCGCGCCCCGGTGTGGCCCTGTCCGAATTTGTCGATGTTGAACGCGTCGAAGTTCTTCGCGGACCGCAAGGCACTCTGTTCGGCCGCAACACTTCGGCCGGTGCGCTCAACATCACCAACAAGCGTCCGGATCTCAACGAATTCGGCGGCTTCGCCAATGCGACTTACGGCAATTACGATCTGATGAGCGTGCAAGGCGCGATCAACGCTCCGATTGTCGAGGACACGCTCGCTGTCCGCCTGACCGGCGCCTATCGTGAGCGTGACGGTTATATCGATGTGGTCGATGAAACCGGCACGAAGATCGGCGAATCCAACACGATCGACCAATTCCTCCTTCGCGGGCAGCTTGGTTACGAAAGCGAAGGCGGCGTGCGTGGCCGCTTGATCTTCGATTATACGGAAAGCTCCAACCAGTGCTGTGCAGCGGTTGAAATGCTCGCTGCATCCCCGCTCGAAGCGACCTTGGTGGCGCTCGGCGCTCCGCCGCGTGGCGGCATGGCGGCTCCGTTTGTATCGACGTCACCGTTCGATCAGGAAGCGGGCCAGCAAGTGCTCGACAACCTGACAGCGACTTCAAACCGTCTGCCGCTGGCAGAGGTTGAGCAATGGGGCGTAACCGGTGAATTTGAATTCCCGCTGGGTGACAGCGCGGACCTTATCATCATCGGTTCGTATCGCGACTTCCAGGCTAACGAGAATTACGATTCCGACTTCTCGGGGCTTGAAGTGTTCGATGTGGATCGCCTCGACACCAATATCGAGACTTTCACGGCAGAAGTCCGCATTCAGGGCGATGCCATGGACGGCGCGCTCGAATGGCTGGTCGGCGGCTACTACGCTGACGAGCAGATCAACGCCTCGATCGATTTCTCGCTTGGCAATGATTACGACCTGCTGATCGGCGGCCTGTTTGGCGGCGCGCTCGGCCCGGCTCCGCTGACGCTGCTGACCGACCTGATCGTGGACGGTATTCCCAATGGCAACGGCGTTAGCCCTGCCGGGACCACCGCGACCAACGTCTATGCGCAGAGCAGCGAAAGCTGGTCGATCTTCACGCATAACACGCTCAACATCACGGACAGCCTCGGCCTGACAATTGGCCTGCGCTATTCGGATGAGAGCAAGACTGGCGGCTTTACCCAGACCGCGAGCAACAATCCGACATGTCTGACGCTGCTTGGCGGTGTGCCGACAATCGCGGCGACCGTCGGCCCGGCTCTGGTCCCGACCGTTCTGGGCACCGGCTGCTTTGCCTTCACCGCGCCAGCGATTGGCACGGACGCAACGCCGTTCCTGCCGCGTGAGTTCAACGTTCCGTTCTCTGACAGTGAGTTGATCTATACCGGTAAGCTCACTTATGAGTTCGCCGCGCCGATCAACGCCTATGCGAGCTTCACCCACGGCTATAAGTCGGGCGGTATCAACCTCGACATTACAGCCAATTCGGGCGGTGCGGATCCGACCTTCCTTTCCGAAGAAGTCGATGCCTATGAGATCGGCGTAAAGGGCCGCTTCCTCGATGGCGCGGTGACAGCCAACATGGCGGTCTTCCACGAGGAGTTCACCAACTTCCAGGTTCTCGAATTTACCGGTGCGCAGTTCACCACGTTCAACGTGGCGAGTGCGAAGTCGACCGGACTTGAACTGGAAACGGTGATCCGTCCTGATGACTATCTGACGATCAACGCTGGCCTGACCTACACCAATGCCCGTTATCCGGGGAATTGTGATGGTGACGCGCCGTCGCTCAACGTGACCTCGCTGTGCGGTAATGAACTGACCAACGCACCGCAGATCGTGGCGATCATGGGCTTCAACTATGACCGTGATATCAGCAACTCGCTGCGCGGGTTCCTGACCGGGCAAGTGCGGACAGAAAGCGATCGCCGGACCTCGACCCAGGCGGTCATTCTGGCGACCCAGGGTGCCAACCCGTATGACATCCAGGACGGCAATACGAAGATCAATCTTCGCGCCGGCATCGGTTCGATTGACGATACGTGGACGCTGGAAGTCTGGGGCAACAACATCACCGATCAGGTGACGCGCGGTGTGACGTTCAACACCGTGCTGCGTAGCACCTCGCGCTCTGCATTCCCGCAGCAGCCGGCAACCTACGGTGTGACACTGCGCACCCAGTTCTGATCCGAAAGGGTTAGCGACACAAAAAGGCGCCTCGGGAAACCGGGGCGCCTTTTTTGTTTTGCGTTGATTTGTTTGCGCCCTCAAACGCCGGGCGCGGGCCGTCCGGCCCGCTTGGCTTCCTCGCATAAGCTCGGGCGGCCGGTCGGCCTTGCGACGCCTACGGCGTCGTACCATCCCAAGTTATCCAACGTGTCGCGGAGCACGGTCCGCGCCCAGCGGACCGCGAGCGCACGCGCGCGAGCCGCAGGTGCACCGTAGCGAAGCGGAGGAGCTGCACCGAGGACGCACCCGCGGAGGCGGGTGCGAAACTACATACTTCTCGCGATCAGCATTTTCATGACTTCGTTCGAGCCGCCAAAGATGCGGCTGATGCGGCTGTCGCGGTACATCTTTGCGATCGGGTAGTCGTTGATATAGCCCGCGCCGCCATGCAGCTGGAGGCACTTGTCGACCACTTCGCTTTGCAGCTCGGTTACCCAATATTTCGCCATGGCGGCGGTTGCGACGTCCAGCTCGCCCTTGAGCAGCTTTGCGATGCAATCATTGACGAAGATGCGCGCTGCTGTGCCCTTGGCTTTGAGGTCGGCCAGCACGAACTGGGTGTTCTGGAAGTCCCAGATGGTCTGCCCGAAAGCTTTGCGCTGTTTGACATATTCGATGGTGGTATCGAGCGCTTTCTCGATCCCCGTCGCAGCGCCCATGGCGATCACCAGCCGCTCCTGCGCAAGCTCGCCCATCAGCTGGTAAAAGCCCTTGCCTTCAACCCCGCCAAGCACGTTCTCAGCAGGCACGAACACGTCGTCAAAGAACAGCTCGGACGTGTCCGCCGCGTCGAGGCCGATCTTGTCGAGCTTCTTGCCGCGCTGGAACCCTTCCGCGCCCTCGGTTTCGAGCAGCATCAGCGAGATGCCCTTGGCGCGCTCATTCGGGTCGGTCTTGGCGACGACCACGATGAAGTCTGCGGTCTGCCCGTTGGAGATATAGGTCTTGGCCCCGTTGATCCGGTAGCCATTGCCATCTTTGAGCGCGGTGGTGGTGATCGCCTGCAGATCGCTGCCAACGCCCGGCTCAGTCATCGCAATCGCGCTGACGAGTTCGCCGGAGACGAGTTTGGGCAGATATTTCTGCTTCTGCTCTTCGGTGCCGTGGCGCACGATATAAGGCAGGATGATCGTGTTGTGCAGGCTCGCCGCGAAGCCATCGACTCCGTGTTTCGCCTGCTGGTCGAGGATCACCATGTCATGCCGGAAATCGCCGCCATGCCCGCCATATTCCTCCGGCACCGAAACGCCGAGCAGACCTGCCGCTCCCGCCTCGTTCCAAAACTCGCGCTCGACCTGGCCGTCTTCGCGCCACTGGGCGACGCGTTTTTCGGGCGCGTGCTGGTTGAAGAATTTGCCCACGGCATCGGCGAAGATCGAAATCTCCTCGTCATCCATGAACTCGGGCTGGGGTACGTCGATTACGGGCATCTTACTTTCCCTTCCAGTTCGGGGCGCGCTTTTCGGCAAAGGCGGCTGCGCCTTCGCGGGCGTCTTCGGAAACGAAGACCGGGGCGATCAACTTGCCCTGATTGGTGTAGCGATCTTCCATCGCCCAGCCGCGCGATTCCTTCATCACTTGCTTCGATACGCGCACTGCCAGCGGCCCGTTGGCAGCGATCTTCGCAGCCAGTGCGAGCGCGCCGTCTAGCGCAGGCCCGTCGGTGACAGTGTTGATGAGGCCCAACTCGTAAGCGCGGCCCGCATCGATAAAGTCACCGGTCAGCGCGAGTTCCATCGCGATCCGCTCTGGGATCTGGTCAGGCAGCATCATCACCCCGCCAGCGGCAGCGACAAGGCCGCGCTTGGCTTCGGGAATACCGAATTTCGCGCCCGAATTGGCCACCACCAGATCGCATGCGATCATCAGCTCAAGCCCGCCCGCGAGCGCATAGCCTTCAACCGCAGCGATCAGCGGCTTGGCCGGAGGCGCCTGCACAACGCCGCCAAAACCGCGACCCTCAACGCTGGGGCTTTCGCCGCGCAGGAAGCCCTTCAAATCCATACCCGAACAGAATGTCCCGCCAGCGCCGGTCAGGATGCCCACGCGCAGATCGTCTTCGCCGTCGAGCCGGTCCATCGCCGCGGCAATCGCTTCGGAGGCCGCTTTGGTCATGGCGTTCTTCGCTTCGGGCCGGTTGATCGTGACAATCAACACGCCGTCGCGGACTTCCGTCAGCACTTCTTGAGTATCGGACAAGGTTCTCTCTCCCAGATAGGTTGGCCCAAATTTCCGGCCTAGCTAAATTGCCATTGCGAATTGCAACTGAATTCTTGTGTGAGTGGTGCAGGCGGTTTACGGATACGTCAACCGCAATTTCGATAATCGGCGAAAGAGGACATCATGGGCGAAGCATATATCATCGACGCAGTGCGCACTCCGCGAGGGATCGGCAAACAGGGCAAGGGCGCTCTGGCCGAGCAGCACCCGCAGCATCTCGCCGCGACTGTTCTGAAGGCAATCGCTGAGCGCAACAGCCTCGACACCTCGACCGTTGACGATGTGATCTGGTCGGTATCGACGCAAGACGGCATGCAGGCGGGCGATATGGGCCGGATGGCTGCGCTCGATGCGGGCTATGACGTCACCTCGTCGGGCACCACGCTCGACCGTTTCTGCGGCGGCGGGATCACTTCGGTGAACCTTGCGGCTGCGCAGGTGATGAGCGGCATGGAAGACTGCATCGTTGCAGGCGGGACCGAGATGATGAGCCTCACCGCCGCCATGTCGAAAGCCAAGATGCAGGCCGGGATCAAGCCGCCAATGATGGGCAGTTACAATGAGCGCCTGCAAGCCGTTCACCCGCAATCGCATCAGGGTGTCTGCGGCGATGCGATCGCCACAATCGAAGGCTTCACCCGCGAAGAACTCGACGAGGTGGGCTACCGCTCGCAGCAGCGCGCTGCCGAAGCTATTGAAGCGGGGCGGTTCGCAAAATCGGTCATACCGGTGAAGCTGGATGACGGGACCGTCGTGCTCGACCATGACGAATATCCCCGTCCGCAGACCACGCGTGAGGGGCTGGCGCAGCTTGAGCCGGCCTTTACCAAGATCGCTGACGTGCCGCTCGATGCGAATGGCACGACCTTCCGCGGGCTGGTCAATCAGAAATATCCCGATGTCGAAATCCAGCACTTCCACCATGCGGGCAACAGCTCGGGCGTGGTCGATGGCGCGGCGGCTGTGCTCGTCTGCTCCAAGGAATATGCAAAGAAGCACGGTCTCAAGCCGCGCGCGCGGATCGTCCAGACGGCCAATATGGGCGATGATCCCACTTTGATGCTCAACGCGCCTGTCCCCGCAGCGAAGAAGGTGCTCGAAAAAGCGGGCATGTCCATCGACGATATCGACCTGTTCGAGATCAACGAGGCGTTCGCTGTCGTCGCGGCCAAGTTTGTGCGCGACCTTGATCTCGATTGGGACAAGGTCAACGTCAATGGCGGCTCAATCGCGCTGGGCCACCCGATTGGGGCGACCGGATCGATCCTGATCGGCACGATCATCGACGAACTCGAACGCCGCGACCTCAAGACCGGCCTTGTCACCATGTGTGCAGCGGGCGGCATGGCTCCGGCGATCATTGTCGAGCGGGTGGACGATTTCGTTGACTGAAATCGCAGATAACACTCCGGTTATCATCGGGGTTGGCCAATATTCGGAACGCGTGGGTGAGCCGGATTATGAGGCGCTCTCCTATATGGATCTGGGCGGGCGGGCGCTGGCAGCTGCGCTCGCCGATACCGGTGCGAATGCTCCGGTTGCGCCTGCAATCGACACGCTCGCGGCAATTCGCGCGTTTGAAAATTCGCGCCCCGACCGCGAGCCGCCCTTTGGCGGGTCGAACAATGTGCCGCGCAGCTTTGCCAAGCGCGTTGGTGCCGATCCAGCGCGGGCGATCCTCTCGACCACCGGCGGGCAGTACAATCAGAAGCTGGTGGGCGAGTTCGCCGCTGATATCGCGGCAGGGCGCAACCAATGCGCCGCCATAGTCGGGTCGGAAGCGATCTCCACTGTGCTTGCGCTGTCAGCCAAAGGCGAGAAGCCCGACTGGTCAGAAGAGGTCGAGGGCAGCTTAGAAGATCGCGGCTTTGGCCTCGACGGGATGCTCGAACCAGCTTTGTTTGCGCACGGCGCGACCGGGGCGATCCCGCTTTACGCGATTGCCGAAAATGCCCGCCGGGCAAAGCTGGGCAAGGGACTGGATGAGTATCGCCGCGACATTGGCGAACTGTTTGAACCCTTTACAAAGGTCGCTGCGAGCAACCCCCATGCCGCCGCCCCAAAACATCGCAGCGCCGGGGAACTCGCGACAATCACTGAGCGCAACCGCGTGGTCGCCGAACCCTATGCCCGCATGACAGTCGCGCGCGATCAGGTGAACCAGGCCGCCGCAATCCTGATTGCCAGCGCAGGGAAGGCGCGCGAACTGGGTGTTCCGCAAGACAAGTGGGTGCATATCCACGGCGTCACCTCGGCAACCGAGCTGGAACTGTCCGAGCGTCCCGATCTTGCCGCCAACCCTGCCTCCATCGCCTCGGTCGAGCGCGCGCTGGAGCTTGCGGGGAAAGGCATGGACGACATGCATTTCCTCGATTTCTATTCGTGCTTTGCGATCCCCGTCTTCTGCCAGTGCGACCATTTCGGGCTTTCGGTGGATGATCCGCGCGGGCTGACGCTGACCGGCGGACTGCCTTTCTTTGGCGGGGCGGGGAACAATTACTCCGCCCATGCGATCTGCGAAGCGGTTGAACGGGTCCGCGCGAGCGCGGACAGCTATGCCTTGGTCGGAGCGAATGGCGGGTGGATGAGCAAATATGCGACCGGCATCTATTCAGCCGATCCGGCAGATTGGAGCGGGGAGGGGCGCGTGGTCGAAATTTCCAAAGCCACCAATGGCGTGAAGCGCTCGGATCAGCCTTTCCAGAATGCCACGGTCGAAAGCTACACCATCAATCACGGCAGGGCGGGCAGTGACGCGGTGTTTATCGGCCGTAACGAGGCTGGCGAGCGGGTGGTCGGCAATGCGGACCTTTCGCATGAACCAACGCGGGCGCTGTTCGAGGGCGGAGAGCCTTTCGGGGCCAAGCTGAACGTGAACCGCGCCGAAAATGGCCGCAATATCGGACGCGTGGCAGGCAAACCGACTTAGATAGTGTTCGAACCGCCTTCGGGCGCGGGCACTTCGACCACCGGATCAGCGCGATCATCGAATTCGAGCCGCAATGCGCGCGCCATCACCGCATGCATGAAATAGGTGCAGGTGATGTAGGTAAACTCGAGGATCTCCTCATCGGAGAAATGCGCCTTCAACTCGCCAAACAGCGCATCGGGCACGCGGCCATTGTGGCGCACGAGCCGGTCCGCATAGGCAAGCGCCGCCCGCTCGCGCGGATCGAAGCAGGCCGCGGTCTGCCAGACGGGCAGCGCGGTGATCTTCTCCTGCGAAACGCCCAGTCCGCGCAGGCTCTTGCAGTGTTGCGAGAAGACGAACTGGCTGCCGGTCGCCCAGCCTGCCCATGTCTGGCCCAGCTCGCGGATCACCGGATCGATCTTGCGCTCCGGACTGCGGTAATAGGCAAAGGTGCGCGCGGCGTCTTTGAGCGTGTCGGGCGAATTGGCAAAGACCGTCCACCAATCGCCCGGCGTGCCGGTTGCGGTGCCGGGTTCTGCGACCGGATCGCGCTCGCCGAACATCATGGTGTAGAGCGGCTGTGCGACATCGGGATCGGCTTCGGATTTGGGCAGTTGTTTGAGGCGGGGCATGTCAGTTTGCCTCCGCGCTGGCCGGGGCGTGTGCGACATCCTCGGGACCGAACGCTTTGGTCGTTGCGGCGAATTCGAGCATGATGCCGTTGGGGTCGGTGAAATAGACCGAGCGCACGAACACGCCTTCATGCTTTTCGCGGGCAATGCCGGCGCGGCTGTCATCGTGGTTCACAACCGCGTGGGTGTGCTCGACGCCTGCTTCCTCAAGCCGGTCGAGCGCGGCTTCGAGTTCGGATTCCTCCATGTTGAAGGCGAGGTGGTTCATCGATCCGATGGCTGTTTTGGCGTCGAGCGGGAATTTCCTGACCGAGGCCACTCCGGGGGCGGCTGGCGGGCCGTCCTTCCACCAGAAGAACGCCACCGCATTGCCGCCGCCGCAATCGAAGAAGAAATGCTGCCCGCCGCCCGGCAGTTCGACCGTCTTGAACAGGGGCATGTTGAGGATGCCGGTGTAGAACTCCACCGTCTCCTTCATGTCGCGGCAGACGAGCGCGATGTGGTTGATGCCCTGGGTGCGGATCATGGCTCTCTCCTTGTGTGCGCAAGAGTGCACTTTGCGCGGCGGCTTTTCAATTGGCGATGCTGCGCGAGAGGCTTTGACAAAAGTGGACGGCTCGCGTAGATAGTTACAAACGTAACTAAATTCGCACATGTCGGGGGCCGCCTCCGAATGTGTTTCATCAACAAGAGGCAATCCATGACCATCCACCCCGGCGACCTTTTCGAAAACCCAGCAGGCCTCGACGGATTTGAATTCGTCGAATTCTGCGCTCCTGAAAAGGGTGTGCTTGAACCGGTTTTCGAAGCGATGGGCTTCACGCTGGTTGCCAAGCACCGTTCGAAAGACGTGCATCTGTGGCGCCAGGGCGGGATCAACCTGATCGCCAATTACGAACCGAAAAGCGCCGCTTGGTACTTTGCGCGCGAGCATGGCCCGAGCGCCTGCGGCATGGCCTTCCGCGTCCGTGACGCCGCCAAGGCCTATGAGCACCTGATCGAAGCGGGTGCAGAACCGGTCGCCAATGAGCCAGGGCCGATGGAACTGCGCATCCCCGCGATCCGCGGCATTGGCGGCGCAATCATCTATCTGGTTGACCGTTACTCCGATCAGGCTGGCGACGGTCTGTCGATCTACGACATCGATTTCGAGTATCTCCCCGGCGTCGACAGGCACCCTGAGGGCTGCGGCTTTCAGCTGATCGATCACCTCACTCACAATGTCTATGGCGGGCGCATGGCCTATTGGGCCGACTTCTATGAGAAGCTCTTCAACTTTCAGGAAATCCGCTATTTCGACATCAAGGGCGAGTATACCGGCCTCACTTCCAAGGCGCTGACCGCGCCCGACGGCAAAATCCGCATTCCGCTCAACGAAGAGGGCGAGAACGGCAAGGGCCAGATCGAGGAATATCTGCGCGAATATAACGGCGAAGGCATTCAGCACATCGCATTGATCTGTGATGATATCGTCGCAGCTTGGGACAAGCTCAAGGCGCTCGACGTGCCGTTCATGACCGCGCCTCCTGAAACCTATTATGAAATGCTGTCGGAGCGCTTGCCCGGCCATGGCCGCGATGAGGCAGCGTTGAAATCGCGCGGAATTCTGCTCGATGGAACGACCGAAGGCGGTAGCCCGCGCCTGCTGCTTCAGATCTTTGCAGAACCGCGCATCGGCCCTGTTTTCTTCGAGTTCATCCAGCGCGTTGGCGACTACAAAGACGGCTTTGGCGAAGGCAATTTCAAGGCGCTTTTCGAAAGCATCGAGCGTGACCAGATCGCGCGCGGCGTGCTCGACGTGGAAGCGGAGCCTGCGCAATGACCCCCACGACAACCAGCGCACCCAATCTCGCAGGGGTCCACCACGCCGCCTATCGCTGCAAAGACGCGAAGGAGACGGTCGAGTGGTACGCCAATGTGCTCGGCATGGAATACACAACTGCCTTTGCTGAGGATCATGTTCCCTCAACGGGCGAATATGATCCCTACATGCACGTCTTCCTTGATGCGGGGAACGGCAACATCCTCGCCTTTTTCGAGCTGCCGAACCAACCCGATATGGGCCGTGACGAAAACACGCCGCAATGGGTCCAGCACCTGGCCTTCCGCGTGCCGGACGAGGCCGCGCTGCTGGCTGCAAAGGACCACATTACCGGCCTCGGCATCGACGTGCTTGGCCCCACGCATCACGGCATTTTCAAATCGATCTATTTCTTCGATCCCAATGGTCACCGCGTTGAACTCGCGGCGGATATCGGGACAGAAGAGCAATATGCCGAGTTGAAACGCGTAGCGCCAATGATGCTCGACGACTGGAGCAAGACCAAGACCGCACCGCGCCATGCCGATTGGCTGCACGAGATTGCGCGAGCCGAACACGGCAACGGCTAGCGAATTCAACACGACAAAGAAAAGGGGCGCGAAGGTGAAAACCTTCGCGCCCCTTTTCGCGTTTGGCTGTGAGCCGTCCTTACATGGTGAGCGTTGCACCAAGGAAGAACAGCGTGCCAACCGGGCTAACCGGATAGGCTTGCTCGGTCACGAACGGCTTACGGTTGAAGACGTTGTTCACCCCGCCATACAGATCGATGTTGTCAGTCGCTTCAAAGCTGAACGTGATGTCGTGGATGAAGACATCGCTGGCGATACCGTTGGCGAAGGAATAGGTGTCCGCGCCAGTATTGCCGACCGTCTCGATCTCAACAGCACGCAGGCCCATCTCGTCGAGATAAGTAGTGCCCCAGGTCAGGCTGAAGCTCTGATACTCCGCCGTGAGCGAAGCACGACCAGCCCATTCGGGACGCTGCAATTCGCCAAGCTCGGGATCAACCAGCGTTGGATCAGCCGGATCGAAGAAGTTGTTGAGCTTGTCGACCCAGGTGCCGCTTGCATTGAAGGTGAAGTCCAGCGGACCTGCGCCAAAGCGATACTGCATCGAAGCTTCGACACCGGCAGTTTCCTGACGCGCGAAGTTCAATGAGCTCTGACGCAGGAAGGTGAAGCCGCCATTGGCACCGCGATCAACCAGCGTACAGAACGCGTTGTCGATCGTCGCAGAATCGACGCAATTGTCGACGATATCCTGAGCGCTAACCGCGTTGATCGCGTCTTCAATCTCGATGTTGTAATAATCAATACTGAAGACGAAGCCGGGAAGGAAACGCGGTGTGATCTGAGCGCCGACTGTCCATGTAGTGGCAGTTTCTTCTTGAAGATCAGGGTTGCCGCTGATCGAACCGGAGAAACGAGCCGTCAAAGGATCAACATAGGAATACGTTCCAGTACCGAGCGTCGGATCAAAGCCAAGGTCCGCGAACAAAGCCTCGCAGTTCGCCTGACGCAAAGCCGGATCGGCACCCGAAACGAGGTTACCCGCATCGCACGGATCGACCGGACGGAAGAACGCACCCTGAGCCGGGTTGAACAGCTCATTGATGTTCGGTGCACGCACCGCCTGTGCATAGGTGCCGCGGAATAGAATGTCCTCGCTCGGCGCCCAAAGACCACTGACATTCCAGGTGAAGGTGTCACCTACCGTCGAGTAGCTCGAGAGGCGCGCTGCGCCGCTCAGTTCAAGCGTTTCGGCAAAAGGAACACCGGAAAGGATCGGCAGACGAACCTCGGTAAAAATGTCATAGACATTGAAATCGCCGCCGGCATTGTTGATCACCGAAGCCGGATCGAAAACCAGCGAATTCTGAGCAAAGCCGAGATTTCGGAGCAGGTCGCCTTGATTCGCGTCCGGCGTGGTCACCGGAATGACACCAAGCACCAACGGATCGAATACCGATTCCGAACGCTCCTCGCGGTATTCCATACCGAATGCGAAACCAACCGGACCACCGGGCAGTTCGAAGAAGGCGCCGGTGTCACCGGTAAAGAATGCGCTGAAGACCAGCTGTTCAAGCTGGAATTCATTCACAACCGTGGTCGTGATGAAGTCGATCGCATCCTGACTGATCGCACCGACACCGCCAAGCACGTTGGCAGGACGGCATGAACCGTCACCTGGGTTAAAGGTGAAGAAGCCAGGATCGCCTGCAGGAATACCGAACGGCGTGGTGGCAGGCGCAGTTGGGTCGATATCCGAACGACAGATCGGATTGCCAGCTGCATCGCTGGTTACGTCGATCGCCGCGAAGAAACGGTCCATGATAACCCGGTTGGCGTCATTCACAGTCTGTGTTGAGCGACCATAATTGGCCGAAACCTCGTAGGAGAAATGATCCGAGGTTTCTCCGCGCACACCGCCAACGAAGCGATAGGTTTCGAACTCGTTGCGATTGCGGTTTGGACCGAGGTCCGCCGGGTCGCGCGTGAGGTAGAAGCCTTCATCAGTGCCGTTGCCGAAAAACAGCGGCGCGACATATTGCTGCAGATCCGGCGTGATAAACGGATTGTCCGCACGGATGGTCAGAAGATCGTAGAAGGTGTTCGGCTGTGCCTGGAATTCGGCATAGCTCGATACATATTTGCCTTCAGCAAAGATCGTCGCAGCAGGCGAAATCTCATAGGTCAGCATTGCGTTGACCGACCAACGCTCGGTCTCCGGGATCAGCGAGTTCACATCGAAGTTGTTCTGGATGCCGTCACCGCCGAACTGATTGAACAGGCCGGTGATCTGACCATCCTGATAGACGCTCAGCGTACCATCGGGATTGATGACTGCACAACCGCCGGCAAGGCCGAATGCGCCGGCATTGAAGGTGCTGTTGAAGCCGACCGCCGATTCAAGGCAATCGGGTGTGCCATTGCCATTGATATCTGGACCATCGCTCAACCCGATATCACCCGGTGCGACAATACCGCCAGCCGAAGACAGCGAGAAACGCGGATCGCCTGCGATAAAGCGGCGAGGGGCGTTGAGCGAGCGGTTGATTAAAGCCTGCTCAGCCGCTGTCGGGGTGAAGCCGCTCGTATCGGTAGGGATCAGCCCGCCCAGTACGGCGCCATTGGCGATGAAGTTCGGGGTATCGGTTGCATTGAGCTCACCGGTCTGGAGACGAAGCGCGGGGTTTGCCGCATCGTCGAAGATGCCGTTATTGCGAGAGAAGGAGCGCTCGCCGAACTGCAGTTCGTCATTGCGTGCATATTCGCCGGTAACAACAAAGTTACCGCGGCCATCGGCGAAGTTCGTGCCCCAGGTCAGATCGCCATTGATGCGCCATGCATCGCCTTCCGACGAGATGCCCGACTGGACGTTGGCCTGAAGGCCTTCGAAATCGTCCTTGAGCACGAAGTTGACCACGCCGGTAACAGCGTCGGAACCATAAAGCGCTGAAGCACCGCCGGTCAAAGTCTCAACCCGTTCGATCAGCGCGGTCGGGATCGAGTTGATGTCAACCGCTTGTTGTCCAGCGATACCCGAAACGTGGCGACGACCATTGACGAGAACCAGTGTCCTGTTTTCGCCCAAGCCGCGCAGATTAAGCACAGACTGTCCGACTTGAACATTGCCTGAGAAGACGCCGTCGATGGACCCTTCCGAAGTGGTAGAGGTCGACAGTGCGGGAACATCGCGCAAGACATCGACGACATCGCTACCGCCGGTTTGCGTGAGTGCTTCGGCATCGAGCGAGATAACCGGAGCGGGCGCACCGATATTGGGGTCACGCGAGATGCGCGAGCCGATAACGACGATGCGTTGTTCCTCTTCGGCTTCGGGCGCGTCCGCGTCAGTGTTATCTTGCGCCTGAGCTGCGAATGGCATCGCGCTGGCGGCGGCAAGGAGGATGGCCTGGGCCGAAAGTTTGAAAGGTCTCATGGAGGGTTCCCGTTCAGTGATTAAGACTGTTGCAGCGCAAAATGATCTCGACAGGGTGCAAAAGTGTCAAGTTGATTTCAGTCGAATCTATCGATTGTGCCCCCAGCGTTGCAATTTTGTTGCGCTCGGCTTTGGGATATGACGCGTTAACTGGCTAGGTCTGCGCTTACTCGATGAACTTCGCATATGGCTTGACCAGCGCCTGCGATTGCCGGACACCAACGTCTTACACCAATTTGGTAGCAGCACATCGGGGAAAGACGTGATCCGCAAAGCAATCGCTCAAATCGTTCTATTTTTGTCAGCAGTGCTTACTCTGCCAGCAACGGGCCAGGCGCAATCTTTCCTTCAGGCCGAGTTTGATCCGGCAATTCCGACGCTTACAGAGGTCGCGGGGCACGCTCCCGGTGAGCGGATTACATCGCCAGACGAAGCCAACCGCTACCTGCGCGCTTTGGTCGAAGCGGCTCCTGACAGGGTTCGGATGGTGCAATATGCCACCAGCTGGGAAGGACGCCCGCTGCACTATCTGGTGTTCACCTCGCGCGAAAATATAGCGGCGCTGGATGCGATCCAAAGCGACCTTGCCAATATCGCTGCGGGCCGTGCTGGCAATGGCTCGGCGCTGCCGGTCACATGGCTAGCCTATGGTGTCCACGGCAACGAGATTTCTTCGACCGATGCCGCGCTGATGCTGGCCTATCACTTGCTGGCAGCGCGCCGTGATGAGCGAGTCGATCAGATCCTGTCGCAAAGCATTGTGGTGCTCGACCCGATGCAGAACCCCGACGGGCGAGCGCGCTTCGTCAATCACTTCCGCACTGCAACCGGGATCGCGCCGTCAGGCGACCGGCAAGCGGCGGAACATGATGAGACTTGGCCGAGCGGGCGCGTGAACCATTACATGTTCGATCTCAACCGCGACTGGTTCACGCTCAGCCAGCCCGAAACCCGCGGCAAGGTCGCCGCGATCCGCCAGTGGAACCCGGTCGTGGTTGTCGACGTCCACGAAATGAGCGGGGATGACAGCTATTTCTTCTCCCCCGCCGCGCAGCCGATCAACCCGAACATCACCGCATCCCAGCGCCTCGCCTACGAAATCATCGGACGAAACAACGCCGCGTGGTTTGACCAGATGGGCGAGCCCTACTTCACCCGCGAGGTCTATGACCTTTTCTACCCCGGCTACGGCGACACGTGGAACACCCATCAAGGCGCAATTGGCAGCACTTACGAGCAAGGTTCCGCACGCGGACTGGTGTGGGAGCGTCGCGACGGAACCGAGCTGACCTATGCAGACAGCGTGCGCAATCACTTCATTGCCAGTTTCTCAACAGCAGAGGCCGTTGCGCTGAACGCTGATGGTTTCCTCTCCGATTATGCCAATTACCGCGCCGCCAATGCGCGCGGTAGCGCCGGGAGCGGCACCTATGTCATCGACCTTGCAAGCCGCCGCTGGAATGCAGAGAGCCTCGGGCGCAGATTGGCCGCGCAAGGGATCGAAGTGCGCCGCCGCGATGGTCCGGTGAGCGCTTGCGGGCGGAGTTATCCGGCCGGCTATCTGGCAGTGCCGCAGGCCCAACCCGCTGCGCGATTGGTGCGTAGCTTGCTTGACCGCGACACTCCGCTTCCGCGTGATTTCGTGGTCGATCAGGAACAGCGCCGCTCCGAAGACTTGCCGCATGAGCTCTACGATGTGACCGCTTGGTCGGTCGGTCTGATGTCGGGGGTCGAAGTAAATCTGTGTGGCAGCGCGGTTTCGGGCGATCCGCTTAGCGGAGATGAACCCATCGCACCGCTTGCAAGTGGATCGGGTAACTTCGGAATTGCCGTGCCGTGGACCGATAGCGGCCAGGCACGGTTGGTCACACTCGCTCTGCGCGAAGGGATCGAGGCGCGCGTTACTGACGAGGCGTTCATCAAGGACGGCCGAACTTATCCCCGCGGAACCGTTATCTTCCCGGCCGCAGCAAATGACGATGCCAAGATGGAACGTGTGCGTTCGCTGGCAGGAGAGATCGGGGCAGAGCTGGTTATCCTGCCGTCGAGCTGGGTCGAAGACGGGCCCAATCTGGGCAGCGAGGCCTTTGTGCGCCTAACCCTGCCGCGTGTGGCGATCGCTTGGGATGACGGCATCTCGCAATTGAGTGCTGGCGCGATGCGTTATGTGCTCGAACGGCGGCTTGGTCTGCCGGTCACGCCGATCCGTACATACCGTTTCGGCGGAGCGGATCTATCTGACTATGACGTCGTGCTGGTGCCCGAAGGGTCGCCAGGCCGAGCATTCGGGGAAGGCGGTGTGGCGACGCTGCGAACCTTTGTCGAAAATGGCGGAGTGCTGGTCACGGTCGGACGCAGCCTTTCAACCTTCACCGGCGGCGACAATCCCTTGCTCTCGGTTCAGCGCGAAGCGGCGCTCGGGCGCGATCCAGCCAGCGGTCAGGGCGAAGCGGTATCGCTCGCCACGGCGCGTGAGATTACCAGCGACAGCGAGTATCGCGATCTAATCGCCGATCAGGGTGCATTGCCGGACACTTTGCCCGGCGCGCTGCTCAACACGGTAGCAGACCGCGAACACTTCCTCTCCGCAGGCTATGATGGCGGCGCGGTTGTGCTCGCGACCGGTTCGCAGATTTTCACCCCGTTGGATCGCTCGGACGGTGTCAATGTGATGCGCTTCGAGGCCGCCGACGAGTTGATCGCAAGCGGCTATGTCTGGGATGAGAACCGGCGGCAGCTCGCATTCAAGCCCTATCTGATGGCGCAGCCCACAGGGCGCGGACTGACCATTGCCTTCGCGCATGATCCGGCAACCCGCGCCTATCTCGACGGGTTGGATCTATTGATTGCTAATGCGGTGATCGTCGCCCCCTCGCGGGTACGATAATGGAGGATCAGGCGCTTGTAATCGCCTGCTGACTCACATCGCGCAAGAAACCAAGATCGGGAGAATTGAAGTTGCCGATATTGGGCGAGACGATGGGGATTTCTCCAGGCGAAACGCCGAGCCACTTCGCCAATGTCGCCGAATATTCGTCAACCGAAGTGGTCGGGAGCAACCTGCCCCGGCCAACCTGATCGTCCGAATCCACCGAGATTTCCGGCGCTGTCCCATAGAATTGCCCGCCATTGACCGCGCCGCCGAGCACGAAATGGTGCCCGCCCCAGCCATGGTCGGAACCATCGCCATTTGATGCCAGCGTCCTGCCGAAATCGGATGCGGTGAAGGTCGTCACGCGGTCGGCCACGCCGACCTCCAGCATTGCGCTGTAAAAGGCATCCAGAGCGAAATCGACGCCTGCCAGCAAGTTTTCGTGTGTTCCGATCAAACCATCGTGATTATCAAACCCGCCGGTCGCGACGAGGAACACCTGACGCGTAACGCCCAGCTGGTTTCGGGCCGCAATCAATTGCGCGACGATCTCCAGCTGCTGCGCCAAGCCGTTGCCGTTACCGAAATCGGTCGCAAGGTTCACATTCTGGAGCGCGTCATTGATAAAACCTGAAAACTGGATCGAGCGCGCATTGGCCATCGCATAATCGTTCTCGAAAATGTGATTGGTCCCATTGGTCAGCAATGCATTGAGCGCCTGACTGGCCGCGCTCGAACTGTAGAGGTTGCGCCTCAAAGCGGCGATCTCGATCGCTCCGGCGGAGGATATGCCGTAGGGCTGGGTCTGATCGCCCGAGAGGAACACCGCATTGCCGGTCGCGTTAATCGCGGTGAACATCGAGTTCGTGTTGCTGCTCGCCGCAAGATCGCCAATACGTCCGCCCCAGCCCGAAACAGAGCCTTCGGGCGAACCCGATTGCCAGGTCGATTGCTGGTCGTTGTGCGAAAACAGTTTGGCTGGGCGCGGGAACATCGAATTGTTGCCGCTGTCGAATTGCTGGCGCGTGATCGGCGTGATCAGCGGTCCGACATTGAGCACCGGAGCCAGCGCACCTTGATCAAACCGGGCTTTCAGACGCGGCATAGTCGGCGCAAGCGCAAGCTGTATATCATCGGTCAGAGTTTGCGGCTGGAGCGGGTTGAGCACTTGGCTTGCCAGCGCACTGCGATCAATCGCAATCCCGCCAGCAGCAGGAAGCCCGCCGCGAATGGTGCTGTAGCGATTATAGTTGGGACTATCGAATGGGATCAGCGTGTTCGCATGATCGTTCCCGCCCAGCAGAAAGACGCAAACCAGCGCCTTGTACCCGCCACCTGTTTCGAATGCTGCGGCATCGCTAAGGCCGGCAAGGCCCATAGCATAGCCCGATGCCGCCCCCATGACCGCAAGCTGGCTCGATCGCTGCATGAAGGCGCGGCGCGAGATTTCGTTGGCTTTTCCGATGTGAAACATTTGCCGCCTCCTATTTCTGGATCAGATAATCGTTGGCGGCCATCACGAGCATTACCGCCCGATAGATTTGCCTGAGCTTGGCGTCATTACCTGCGGATTGCGCGACCGGCGTGGCGTCGAGCGCGCCCGCAATCGTGTCCCGCGCGAATTGCGACAATTGGTTCGCGGTCAGCAGCAGGTCGAGCCGGTCGATCAGCGCGGCGGTGTCATGGGCGATCTGAAGCTCTTCGGCATAGGTCGCCTTGATGTCGAACATCCACCCGCCTCGCCCGTCTATCGTTCGCTCCATGAAGTTGATGTAGCTCGCGGCCGTCGTCTCGTTGACCAGCTGGAATTCCGGTGCGAGCAGATCATTCGCAGCGGCCTGCGAATTGGACGGCGTGTATCCCGGTCGGAAGAAGTTGAAGACCGATGGCGATCGCAAGGGAGATTGGCTGAGACGGTTGGAACGCTCAGACAGGTTTTGCATCAGCCAGAAGCCCGAAGTCGATTCCGCGCCAAAGGTCCGCCCCCATTGGGCAAAGCGCAGCATCGGCTCGCGCAATTTGCCAAAGCGCGGGTCGTCGAGCGAGCTATCCGATAGCGCTTCCGGATCCAGCAACACCGCTTTGAAAACGGTGCGCAGGTCGCCGCGAACGCCGGAACCATTGTTGTTGAACGCCTCGGCCACCCTCCGGACATAGGCTGGTGAAGGATTGCTGGTCACTAGCCGCTGGATCATCTGCTTGCCGAAAAACGGGCCGACGTTCGGATGGTTGAACAGGGTGTCGAGCGCGATCCGCAATGTCTCATCCGGACCAGTTCCAGCGGGAATAGTGGTGCCAAGGAAGCTCTTCTCCTCCGGCGAGTGCGTATCCTGCCCAAAGGGCGGCCGCAGCGCGGGATTGGCTGTCATCGGATTGCGCAGCAGCCGCGCCTCGGGAATATCGAGATTGGGCTGGGACGGGGGCGAGGAAAACTGGATATCGCCCGAAAAATTGTAGTGAAATCCGGTGAAGACCTTAGCGATCCCGGTCACGTCATCATTGGTATAAGTTTCGACAGGATCGCCCGCGCCGTCAGTGACTACAGTCCCGTCAATATTGAGCTCGAACAGCCCGATCGAAAACAGCTGCATCACCTCACGCCCGTAATTCTCATCGGGAACGCGGCCAGTGGCAGGGTCAGCCTTTTGGTTGCCAAGCGTATTGAGGAAAATTCCCATCGCGGCGTTGAGCGTGATTTCTTCAAGCAGTTCGCGGAAATTGCCGAACGCGTTGCTTTTGAGGATGTCCCAATAGGCACCGATTGCAGTGCTGGGCCAAAGCTGCAGATTGTTGAGCGACACGACGAAGAATTCCGACAGTGCGAGCGCGACGCGTTTCCGCACTGAATTGCGACCGGTCAGCAGTTGGTTCCAGATCATGTAATCGGCAGGATCGCTCCTGAAGAACCAGCGGTCGTCGTTGATTTCCTCGAAACCGAGGCTGGAGAGGAACTGCTCCGCGCTGCGCTCAATCCCTTGGTTGATCTCGCGGTCTAGCCATGGCTCGTAGCCGATCGAGCGCATCTCCGAAATGTCACCGGTTGAAACCGAAAGGCCTGCGCGAAGGGCAAATCGCGCTGCTTGTGCATCGCTTTGCGGAGTGAGCACAGTTGGGGTGGACGTGCCTCCGCCTGTTACTGGCCCTCCGCCTGTTGTGCCGCCACCTCCACCACCGCAAGCCGCAGTAGCGAGTGCCAAAACCGAAGCCGCAGTCGCCGCGATTGGGTTGGATCCGGACGCGCCAAGGTCATCGGTTTCGAGAGCGTCGGAGAACTCGGCGGTATGATCGTCCAATTCTTCGAGGTCAGTCCCGTTTTCCGGAAGCGAAACGCAGTTTTCCAATGAACTTCTCCCCGCAGCCCACCAATCCGCCCTGACAGATGCAGCTTGGGGGTTGCGGATCGACGAGTCAAATGGTCGCGCCAGGCACTTGGCAATCAGTCAGGGTTCGGCCGCCGGTTATCGTCCAACCTATTCGGCAGATTCTGGCAGAACAGAGTCAGTTCAGAAGCCGCGCGACGGTGCCAATTAACTCGCCCATATCGACAGGCTTTGTGAAATGCGTGTCACTACTGTGTTCGGTCAATGCGCTTTTGCTGCGCTCGCGTGCAGCCTCAAGGCTAATGCCTGAAATGGAGACAATGGGGGTTTGGCGGACCGCCGGATCTCGATGGGATCTGATATGATTGATCAGCGCAAAACCGTCTATAGTGTCGCTGCTATCCGCATCGAAGATGTCGGTAACCAACAGATCAACCGTGTCCGGGCTGTCGATATGGGCAATTGCTGCGCTTGCAGTATGTGTAATCGCCGTCTCGTGCCCCTCAATCTCCAGAAGATCGGCAAGCATCAGGGCCTGAATCGTGCAATCTTCCATCACAAGGATCTTTGCCATCTTCCTCCCTTTCCTATTTCGCGGCCCCGTCGAGGACGGTTCTGATTAGCGAGGAAGTTACGCTGGGCGAAGAAGGCTTGGGGAGAAGTGGCGCAACAACAGTGCCCATCTCTTCGTCCGAAAATCCAGTGTAACCCGACATATAGATGATCGGCATTGCAGGGAATTTCGCGCGTGCAATCCGCGCCAGTTCAAAGCCGCCGATGCCGCCTGGCATAACGATATCGGTGAGGATCAAGTCGGGCTTTGCGCCCTGTGCGATGAGCGTGCTTGCTTCCTGTCCCGAAGCTGCTCCGATGGTCTGGTAGTTTAGCTCCTTGAGCAATTCATCTATCTGCTCGAGGAGATACTCCTCATCCTCGACAATCATCACAGTTTCCCCCCTGCCGATGCAGAGAGGAGCAGGCGCAGTCGGCGCCTCGATCCCCGACGCATGATCACCGCGCGGCAGGAACAGCCGGACAGTGGTGCCCTGACCTTCCTCTGTGTAGATGCGCAATTCGCCATCAGATTGCTGGACAAAGCCATAGACCATCGAGAGTCCGAGGCCCGTCCCCGAGTTCACTCCCTTGGTTGTGAAAAACGGATCGAGCGCGCGCGCAGCAATCGCTTTGGACATGCCGGGACCATTGTCCGAAATCGCGATTTCGACATAGCGTTGGGTGTGACCATCCTTGCGGTCTAAATCGGCCTCTTGCTGGATCGTCCGTCCTTCACTGCTGTGCCGAGAGGGGTCGCGTAGATTGGATGGACTGTCGGCGGGCAGAGAATCGACTGCCTTTGCGGCAATAGTGATGAGATGCCCTTTGCCTTGCTGCATGATCGCATCGCGGCTGTTGAGAATCAGATTAAGCACGGCATTCTGCAGCTGCCCCTGATCGCAAAAAACCAGCAGATCGTCGTCGAGCGGCGCAAACTCGACCGTGACCGAGGCTTCGATCGAAGGGGCGACCAATGCGCCTAGTTCAGCAAATGTCTCCTGTATCGAACGTGCAGCTGCGCGCTCCGGCTGCCGCTTGGCAAAGGCGAGAAGGCGATTGGTCAGCTCAGATCCGCGGCTGATCGAGTTCAGCGCCGCAGCAGCAGAGCGCTGTCCGCGCTCGCTCAATTCCTCACGGCCGATCAGCTCGATCGCATATTGCATCGTGTTGAGCAGATTGTTGAAATCGTGGGCGATACCGCCGGTTAGCTGGCCCAAGGCGTCGAGCCGAGATTGGCGTTCGATCTGCTGGCGGTTGTGTTCGGCCTCGGACACGTCGTCGAGGACGATCACGCTTCGCAGGGGCGATGATTTGCTTTGTACCAGCCTCGACGTCACTCTGACATAGCGCGACTCCGCCGATGACTTGCGGGTCATCAAATGAACCTCGCCGCCGATTTCGAAGCCGTTCAATGCGCGCGCGACCGGGTCATGCGTTGCTTCGAGTGGGCGCATGTCTTCGGGGTCGAGAAACCCGATCTCGGAGGGCCAATCGAAGGGCGTTTCGATAGTTGGCACGGCCAGAATGTGCCTCCCGGCATTGTTGATCATCAACACCTGTCGGTCTTCGGTCAGCCCCACCACAGCACCCGAGACCGCGTTGAAGACCGTGTTCAGCAATTCCAGCGACCATTCATTCTCGCGTCGCACCGCTGCGAGCTCGGTAATGTCTCTGCCAATGCCGAGTACGAATTTGCTGCCTCGCTGGTCTTCGAAGCGGACCTTGCGGGTCAGCAATTCGCGGCGTGTTCCATCGGGGAAGTCGATGCTCTCTTCGATTTCGGTGAAACCATCGCGCAGAGCGATTCGGTCCTGTTTGAGAAAAGCGTCGCGTTCTTCCTCATTGTATTGCTCGATCGTGGTGGTTCCGATCACGCCGTCGCGCATATCCTCCGGATAGACGCTGAGGAATTGCGCGTTAGCCTGAATGATCCGGAATTCCTCGTCCTTCACAAAGACGAGATCGGGCATGTGCCGAAACATCAAACTCTGGAATTCATGCGCTTCATTGAGCCGGCGCTCGATATCGCGCGTGCTTGTAATGTCGCGTGCGATTCCAAGCAGGAAAGGTTGTCCGTCCTGACCTTCAAACCGGAATTTCTGCGTCTGGAATGTCCGTGATTGCGACCCGCGGATCGTTACCTGCTCGACATCTGTCGAGCTGCCATTTTCCAGAGCCTCTCGGTCCTTTGCCTGATAGGCCTCAACTTCGTGAGGTTCGAAATCTTCTGCTCCCGTCGCGCCTATGACACGGTCGCGGTCATCTTCGGGGAATAGGTCGAAGAACGCTTTGTTACCCCAGACATGTCGGAAATCGGCGTCTTTTACGAACACTACATCCGACATATTTTCAAACACGAACTCGAGCGATATCGACGCGCCGGCAAATGCATCTCCCAGGCTTACATGTGTGCATGGTTCTAGACCGGATGCATTGGTCTCGCTCTGAGCAACACCTTCATTTGCCGTCGTGGCTCCCGATCCTTTTTCGCCCTCTGCCAAGCTTTCACCTCGTATTGTGCAGTACCGCATCCCATGGCAGCGAGGATTATTGGGGTCAAGCGATGCGCCTAGGTAAAAATCCCTGGGCAATGGCGTGAGTGGTACTTCTATATCAATACAGATTAATGCATATAAAGTAATAACTTGATAGAGAACCCGTCGATCCTGATGGTTCTAAGTCACCCATTTGAAGCACGCTGTGCTTTTGCTGTAGGATGACCAAGAAAAGCGAGCCGATGCGGCTCACATCGGCTGGCTCACATGGCAAGCCTCAGCCGCGCGGCCAAAGTTGCGATAACGGTTAATCACCGCAACATATTCCCATCGCTGCGGCATTGGGTGCAAAACTCTAGCAAAGCAGCTGGGTTGGAGCGTAACCCGCCGTTGGCCACTTCAAACCCGATCCCATCAACCGAAGGTCAGCTTGCTTGGCGGCGTAGACCTCCATTACTAAGCATGCGTGATCTACAGCTTTTCAATGGTGGTGCGTCATACCGCGATCATTCGAAACTTTCGGGGGGTCAGATTTGTTGCTTGTCTGAACTGGCGGGTGAAAGCGCTTTGATCGCTATATCCGGCGCGTAGAGCGATATCGACAATTGGTAGATCGGTGGTGCGAAGCAGCTTTTGCGCCATGTCGATGCGCTGCTTGATGATCCATTGCCCGACATTGAGCCCAAATATCTGCCGGAAACGGCGGTTCAACTTGAATTGCGACAATCCCGTTTGTTCGGCCAATTGCTTGACCGTCGGAATGTCCGTGAAATTGACCAACACGCGCCTTATCGCGCCGGCCACCTCGTCATATTCGCTGCGCGACGTATTGGGCAATTGCAGATCCTTCGAAATGCCAACGACGCCTGCAACAAGGCCCCTGTCATCGAAGGTCGGAAGCTTGGCAGTAAGGCACCAGCCAACTGTCTTGTTTGGATAGACATGCATTTCCAGCCTTTGTTCAATCGGCAGTCCTGTTTGAACAACCGATCGATCTTGCTTCTCATAACTGCTGCCAAGCTCCTTGCCCAAAATCTCTGAAGGCAGGCGCCCGATCAATTGAGCTTTGTCTGTCAAACCCGATCGCTCGACGAGCGTCGCATTCACAGCTTTATACCGACCTGCGATATCCTTCTTGAAAAAGACAACATTGGGCAATTGGTCGAAAAGCCCTGTGACAATGCCTAAAGAAAGTGCCTCGTACATGCCAATCGTTTGCTCAAGAATATACCAAAATTCAAGTTCGCAGTTTCGCATCCGGCAAGACCAGAACGTTCGGTCGGTCTAGAAAACGGCATCATCATCTGCCGAGGCTTGGCGGATCTGGCGTAGGATTTGTGCAAGTTGGGAGAGCGGGAGCATGACACAGACAGACAAAGTTTTTTCGGGTTGCATGCCGGCCCTCATGACACCGTGCGACGCCAATGGAGCGGTGGATTTCGATGCCCTGGTTCGCAAGGGCAGTGAGCTGATCGCTGCGGGCATGGACGCGGTTATCTATTGCGGATCGATGGGTGACTGGCCGCTGCTCAGCGATGAACAGCGTATGGAAGGCGTCGCACGGCTTTGTGCAGCGGGCGTGCCTGTGATCGTCGGTACCGGCGCGCAGAACCCCGCCCGCGCGGTGGCCTTGGCGCGTCACGCACAGGAAGTTGGCGCAGCCGGGTTGATGGTAATTCCAAGGGTGCTCTCGCGCGGTATATCGCCGGCGGCGCAGCATGCGCATTTCTCTGACATACTCAACGCAGCGCCTGACATTCCGGCGGTGATCTATAACAGCCCCTATTACGGGTTTGAAACCAAGGCCGACTTGTTCTTTTCGCTGCGAGGCGAGCATCCGAATCTGGTCGGCTTCAAGGAGTTCGGCGGCGCGGAATCGATGCGCTATGCAGCCGAGAATATCGCTTCAGCTGATCCTGACATTGCATTGATGGTCGGTGTCGATACGCAAGCCTTTCATGGCTTTGTGAATTGCGGGGCAGACGGGGCTATTACCGGTATAGGCAATGCTCTGCCACGCGAAGTCTTGCGGTTGGTCGAATTGTGTAAACGAGCCGCAGCGGGCGATGCCGAGGCTCGCGCTCTGGCGTGGGAGCTCGACAAGGCGCTGCATGTCCTTGCGACCTTCGATGAAAGCCCCGATCTCGTGCTCTATTACAAGCATCTTATGGTGCTCGAAGGATGCACCGAATATGCGCATCACATCCACGCGTCAGATCAGCTTAGCCCACCGCAAAAGGCGTACCTGGAAGCGCAGTGGAAACTGTTCCGCGATTGGTGGGATAGCTGGCCGGGAGCGGTTTAAGCGGGAACTGCCAAGATGCGTGTCATCGACTCACATACTTGCGGGCAGCCAACCCGGGTCATCGTAACTGGTGGACCTGATCTAGGCGCCGGCCCCTTGTCTGAACGCCGCGAACTGCTTGCCCGCGAACATGACGAGTTGCGCCGGAAGTCCATTCTGGAGCCCAAATGTTCCGAGGCGATGGTTGGCGCACTTTTGTGCGATTCGCCCAATCCAGAATGCGCCGCCGGGGTGATCTTCTTCAACAACACCGGGTATCTCGGGATGTGCGGCCACGGCACAATCGGGCTTGCCGTTACGCTTGCCTATCTCGGCAAGCTTGGCCCCGGGACTCACTTGATCGATACGCCAAGCGGAGTTGTCCGGGTCGGTTTGGACGGCCCGAACAATGTCTCTGTCGAAAATGTCCCGAGCTACTGTTTCCGCCAGAATGTGGAGCTCCAGGTTGAAGGCCTCGGTACGGTCAGCGGATCTATAGCCTGGGGCGGAAACTGGTTTTTTCTAGTAGATCAATCGCCGTGCGAACTGTCGCGCGCCAACATCCCGCAGCTCACCGACGCGGCCATCAGGATCAAGCGTGCGCTTGTGGAGCAGGCGATCTTTGGTGCTGATGGGGCAGAGATCGATCACATCGAGTTCTTCGGTCTCGGCCAAAGCCCCGACGCTGATAGCCAGAACTTCGTACTGTGCCCGGGTCTGGCTTATGATCGGTCGCCCTGCGGAACGGGGACCAGCGCAAAGATTGCCTGTCTCGCCGAGCGTGGACAGCTCGCACCGGGGCAGGAGTGGGTTCAGGAAAGTATCATGGGCAGCCGCTTTCGCGGGTCTTACAGGCTCGATGATGCAGGCCGAGTCATCCCGACGATTGCCGGCACCGCCTATGTGTTCGCTGATGCCAGTCTGGTTGATCAGGCCGGTGATCCCTTCGCGCAAGGTTTTGGCTGATGGCAGGTCAGGAAACGGATAAAGTGATCGTAATTGGCGGCGGTGTGATCGGGATCGCCTGTGCTCATTACCTCAACCAAGCGGGCTATGCGGTTACCGTGCTGGAAAGTGGCAGCCTTGCAGCGGCCTGTTCCCATGGGAATTGCGGCTATATCTGCCCCAGCCATGTCTTGCCGCTGACAACGCCGGGTGCGCTGCGCGAGGGGCTGAAGTCGCTGTTGAACCCATCCGCATCATTCCGCATCAAGCCTCGCCTTGAACCGGCGTTCATTCGCTGGCTCTGGCAATTCTCTCGCCGGTGTTCGGCCCGCCAGATGCTCGAAACGGCAAAGCATCTCAACGCAATTCTGGAATCCTCAGCGGCTGAGTATCGCCGCCTGTTGACTGGAGAGATCGATGGGGCGGAATACCGCCAATCTGGACTTCTTTACGTCTTCGGAACTGCCGAGGCTGCGGAAGTTTTCTCGGCGAACGAGCGGGCTGTGTCCGCTCGCCATGGCGTGCGGTCAGACTGGATCGAGGGCGCTGACCTGAGGGACTTCGATGGCGCGCTGAAGCCAGACCTTGCTGGGGGTGTTCTGTTTCCCGACGATGCCAGCCTGCGGCCCGATCAATTGACCGCGCAATGGGCCGCGCTGCTTAAAGGCAGGGGCGTAACATTTCGCGAAGGCGTTCGGTTTGAGAATGTCGAGCGTTCAGGACGGATGATCAGCGCGATCAAGACTTCAGCCGGAGCGATGCAAGCGGACCATTATGTCCTGGCGGCAGGTGCGATCAGTGGGCGTTTGGCCGGTTATTTTGGCAGAGCTATGCCAATCGAACCGGGTAAAGGTTATTCCATCACCCTAGACCGGCCCAAGCAAACGCCGCGTGTGCCCATGCTCTTTCCCGAGCATCACGTTGGCATTACCCCATTTGACAGCGGCTTCCGGATTGGATCGATGATGGAATTTGCCGGTTTCGACAGCGCGATCCCGCAGCGCAGACTGCAACAATTGCGCAGGTCGGTAGCGCATTATCTGGTCGATGATTTGCCCAAGAACAATATCGAAGAATGGTACGGCTGGCGCCCAATGACTTGGGACAGCCTGCCGATTATCGGCGCCATGCCCGACACGGACAATGTCTGTCTAGCAACCGGACACAATATGCTTGGCATGACTCTGGCTCCGGCTACCGGAAAACTCGTTGCCGAACATATCCAAGGTCAAATCGCGCATATCGATCCCACCCCGTTTTCGCCCGCCCGATTTAACTGAAGCGCGCAGCTGCGGTTTTCGAAGAAAGAGATTTCGTATGTCAGTTCACAACAATTTCATCGCCGGTGAATGGATCGGCTCTGCTGATCAGATTGCCAACATCAACCCTTCCGATACGAAGGACATTATCGGCGAGTACGCGCAGGCAAACCGCGATCAAGTGGAGCAAGCAATCGAAGCGGCCCATATCGCGGCTCCAGACTGGGAGCGAAGCGGAATCCAGCAACGTTTCGAATGTCTCGATGTTATTGGAAGCGAGGTCCTCGCGCGCAAGCAGGAATTGGGCACACTGTTGTCTCGCGAAGAGGGCAAAACACTTGCCGAAGGGATCGGAGAGGTCACGCGCGCAGGCCAGATTTTCAAGTTCTTCGCTGGCGAAACGCTGCGTAATGCAGGTGAACTGCTGCCTTCGGTGCGGCCCGGTCTGAGCGTGGAAATCTCGCGCGAAGCGGTGGGCCCGCTCGCTATCATCACACCGTGGAATTTCCCGATTGCCATTCCGGCATGGAAGATCGCCCCGGCACTGGCATTTGGCAATACGGTGGTGTTCAAACCTGCGGAACTGACACCCGGCAGCGCTTGGGCTCTTTGCGACATTATCGCGCGCTCAGGCGTGCCTGAAGGCGTCTTCAATCTGGTTATGGGGCGCGGCGCAGAGATCGGTGCGCCTTTGCTCAACGACCGCCGCATTCGCGCAGTGAGCTTCACCGGATCGACCCAGACCGGGCGCATTGTCGCCGAAGCATGTAGCGCGCGCAATGCCCGCTTTCAGCTCGAGATGGGCGGCAAGAACCCGTTGATCGTTCTCAATGATTGCGACCTGGAGAATGCTGTCAATTGTGCGGTGAATGGCGCGTACTTCTCGACCGGACAGCGCTGCACCGCGTCTTCGAGGCTGATCGTTGAGGCTTCGGTCCACGACGCATTTGTTGCAGCACTTGTGCGGAAAATGGATGGGCTGGTGATCGGAGACGCTCTCGCCGATGGAACCGATATCGGCCCGGTCGCAGACCAGTCGCAACTCAACAAGAACCTCGAATATATCGAAATCGGCAAACAAGAAGGTGCAGAACTCCTGACAGGCGGTGATGTGGTGGAGCGTGACAAGCCCGGCTTCTACCAGAAGCCTGCTCTGTTTATCGAAAGCGACAACGCCATGCGCATCAATCAGGAAGAGGTTTTTGGCCCTGTAGCTTCGGTGATCAAGGTGGCAGATCTTGATGAAGCTTTGCACTGCGCAAACGACACGCAATTCGGGCTTTCTGCAGGCATCTGCACATCATCGCTGCGTTCTGCCGCACGCTTCAAACAGGAAAGTCAGGCCGGAATGGTCATGGTCAATGCGCCCACAGCGGGTGTCGATTACCACGTCCCATTCGGAGGAACGAAAGGATCAAGCTTCGGTCCCCGCGAGCAAGGTGGCTATGCGCGCGATTTCTACACCACGGTCAAAACCGCATATACTCAAGCTTGAACCATACGTCGCCAGGAGCGGATTCTGCGCTCGCGATCTCAGGAAGCACAATATCTGGAGTGCCAGTGACGATGAATGCCAACGCCAAAATGCCGCCTTCTATTACGGATGTCGAGAAGAGCGATCGTCGAGCCAAATTGAGGCGAGCGATGGCCAACGCCGCGCATCAGGCCGTGATCATCACGCCCGGCTCAAATCTGCAATATTTCTTCGGCCTCAATCTGTATGAGAGCGAACGGTTCATTGGCGCGTTAATCACGCCGAGCGAGACCATATTCATCTGCCCGAAATTCGAAGACACGTCGCTGGCAGCCAAATTGAACCAGCCCTATGAAACGCTCTATTGGGAAGAAGACGAGGACCCATATGCGCTGATCGCAACCTATTTGCGTTCGAATTCAGTCAACCTATGCGCCATTGATCCCAACTGCAGCTACGGACACGCGTCGCGAATTGGCGATGCACTTGGCAGGGCGATCGGCGTAGGTTCAGCTCATGCGCTGATCTCACCACTGCGTGCTCGCAAATCGGCCGCAGAGCTTGCTTTGATGACCTTTGCCAAACAACTGACATTGGACATCCACCTCACAATAGCTGGCTGGATCAAGCCCGGCATGGCTTGCAGCGAGGTGAAGCACGAGATTGACCGGCTCCACCGCGCTGGCGGTGCGGATAATGGAAGTTCGTTCTGTGCCGTCCAATTTGGCGAAGCGACCGCACACCCCCATGGCGTTCCGGGCGATCCGGTTCTGCAGCCGGGCGAACTGATCCTGATTGACACCGGCTGCACGATTGACGGTTACAATTCCGACATCACCCGCACCTATGCGCTCGACACGATGAGCGAAGAGGTTGAGATGATGTGGGCGCTCGAAAAAGAAGCGCAGCAGGCCGCTTTTGATCGTGCGGCTCCCGGCGTTGCTTGCGAGGATGTCGACACCGCCGCAAGGCAATTTCTGACAGATCGCGGTCTTGGCCCCGACTACAAACTGCCCGGCGTCCCGCACCGGACAGGGCACGGCATCGGTCTCGACATCCATGAAGGTCCCTATCTCGTACGCGGAGACAAAACCCCTCTCGCTGCGGGCATGTGCTTTTCGAATGAGCCGATGATCGTCGTCCCCGGCAAATTCGGCATCCGGCTGGAAGATCATTTCTACATTACGGAAACAGGGGCCTCCTGGTTTACCGAGCCGCAGGAAAGTCTGTACGCGCTGACGCAATAGTGTGAGACCCCTACCGCTTTCTGAGAACTGTACATACGTTCTAGGTTAGCTTCTCACCTTTGGGTCCGAGCATTGAGCAAAGGCAAGAGTTGAGCTGGAATCGGAAAGCAATAGTCAATCAAGGTTCAGTCATTCCGACATCACCCACTGCGCAGATATGAGCAGACGGTGAGAGTTGGTGTAACTCTCGGCAGCGGCTCAATGGTGATCGGGGAAAGGCCAGAATTGCCAGAAGCTTCATGGTTCCGCCTCATCCTCATCGTCGATCAGAATACGATGCGATGCGCCGTCCATATCGTCATACTGGCCCGAACGCATGGCCCAGAAAAACGCGCCCAACCCGGCAAGACCCATGAGCAGCGCGATAGGGATCAGGAAGGCGAGGCCCGTCATATCCTGCTCTCTTTGGCGCTGCCCGCCAGCCGGAGCGAATTCGCAACCACGATCAGCGAGCTAAGCGACATTGCGATCGCTGCGATCAGCGGAGTGACATATCCGAACAGCGCCAGCGGCACTGCAAGCGCATTGTAGCCGATGGCGAGCGCGAAGTTCTGCCGGACTATTGCCATCGTCCGCCTTGCCACCTTGATCGCCAATGCGACCGGCATCAGCCGATCCCCGATAAAGACCGCGTCGGCGGCCTGCTGGCTGACATCGCTGGCGGTGCTTGGCGCTATCGAGGCGTGCGCTGCGGCGAGCGCGGGGCCGTCATTCAGGCCGTCGCCGACCATAAGTGGAAGACGCCCCGCCTCGCGCAAGGCTTCGAGCGCGGCGAGCTTGTCCTGCGGGCTGACTTGCGCGCTTGCGTTGATGCCCAGTTGGCGCGCGACCTCTTCGACCGGCGCGCTGCGGTCGCCCGAGAGGATGCTGGCTTCGATATCGTTGCTGTGCAGCCAGGCGATTGTTTCAGCAGCATCGGAGCGGATCGGGTCAGTGAAGGAGAGCGTTACCTCGCGCTCTCCAATCATCAGCCTCGTCGCAAGATCGCTTCCGCCGGATTCCGGCCGTGTTAGCGCGACAGGCACGCCGCCCCAGTTGCCCGTAAGCCCTTGCCCGCTCGTTTCGACAATCTCGATGATCGCGGCTGGTTCGACACCCTCTTCGAGCAAGGCCTCGCTCAATCCTTGGCTAAGTGGGTGGCGGCTCGCCTGCGAAAGCCCGAGCGCCACGCTGCGGGCTTCTGCGTCAAGCGCGGCGATATCGGCACGCGGCTTGCCCAGCGTGAGCGTTCCGGTCTTGTCGAACAGAGCCATATCGACCTCGGCCAGCCGTTCGAGCGTGCTGCCATCTTTGACCAGCAATCCGCGCCTCAGCAGCGCGCCCGAGGCGACAACCTGAGCGGTCGGGACCGCCAGCCCCATCGCGCAGGGGCAGGTGATAATCAAGACCGCGATAGCGATCACCAGCGATTGGTGCCAGCCAGCACCCGCGATCATCCAGCCGGCAAAGGCGAGCGCCGAAAGGCTGTGAACGACCGGCGCGTAAAGCCGCGATGCGCGGTCGGCGATGCGGACATAGTGGCTGCGCGATTGCCCGGCCTCGTCCATGAGCCGCGCGATTTCGGCGATTGCGGTATCGTCGGCGGTGCGCGTCAGCCGCATCCGGAACGGCGCGCCGAGATTGATCGCTCCGGCATGGACCTCCGACCCGGCTCGCACGCTTTCCGGCGCGCTTTCACCGGTCAGCATGGAATTGTCGATCGAGCTTTCGCCATCCTCGATCTCGCCATCGGCGGCGAGAGCCTCGCCTGACGCGACCAACACCAGCATGCCCGGCTCCAGCGCATTGGCAGCAACGCGGCGGGTCGCTCCATCAGCGCCGATCACGCTGGCGCTCTTGCCCATCCGTTTGAGCAGAGCGCCAATACCGGCCCGCGTGCGGGTGCGCATTTCCGCATCAAGCGCGCGGCCCGCAAGCAGGAAAAACAGCAGCATCACCGCGCTCTCGAAATAAGCGTGCGCGCCGCCGGTCATCGTCTCGTAGAGGCTTAGCCCGGTGGCCAGGATCACCCCGATCGAGATCGGCACATCCATATTGGTCCGGCTGTATCTGAGCGCCATCCAGGCGCTGGAGAAAAAGGGCCTGCCCGAATAGGCGATGACCGGCAGCGCGATCAGCGCCGAAAGCCAGTGGAACAGCTCACGGGTGAACCCTTCCGCGCCCGACCAGATGCTGACCGAAAGCAGCATGACATTCATCATCCCGAAGCCCGCAACCCCGAGCGCGCGCATCAACTGCTTGCGTTCGGCGGATTCGGTGCCGACCGGGTTTTCCTCGATCGGCTGCGCTTCAAAGCCAAGCCTGAGCAAGGCTTCGGTGAGCGCGTCTTCATCGACGCTTGCATCGTGTTCAACCGCGACGCGTTTTGACGAGAAGTTCACCCGCGCGGCGACCACGCCGCCGGTTTTCGGCAACTCGCGCTCGATCTTTGCGATGCAGCCCGCACAGCGCATTCCCGGCACGATGAAACGCGTGGATTTGGTCTGACCTTGCGGCGAAGCAATCGAGAGACCGGGCGCGTTCACTCGGGAAGCTCGCTTTCCTGCGCCCAATGCTGCCCTCCAGCCTCGATGAACAGACGCATGGTCCAGCGGCCTGCGGCGACCGGTTCGCTCGACCGGTAGCGCCCTGCGCCAAGCGGCGTGAACGAAAGGCTGGCATATTCGCGCGGGCCGATCGGGCGGCGCAGTTCGGCCATAACCCTCGCGCCTTGAGGAACGGCCTCAGTGCTCACAAGAACATGGCCCTCCTCGTCGCGGGTGGTTTCGACCGTCCAGCCCAACGCCTCCGCAGCTTCGGCCTCTTCGAGCCAATCGTTGAACTGCTGGCTGGCCACATAGGAATTGTCGACGACCGTGCCGTGGAAGCCGCTGACAGCGAGGCTCGCCATGTAGAAATTCACGCAGACGACAATGCCGAAACCGCCGACAAGAATGGCTGCCATGTGCTTGCCGGTGAACGGCTTGGTCGTTTTGCCCGCCATCATTCGGCTCCTGGCTGCATGAATGTGGTTTCTTGGCTGTCGCGCTCACCCTGTTCGTCGAGCGAAGTCAGGACGAAGCTGAAATCATCGACATTGCTGCTTGCCGAAACCACGACATAGGCGCGGATAATGCGGGTTTCGTCCGCAGCCACTTCCACCGTCTGGGAAGGCGCAGCATTATCGCGCCCGATCCGGTCGGTCCACATCAGCGCGCCTTCGGGCAGTCCTGTGAAAGACACCTCCATCTGGCGCGGGCGGGCTTCCATGTTGCGAAGGCGCAATGTGTAGGAATTGCGCACCGAACCATCTTTCATCAGCATGAAAGGCGGATTGCGGTCCGGTGAGACGGTAATCTCGGTATGCGCACGCGTGCCCAAGGCAAACAGCATCGCCAGCCCGATCGAGCCCCAGATGCCGAAATAGACGAATGTGCGCGGCCTGAGCAGCGCCTTCCATGCGGGTTGCGCAGGCGCTCCTGCAGCTTCGGCCTCGCACTGTTCCAAAGTCGTGTAGTCGATCAGACCGCGCGGACGTCCGATGTCTTTCATCACGCGGTCGCAGGCATCGATGCAGAGCGCGCAGGTGATGCAGCCGACCTGCTGGCCTTCGCGAATGTCGATCCCCGTCGGGCAAACCGCCACGCATTGGAGGCAATCGACGCAGTCGCCGTAGAGCTCAGGATCCTTCGCCGCTTTCTTGAGGCTGCCGCGTTGCTCTCCGCGCCAGTCCTTGTAGGTCACGATTAGCGATTTTTCATCGATCATCGCGGCCTGAATCCGCGGCCACGGGCACATATAGATGCACACCTGCTCGCGCATGAATCCGCCCAGCCAGAAGGTCGTGCCGGTCAGCACCGCGACAGTCATATAGGCGACCGGATCGGCCTGAAGCGTGAAGAAATCCGCAAACAGCGTGGGGGCGTCAGCGAAGTAGAGAATCCATGCGCCGCCGGTCAGCAGGCTGATCAGCAGATAGACCGACCACTTGCCAGAACGCCGCGCGATCTTGGCCGGGCCCCAAGGTGCCTTGTCCAGACGGATGCGGGCGTTGCGGTCTCCGTCGAACAGACGGTCGACATGCTGGAACAGATCGGTCCAGACGGTCTGCGGGCAGGCATAGCCACACCACGCTCGGCCCACGGCGCTGGTGACGAGAAACAGGCCTAGGCCTGCCATGATCAGCAGGCCCGCCACGAAATAGAATTCGTGCGGCCAAATCTCGATATCGAACATGTAGAAGCGGCGGTTTGCGAGGTCGATCAGAACCGCCTGATCGGGGGCATAGGGTCCGCGATCCCAGCGGATCCATGGCGTCAGATAATAGATGCCCAGCGTGACCAGCATGACCAGCCACTTGAACCGGCGAAACGGCCCGTCGATCCGCTTGTTGTGAACCGCCTTGCGCTTTTCATAGAGCTTGGGCGTGGGCTGGGGCGGCCGGGCTTTGACTATCGGGTCAGCCTCGATCTCGGGCAGGGCGCCGCCCCAGTCGCGTTTCTCCGGTTTCGCGCCTTCTGCGCGAGCCATCTGGTCAGGATCGGCCATTGTCTCCGGCTTCCGGCGATACCGCCACATCATCAGCCGCTTCTGTCGCCGCGTCACCGGCATCGGTGTCTTGCTGAGCGTCCCCGGCCTCGCCGCCGCCGCGCGAATGGACATAGGCCGCGAGCATCTTGATCGTCACCGGATCGAGCTTGTCACTCCAGCCCGGCATCGCACCATGCCGCGGCTCTGCGATCTGACGCCGCACCAGCGCACGGTCGCTGCCATAGAGCCAGATTGCGTCATTGAGAGCGGGCGCGCCCTGCACGCGGTCCCCTTCGCCATTCGCCTGATGGCAGGTGGCGCAATTGATCTCGTAGAGCTGCGCACCGGCAGCGCTGCTTTGCGCCTGACCGCTCAGCGACAGGACATGGTCGGTCACAGCGTCAAGCTCTGCGCCGGTGAAAATCTCACCGAAGGCAGGCATCAGGCTGAAACGGGTTTCATCCGAACCATCCCAGCGAATGCCGTGGGTGAGCGTCGTTTCGATATCGGTGATCGTGCCGCCCCACAGCCAATCGTCGTCATTGAGATTGGGGTAGCCATATTGCTCGTAACCGGCGGCTCCCGCGCCATGACACTGGACGCAATGCTGTTTGAAGGCCGCTGCCCCGCCCGCGATAGCCTGCCCGAGAAGCTCAGGGTTGGCAGACAGTTGGGTAATGTCGGTCGCTGCGATCTGTTCGAATGTGCCGCGCCGCGCGAGGTCGGCAGCGCTCATTTCTTCGGCCAGATCCCCGCGGCTTGACCAGCCAAGCACGCCTTCGGTCGCCTGATTGACGAGCGGCCATGCGGGATAGAGGACCACATAGATAATCGACCAGACAATGCTGGCGTAAAAGGTCCACAGCCACCATCGGGGCAGAGGTGTGTTGAGCTCCTCGATCCCGTCCCATTCGTGGCCGACAAACTCTGTGCCAGTGGGCTCATCAATGCGATATTTGTCAGACATGATCGTCTTCCTTGAAAATCGAATTCTTGGCGTCCTCGACATGCTCACGCGAGCGCGGGAGGAAGTGCCAACCGCACAGCAACAAATAGAGGCCGAAGATCATCACCAGCCCGTAGCTGTCGGCGAAGTGGCGCAAGGCGTCGTAGAAACTCATCGACCCTTCTCCTCGGCGAGTTCAGCCTGCGCAGCGGCGCTGTCGACATCGACAAGCGTGCCGAGCATCTGGAGGTAAGCGACGAGCGCATCCATTTCGGTCACGCGGGCCGGATCGCCGTCGTAATCGCGGATCTGGGCCTTGGGATAACGCGCTTCCAGATCGCCCGGATCGCGCGACGGATCGGCCTGGGCAAACAGGTCGTTTTCGGCGTTTTCGATGTCGGCATCGCTGTAAGGCACGCCCACGCGGCTAAGCGCGGTAAGACTGGCCGAAGCGTCAGCGACGTTGAGCCGCGTCTCGGCGAGGAACGAATAGCTGGGCATGATGCTCTGCGGCACAACGCTGGTCGGCTCGATCAGGTGCTGGACATGCCATTCATCCGAATATCGCCCGCCAACCCGCGCGAGATCGGGGCCGGTCCGCTTGGACCCCCACTGGAACGGGTGGTCGTACATGCTTTCCGCAGCGAGGCTGTAATGCCCATACCGTTCCACCTCGTCGCGGAAGGGCCGGATCATCTGGCTGTGGCAGGTGTAGCAACCCTCGCGCACATAGATGTCACGTCCTGCCTGTTCGAGCGGGGTATAGGGACGCATCCCCTCCACCTCCTCGATCGTGTTTTCGAGGTAGAACAGCGGTGTGATCTGGACGAGGCCGCCAATCGCGACGGTAAAGAAGGTCGCGACGGCGAGCAGGGTGATGTTCTTCTCGAGCTTTTTGTGCCCTTCGAAAATGCCCTGCGGAGGTGTCTCTTGATTGGTGTCACTCATGTCTACGATCCCTATTCCGCAGGTTGAGCTTGAGGCTGCGCACCCGGAAGGGGCCGGTCGGCCTGCTCGTCATATTGGGCGTCGCCCATCGGCGCTTCCTCGCGCAGGCGGCCTGCGATCGTCATCCACATATTGTAGGTCATGATGATCGCGCCCGAGAGGTAGAGCACCCCGCCAAAGGCCCGCATCAGATACATCGGATGAAGCGCCGCGACGGTGTCGATAAAGCTGTTCACCAGAAACCCGTCGGAGCCGTATTCGCGCCACATCAGGCCCTGCGTGATACCGGCGACCCACATGCTGGCGGCGTAGAAAACGATACCCAAAGTCGCGAGCCAGAAGTGCCAGTTAATCATCCGCAGCGAATACATCCGCTCGCGCTTCCACAGCCGGGGCACGAGGAAATAGACGCAGGCAAAGGTGATCATTCCGTTCCAGCCAAGCGCGCCGGAATGAACGTGGCCGATGGTCCAGTCGGTATAGTGCGACAGGCTGTTCACTGCCTTGATCGACAGCATCGGCCCCTCGAAAGTGCTCATCCCGTAAAAAGCGAGCGCCATCACCATCATGCGGATGATCGGGTCGGTGCGGATCTTGTCCCATGCGCCGTTCAGCGTCATCAGGCCGTTGATCATCCCGCCCCAGCTGGGCATCCACAGCATGATCGAGAACACCATGCCCAGCGTCTGCGCCCAGTCGGGCAGCGCGGTGTAGTGCAAGTGGTGCGGTCCCGCCCAGATGTAGAGGAAGATCAGCGACCAGAAGTGAATGATCGACAGCCGGTAGGAATAGACCGGCCGGTTCGCCTGTTTCGGCACGAAGTAATACATCATGGCGAGGAAGCCGGCAGTCAGGAAGAACCCGACCGCATTATGGCCGTACCACCACTGCGTCAGGGCATCCTGAACCCCGGCAAAGGCGGAATAGCTGCGCGAACCCAGCAGGCTCACCGGCATCGCCAGATTGTTGACGACATGCAGCATCGCCACGGTCACGATGAAGGCGAGGTAGAACCAGTTCGCGACGTAGATATGCGGTTCGCGCCGCTTCAGGATGGTCGCGACAAACACCGCCAGATAGGCGAGCCAGACGATGGTCAGCCACAGGTCGACATACCATTCCGGCTCGGCATATTCCTTCGACTGGGTAACGCCGAGAAGATAGCCCGTCGCGGCGAGCACGATAAACAGCTGGTAGCCCCAGAAGACGAACCGCGCGAGGCCAGGCAGAGCCAAAGTGGTGCGGCAGGTGCGTTGCACCACATAAAAGCTGGTCGCGAGCAACGCATTGCCGCCAAAGGCAAAAATCACCGCTGATGTGTGCAGGGGACGCACGCGCCCGAAATTGAGATAGGGCTCGATATTGAGCGCCGGGAATGTCAGCTGCAACGCGATAAAGACGCCTGCCAGAAGCCCCGCGAGCCCCCAGAACATCGTCGCAATAACGCCCCAGCGGATGATGTCGTCATCATACCGGCTTTCACCGGGCGGCATGCGGAAAATGCCCTGAACGCGCGCCATCGGATCGAAGCGCGCGATCGTAATCACCGCAAGCCCGAAGGCGACGAGCCCGACGATCAGAGCATGCACAGCGAAGCCTGCATCCTGCGCTCCGACCATCGCGGCAAGCGCCAAAAGCGCGAGCACGAACCAGAGCCCCGCACGGGCGACAACAGCTTCCATAACTTAGCTTCCTTCTGTCCGCTGCGCCCAATACGGCGCCGCGCATTCTGAGTGTTTGATCCAGATCAAGCTTGCGCTCGTCATGCCGATCTTTTGCTCCATCCCACTGATCTCGCGTCCCAATCTCGCTGGTCCGATGCATCCCGCCGTGCGAACCCGGCACGTTCTTGTCTTCACTGACCTCACGTTCGCTACAGCGACCCGCGAACCGCTTCATTGATCCAAGTCAAATTTCCGAAATAATTATTCAGGCCCGGACAATCGGCCCGCTCGTGCGTTCAAACTCGGCAAATCGAGCAGCACAATTCTCGACCGGCCATGGGTCTCCAGCAGGCTCGCACTGCGCAATTGGCTCAGTTGTCTGCTCACCGTTTCGATCGTCAGTCCCAGACTGTCAGCAATGTCGCGCCGCGACATGGTCAGATCGAGCACGCAGCCGCCGCGCTCATCCTCGACCCCGATCCGTTCGGCCATGGTTACTAGAAAGGTCGCCACCCGTTCCTGAGCGCTCTTGCGTCCCAGAGTGATCGTCTTTTCGCGGCATCTGGCGAGAGCCTGCATCGTGTGGTCCAGCAACTGCTCGACCATTCCTGTTTCGAACCGGGCCAGCTCAAGAAACTCGCGCGCGGGGAAATAGATGAATTCGCAGCCCTCTAATGCGCACACCGCATAGGCGTGGGCCGCGCGCGCCGGGACGAGGATAAGATCGCCAGCGAAGTGGAACGCAACCACCTGCTCGCGCCCGTGCGATGCGTGGGCGACCAGTTTGGTGCTGCCGCTTGCCACAAAGACGACCTGATCGGCGTCGCTCCCGGTGAAGAGCGCATCGCCAGATCTCGCACTCGCATAGCGCGCTTCGTCCTGAAAGCGCAGCCGCGCCTCGGTTGATCTCTCGAGTGGTAAGATCGCTACCGAAAAGCGGTCGAAGAGTTCTGGAAACGTCATGAATGCGGCAATGAAACCGTCCAGCACCTTCAGCATTGATATGGATCAATGCAGGTCATTTGCGATCAAGCCAATTGGACCGTGGCAGCAACAACCCTGGGTCGTGACGGACGACCGCTGCTGCCAAAGAAGGACAAGAAATGAAGTGTATTCGCGCCTCGGTCTGCGCCGTATTTGCCCTCGCAGCCTCAGCGGCAGCAGCCCAAGATAGCACCGGATATCAGGCTGGAGACGTCCAATTAAAGGTAGTCGGTACCGCCGTTCTGACGGACGGTGAGATTGATGAGGTGAATGTCGACCTCGTCGGACTGCCTGCTGGCACTAACACCACAGCGAACGACAATTACGTGCCGACAATCGCAGTCGAGTATTTTGTTAGCGAGAATTTTTCGATCGAGACCATCGCTGGCACCACCCAGCACGATGTCGACGCCATCTCAGGCTTCGCGCCGGGCGCCGAACTGGTTTCGGACGCGCTCCTTTTGCCCGCAACGGTCACTGCCAAGGCGCATTTCGATGCAGGCGGCATAAAACCCTATGTCGGTGCGGGTGTTTCCTATTTCGTCTGGCTGGATGTCGAACCCGGCGCAGCGGTGGTACCGCTGGGCGTGACCGACACCGATCTATCAGACGAATTCGGATTTGTTCTGCAAGTAGGCGTGGATGTTCCTGTTGGAACCGATGGCCTCGGGATCACTGTCGATGCAAAACGCTATTTCATCGGCACAACAGCCCAATGGTTTGCAGGCGAGACGCTGGTGATCGAGACGGAGCACAATCTCGACCCATGGGTTTTGAGCGCGGGCGTTTCCTACCGCTTCTGAGGGGAACACCGCGCACCGGAAAGGAAGGACAGGTTTGGTCGAAAGGATTGAGAACCAATCTGCGCCGCCAGAGGTGGCGCGCGATCTAAGCTTCGCCGACTTGCGCGAAGCATTGGCGGCCGGGTGGTCGGACTTCAGAAATCAGCCCGCTTTTGGCCTGTTCTTTGCCGCGATCTTTGTGGTCGGAGGATTGGCGCTTACCTACTTCCTAGTCGGGCGCGGAGAATACACTTGGGCGATCCCCGCCGCTGCCGGATTTCCGCTGCTCGCCCCGTTCACCGCTGTTGGCCTTTACGAGGTCAGCCGCAGGCGTGAGCTTGGCCTTGCGATGAGCTGGGGCGGCATTCTGGGTGCAGTCCGGGGGCGCGGCGACGAGCAGATTCTGGCGATGGGGGTAATCATCTTCGTCGCTTTCGGTTTCTGGGTAATCGTTGCGCACGCCATCTTTTCAATCGCGATTGTCGAAGCTGGTGCAGGTTCGGAATCGCTCGCATTCCTCGCAACCGATACCGGCCTGATCATGCTCGCGATCGGCAGCGCCGTTGGGGCAGTGATGGCGCTTGTCTTCTATGCAATTACCGTCATCAGCCTCCCGATGCTTGTCGATCGCGAAGTCGACTTCCTCACCGCCATCATCGCAAGCCTTGCCGCCTTCCGGGCAAATGCCGCTGTGATGATCGTCTGGGCAGCGATAATCGCAGCGCTGCTGTTCCTTGCGATGGTACCGGCTTTTCTCGGCCTGCTGGTTGTGCTGCCCGTACTCGGCCATGCAACCTGGCACCTCTATCGACGGGCGATCCGACCGGCGGTGCTGTCAATCTAACGTGAGTTAGTCTTCGACTGGCGGGACGGTTACAAGGCTGAGTACGCCCCATCTCGCGCCTTTCGAGATGGCTAATCTCTCGCACCTCCGCTGGTTAGGTTTCAGGCTGTCGGTGACGATCGTTTCGGTTTGTCGATGTCGCCTCAGCGTTTTCTCGATGAACTTCAGAACAGCCTCAGGTCCCGCCTCTTCGCGACGTATTTCTCAAGCGTCTCAACTGCATGGTCCACCGCCCACGCCCACCGGATTAGTCTGACAAGACGGTGTTAAGGAGTAAATGGCGGAGACGGAGGGATTCGAACCCTCGATACCCGTAGTAGGTATGGTTCCTTAGCAGGGAACTGGTTTCAGCCACTCACCCACGTCTCCGCACGACAACCGATTGCGCATGCGCCTATTGGTTGCGAGCCGCGCGCTATAGTCGGGCTTGCCTATGGCGGCAAGTGTCGATTGACCCTGAATTGCGCCAATTTGCTTTGCCTGCCACCCGGGCGCCAATGCCACGCAATTTCCCGCAGTTTCAGCCAGCCCAGCTTAAGGCTCGCGGCGCTATCCACTCGTCTCGCCGCAATTTCGATTCGCTTCGCCGCCGATGCGTTGATGAAGGGGCGGGGAAGGACTCTCTTTAACCGCGCAGAATTGCGGCTGCGCGAATGTGAAAGGTTTGAGCCATGCGCAAGAATGGACCCGAAACAGACACCTGGACCAGAAGGCTTACCGGATGGAGCCGCGCGGGCGTTGCCGTGCTTGCGGCAGGCATGCTCGCGCTTGGCCCAGTCGCTGCGCAGGATGTCGAGAGTTTCGATCCCGACGAAGCCTATGCGGCGGCTAGCGAAGGAGCGGCGGAAGCGAGCGGTGCGATCGACGCCGACCTTGCCAATCCCGCGCTGCGCAATGCACCTTCGGTCGATCAGGCCACCGGGGCGCTACCAACGGTGCCAGCGCGTGTGCCTGTCGGCGCTCCCGTTCCGGTCGATCCTCAAGGTGACACAGCCGAAGTCAGTACGGAGACGATCACTGGCTCGCCGGGCTTTGATGACGAGTTTGCCCAATATGCCGACAGCGCTCCGGCAGGCGATGCCACTCCGCAGACGGTTCCGGAGCCTCCCCAAGATCTCGCCAGCGCGGGTGACGCGCCCACGACCTATCAGCAAGACGATCTGATCGGAGCCGCAGAGGGGGTCTTTGGCAAGGGCGCGGAAGGTCTCGCCGGCATGATCGAGAACCTGCTGCGCGAACAGGGTGAGCCCAATGGCTACATCGTCGGGCGCGAAGGCGGCGGCGCGTTCATCTTCGGTGTGCGTTATGGCTCGGGCACGCTTCATCACAAGGTCGAAGGGGCGCGGCAGGTCTATTGGACCGGCCCCTCGCTCGGGCTTGATGCAGGCGCGAATGCGGGCAACACCTTTGTGCTCGTCTACAACCTCTATGACAGCGAAGACATCTTCCGCCGCTATCCGGCGGGCGAGGGTCAGGCCTATTTCGTCGGCGGCTTGCATGCCAGCTATATGCGCCGCGGTGACGTGGTGCTGATCCCGATCCGCGTCGGTGCCGGGCTGCGGCTTGGCGTCAATGCGGGCTATATGCGGTTTAGCAAAAAGCAGCGCTGGCTGCCCTTCTGAGGTCGCTCCCGAAGGCACTTTGACTGGGCTCAAGCCGAGCAAAGCCACCACTAGATGCACCCTGCCGTCGATTGACGGTTGCAGCCCGCGCGCGCACGCGGCAGAGGGTGCTCCATGCTTAGTCGACTCGAACCCCAATCGCCCGATGCGCTGCTCGCGCTGATCAAGCTTCACGCTGCCGATACCCGCGCTGACAAGGTCGATCTTGGCGTCGGCGTCTATCGCACCGGACAGGGCGCAACCCCGGTCTTCGGCGCGATCAAGGCGGCGGAGCAGCGCCTTGTCGATACGCAGGATTCCAAGTCCTATCTCGGCCCCGAAGGCGATATGGGCTTCGTCAATGCGCTGATGCCTTACATCTTCGGCGAGGATGCGACGATGGGCGGGCGCATTGCTGGCATGCAGACACCGGGCGGGACCGGCGCGGTGCGGCTGGCGGTCGCGCTGGCGCAGCAGGCGGGCATGACCAAGCTGCATATGGGCACGCCAAGCTGGCCGAACCATGCGCAGATCCTTGGCGATATCGCGCTCGAATGGGTGCCTTTCGAGCATGCCAATCCTGATGGCAGCGCCAATGTCGAAGCGGTGCTGTCCGCGATCCGAGGTGCAGGTCCGAACGAAGGCGTGCTGCTCCACGGATGCTGCCACAACCCAACCGGCATCGACTATACGGCGGATGAGTGGGAAGCGATCGGCGATGCGATTGCCGAGACCGGCGTGTTCCCGATCATCGACACCGCCTATCAGGGGCTCGGCTCTGGCCTCGAAGAGGACGCGGCGGGCTTGCGCAGTGTGCTGGCCAAGGTGCCGGAGGCTTTCATCGCCTATTCGTGTGACAAGAACTTCGGCCTCTACCGCGACCGCGTCGGTGCGTTCTACATTCTGGCGAAGGAGCATGACACTCTCGAGACTGCTTTCTCCAACGCCAACGCTCTGGCCCGTGCGAGCTGGTCGATGCCGCCCGATCATGGCGCGGCTGCCGTTCGGCTGATCCTGCGCGATGAGGAGCTGACCGCGCAGTGGCTCGACGAGCTTGACCAGATGCGCGAACGGATGCGGCAAGTGCGCGCGCGCCTCGCCGAATTCGGCATGGCGGGCACTGTCGATCTCACCCCGCTGGGCCGCCAGAACGGACTGTTCTCGGTCCTGCCGGTGAGCAAGGAGCAGGTCGTCCAATTGCGCGAAGAGCATGCCATATACATGGCCGGTTCGGGCCGCATCAACGTCGCTGGCCTCACCATGGACAACATCGACAAGTTCATCGCCGCTCTGGCCGATGTAACAGGCTGAGCGAAGCGGGTGCTCGACCGCCAACCCACACTTGAAGCCGGGCCGCTGCTGCTGCGCCCTTTGCGTGAGGCGGACTGGCAGGCGCTCTTCGCAGTGGCGAGCGATCCGCTGATCTGGGAGCAGCACCCCGCCCATGACCGCTGGCAAGAGCCGGTGTTTCGCGCCTTCTTCGACGATGCGTTGGCGAATGAGGGCGCGCTTGCCATCATCGACAAGAACCTTGGACCTACGGGCACCATCATCGGCTCCTCTCGCTATCAAGGCCTCGAAACCGGCAATGGCGGGTCGATCGAGATCGGCTGGACCTTCCTTGCGCGCTCGCATTGGGGCGGGCCGACCAACCTTGCGATGAAACGGCTGATGGTGGCCCACGCGCTTGGCTCGGTGGCCGAGTGCCGCTTTGCCGTGGGCGATGACAATTGGCGTTCGCGAAAGGCGATGGAGAAGATCGGCGGCCGCCTGACCGACCGGACCGATATGCGCGGCATGGCAGGCAGTGAGCGCATCCATGTCTACTACGTGATCGGCAAAGACGAGTTCGAAAGCGGGCCGCTGGGGCAGGGCTAACCTCGCGTTCCTGCGCTGAGACCCGGGAGACCTGGACCGCGCAAGTCCCCTTTATAACAAATTGCATTCCTCCCCTCAGCATCGCCCCCTCTCGATCCGGCGAGCGCTCGCATCATAGCGCCGCATGAGGTGTAACAGCGCAGAATTGTTAGGTTTTTGTGCAATTCTGCGCATCTTTCCGCGATAGATGACCGGTCGCAGCCGCCCGATACCGGCGCGCCAGAGCAGGTCGCCAAGTGTCAACTTTCGCCAGCGGAGCTTTTGCGGCCTCTCGGGCGGTTTGTTCCGGTCCCCGCAAGCATGCTGCAAAATGCGGTCCCAGCTCCTCGCAAATTCCTCTGCGCCATTCCGCGCGCGCAGCTTGTAAGCGCTCGCCCGGCTCTTGCCCACAGCGCGCGCGGCAGCAGCGACCGATCCTTTGAGATGCAGCTCGGCCAAAAAGGCGCATTGCAGCTCCACGCTCCACCCGTCGCGCCGCGCGCGCAGCTTTACCGGCGTGAAGGCGAGCGGGGAAGGGCGGGTGTTGCGGGTGCTTTTTCGTTTGCGTGCGTGTGTTTGGGGCATGGCGCAAAGTAAGCCACAGGCCGCGCATTGTAGGAAAGCGAATTCCCTTCAGCCAACGCATTGGCGATTAAGTAGTTTCCCATAGTCGAGTTTACATGTTAGCTAACGAAAGGACTCGGAAGCGATCGGTGCAAGACGACTTTCGGGCATGGGTCAATTGAACGAAGTCGGGCTATCGCCCGCATGACCCTGGGGGGATATTTTGAACAAGATTTTTCTAATCGGCGCGTCTGCAATCGCGCTTTCCGCAGCGCCTGCCTTTGCCCAGAGCAATTCCAGCACAGTCAGTCAGACGGGTGACGACAACTCGGTCAATGTTAGCCAACCAGGTACGGGCAATGACAGCACTGTCACCCAGACCGGCGATGACAATCTGATCGGTGTGACCCAGTCGGGCACCAACAACGAATCGGTGGCCTCTCAGCTCAACGGTCTGGCGACCGGCGGGACCCCGCCCTCCAATGAATCGACCATCATCCAAGAAGGCGATGGCGGCTTTTCCGAGCTGACCCAGACGGGCGACAATATCGCTGTCGTCAATCAGGTCGCGGGTAGCTCCGGCATGAATTCCGAGCTGACGCAGGAAAATGCTGGCGGCGGCGCCAGCAACAATGCAGCCGTGACCCAGTTTGGCCAAGGCTCCGGCTTTGGTTCAGGCACTGGTTCATTTGTCGCGCAGAGCGGGACCGGCGGAAACGTTGTTGTCGACCAGAGCGGCGGCACAGTGGACGCGGTCAGCCTGATCGACCAGTCGGGTGAAGACGACACCGCCGATGTGCTTCAGAATAACGGCGTCGATATCACGTCCTTTGTCGTGCAGTCAGGCGACCGCGAGAATGCATTTGTGCGCCAGACCAACGGTGACGACAATTTTTCCGACATCAGTCAATCGGGCGCGGATAACGATGCCAGTATCCTGCAAACCGCTGCGGGCAACTCGTCAAGTGTTGCTCAGAGCGGGACGTTTGGCACCACCGATGTCGACCAGAACGGCACCAACGCTTCGTCCACCGTCTCGCAGGCGGGCGATCAACAGATCGCCACTATCGCGCAAACCGGTGACAACAACACTTCGATTTTGACGCAGGGTGCGACGAGCCAGGGTGCGCAGGCCGTGATTACGCAGTCGGGTTCGGGGCATTCCTCGACGGTGAACCAGACCGGTCTGGCCAGCTTCTTTCCCGCTCCCATCCCGGGGGTCTCTGTCACCCAGTCTGGCACCAACAACACCGCGGAAATTGATCAAGCCGGCGATCACATTCGCTGGCAGTTTGGCCCTACCGCCGGACTTTCCGCAAACAGCTCGCCCACGGCGCTTGTGTTCCAGCAATCGAGCGGAAACTTCGCCGATATCGACCAGGATGGTCTCTCGACACTGTCCTCTAACACGCAGAGCGGCAGTGATAACGACGTGACCGTTGGTCAGACGGGCGAGAACAATTACGCGCTCACAAACCAACAGGGCAATCGCGGGGCAATCACGATCGATCAATCCGCTGCAACTCCGGGCGGATCGCTGGCATTTGTGGATGTGTTCCAGTCCGGTGACGACAACCAGGCTTCGGTGACGCAGGACGGTTCGGGAACTCCGGGAGCCTCTACCTTCATCCCGCTCGCTGACATCGATCAGGTGGGCAACAACAACATGTCGACCAGCACCCAGTCGGGTCAGGAAGATCAGGTCTTCGTGACTCAGATTGGCAATGGCAACACGTCCACCACGACGCAGAATGCCGGCGGATTGACCAATGTGGGCGACATTGACCAGAACGGAGATGACGGAATTTCCGAGCTCACACAGTCTGGCACCAGCAATGACGCCACTCTTGTCCAGAACGGGATGCTCAACGAGAGCTTCATCACGCAGGACGGAACCACCAATATGGCGACCGTCACTCAGGGCGGCATGGGTGATCTGTCGACCGTCGGCCAAACCGGCACCAGCAACACTGTGACGGTGACGCAGAACTAGAGTCTGGCAAGCGCCACATTCGATCAAGACATGATAAGCGGGCGCGAAGTTTCAGACTTCGCGCCCACTTTTCGTTTGGGCTGCGCGAATTCTGAGCGTTTTGCACAATTTGCAACGTCTCACCGCAAGACCGGCTCTTGCCAGCCGCTCATCACCCTAACACAGCTTGATTGTTCATCCGCGCGCAAGGATTAAGCGAACATTCGCCGCATCCTTGCGATTGGCGGAGCGGATTTCGGTCTGCTTTGCGGCGCGTTAACCCGGTTTGAAAAGGGGGTTCTGTCAGCCCTGAATGCAATCACGGAAATGGGGCGGTCCACCACGGACCGCGTGAGTATTGCGCCCAATGGCAGACCTAGAATGCAGGAGTACCCTAATGAAGTTCATTTCCACCAATTCCGCCGTTAAGTCCCTCGCTCTCGCCGCAATGATCGCCGCGCCTTTTGGCGGCGTTGCAGCGCAGCAGATCCCGCAGAGCGAAGGCCAGGTCCTCACCACTGTCACCGCGCCGCAGCCGCCCGCGCTCGACCAGATGCTCGAAGGACCCGATGTCGAAGGCTTCGTTTCGGGCCGCAACGGCAACCGCGTGCGTGTCACCAGCGCGGACGGCACCAACACTGTCGTGACCGTGGTTGAAGGCACCAGCATCCGCGCGCGCGGGGGCTTTCTGGGTCTCGCACGCGATACGCTGGGCGCGGATTCGCTGCTCAACGGACTGCCGGTTGAGATCAAGACGCGCCAATGGGATGGCGGTCTGGTCGCCAGCCAAGTGCGCTTTTCCGCCAGCGACCTCGAAACCGCAGAGATGATCCGTTCGGGCACCTCGCAGCGCTTTGCTGAAAACGAAGCCGCGATTGGCGAAAATGCCGAGGGCGTTGAGCGCAATGCCGCGGCGACCGAGGCTTTGCGCGGGCGCTTTGGCGATATTGACCAGTACAATATCCGCGGCACCACGAACGTCTATTTCGACAGCGGCCGCTCCAACCTGTCGCCCCGCGCGCAGAACGAGCTGTGCGCAGCCGCGCGTGAGGCTTCGCAAACCGATCACGCGCTGCTTCTGGTGGTGGGCTACACCGATTCCACCGGCAGTCAGGAAGTGAACCAGCGGCTGAGCGAGGCACGCGCGGCGAGCGTTGTGAACTATCTTCAGCAGCAATGCGGCTGGGCTCCTTACCGGATGCTCACCCCGACCGGCATGGCATCGGCTGATCCGGCAGCGGACAACACCACCGCCTATGGCAAAGCGCAGAACCGCCGCGTCGCGGTCAATGTGCTGGTGTCGAAAAGCGTCGACGGCTTCTAGAGCAGGATAGCTCGAAAACTAGCGAGGGGCGGGCCGGTTGGCTCGCCCCTTTGCGTTTGGGGCTGGGATATTGCTCGCTCAGGTCTGAGCGAGGCTCTGCATCCGCTTGAGATAGCGCGCCAGCACGTCGATCTCGAGATTGACCCGCTCGCCCACTTTGAGCGCGCCCAGAGTGGTCACTTCGCCGGTATGCGGGATGATGTTGAGCAGGAAGTCGCAGGTCCCGTCGGGCCGGTCGCGCACGTCGTTGACCGTCAGCGAGACGCCTTCGACTGTGATCGAGCCCTTCTCGGCAATGAAGGGTGCCATTTCGGCGCGCGCGCGGATGGCAATGCGCAGGCTGTCGCCGGTCGCCTCTGCCAGAACGACTTCACCGACTGAATCGACATGGCCGGTAACGATGTGCCCGCCCAGCTCGTCGCCAACGCGCAAGGAGGGTTCGATATTGAGGCGCTGCCCCTCAGCCCACATTTCCGCGCGGGTGCGGCTGACAGTCTCGCCCGAGACATCAACGTCGAACCATGCATCGCCTGCCGTCCCGCCGCGATCCACGACCGTCAGGCACACGCCCGAACAGGCAATCGAAGCGCCAATGTCGATCCGCGCCGGATCCAGCGCTGCAGCAATGCGCAGCCGCAGATCGCCGCGCTGATCGGCCTTGGCGATAGTGCCAATGGCGGTGACTATTCCTGTGAACACATGCGGCTCCTTTTAGCGTGACCGCAGATAGGCGCTGAACGTGTCGCTGCCAAGCTGGCGCTGTTCGCTCGCCCGCCAGCGGCCATGTGCATCGGCAAGATTGGTGAGGCCTATGTCTGCAAGGCCGCGCCGACCTTCGCCGATCAGGATCGGGGCGCGGTAGATATGCAGCTCGTCGACCAGATCTTCGGCGAGGAAGCTGGCAGCGGCCACCGCTCCGCCCTCGACATAGAGATATTGCACGCCCTCCAGATCACCGATTTGCGAGGGCCGGTTGATGACCCGAACGCCGTCAGGCGCGACCCCGCGAGAGAGCAGCACGCGGACGGGGCTGCGCGCTTCCAATCCGTCGAGCCGCACATCGAGGCGGGGCTTGTCCGCGCGCCAGGTTGCGCCGCCGACAAGGATCGCATCGTGCCGCGCGCGCTGTGCATGGACATGGGCGCGCGCCGCCTCGCCAGTGATCCACTGGCTCGATCCGTCGGCCATGGCGATGCACCCATCAAGGCTCATGGCGAGCTTCAAGGTCACATGCGGGCGGGAGAATTCTGCGCGGGTGAAATAGCCCGACAGGCTGGCGCGGGCATTGGCATCATCGAGCACCGTGACCGCGATCCCTGCACGCCTGATCCGCTCTGCCCCTTCGCCCGCAGTGCGCGGGTCAGGGTCAAGCTGGCCGATCACGACGCGCGCAGGGCCCGCTGCGATCACAAGGTCGGTGCAGGCAGGCCCGCGTGCCGATTGGTGGGCGCAAGGCTCCAGCGTGACATAGAGTGTCGCCCCTTCAGCGCCGCCGTCGCCCAGTCCCGCCAGTGCCACCGCCTCGGCATGCGGCCGGCCGCCTTCCTGCGTCCAGCCGCGCGCGATCACGCAGCCATCTTTCACCAGCAGCGCAGCGACGCCGGGATTGGGGTGGGCGAGGGGGCGCGCGCGCGCCGAAGCCCGCGCGGCGGCTGCCATCCAGTCAGCGTCGCTGATAGCGCTCGCCGCTATGGCGCGGAGCTTTCGCTGGCGGTGTCGGGAGTGCTGCTTGCCTCCCCGCTGGCTGTATTTTCACCAGCAGGCGCGCGTCCGAACATCTCGTCGAGACGTGCTTGTTCGGCGGCTTCCTCTGCGGCGCGGGTTTCATCGGCGCGGCGCTCGATTTCATCGACATCCATGCCCGCAACCGCGCCCAAAGCCTTGTAAAGATCACGCTTGCGCTGGGCCAGCTCGGCATCCTGCGCCTCACGCAGCTCCTTCACTTCCTGATTTTCGATGTTGGAGGCCATGATCTCCGCATCGCTCCGGTCAGGGTCATAGGTGGTGACATAGGTGATCTGCGGCTTTTCGGGAGTGCCGTAATGCTTCTCTCCCGTCAGCCAGACCATAATCAACGCAAATGGCGCTGTCGAAGCGATCAGGATTGGCCAGCGATAAGGGTTGGGCTTCCGAAACTCGGTCCAGAAGTCCACAATTCCCGGTGCGGGATTGAATCGTGATTTGGCGAGCCTGCTCATGGTGGGGCGCAATATAGGGGCGGTGAGCGGTCTAGACCAGTGTTAGTAGGGAGTCTTTGTTGCGTGCGGACCGGACTTCCGTCCGGTCCTTGGCCGCGCCACCCGCGCCCTCCACCCTTCCACCCGGAGCCTACCGGGATAAAATCCGGGTGGAAGGGTGGAGGGCGCGGGTGGCACGGCGCGAGCGATAGCGAGCAGTAAACAAAAGCCAATACCAATCACCCGAAACTCGCATACAGGCTGCGGCCCTTGTCCTTCAGCCATTTGTCCGCGCGGCTGATGTCGTCTTCGTAAATGTCGCCCAGCAGCGCGTGGAAGGCGGGGCTGTGGTCGAAATGAATGAGGTGCGCGACTTCATGCGCGACCACTGAACGGCGGACGAAATCGGGGGCCTGAACCAGCCGCCAGTTGATGCGGATGCGGTCCTTGTCGGAACAGCTGCCCCAGCGGCGCTGTGCCCGCGACAGACCGACCGGGACCGGTCCCAGCGCGGCGGCGGCGGTGTAGTCGGCCATATCGTCCTCGAACAAGGCCAACGCTTCGCGTTCGAGCCAGCGTTGCAGGCGCTTATCCAGCCCCTCTTGCGGGCCGCCGATGCGAACAATGTCGCCAGTGCGTTTGGGGCGGCGCGGTGCGGCCGCGTCCCATTCCACCGCCAGCGTCTCGCCGCGATATTGCAGCGTTCCGCCGGGTCCGGGCGCGCTTCGAGCGGGCACCTTGGCGAGCTGCTGGGCCAGCCAGTCCGCGCGCGAATGGGCAAATGCAATCGCGTCTTTGCCATTGGCCCATTTGGGCAGCGTGATGCGCACTTCGCTGCCATCGGGCGCAAGCCGCAGGGTGAGCCGCTTGGCTGTCCGGTGGCGGCGCAGAGCGATGGGAATGCTCGCACCGTTCAGCTCGATTTCGGGCTCTATCTGGGGATTGGGCGGCTTGGTGATATCCGCGCGTTTGAGCCAGTCGATCACTCGGCATCCTCCGCATCAACGGCAAAGCCCATCGGGGCAGAGGGGCGGGGCGGCCCCCATTCAACGATATGATGCTCCAGCGGGCCAGCGTCCGTCTCGCTCACCACGCGCCCGGCGACCGAAACGCCGGCATGCTTCACCGCCTCGCGGTCGCCGCTGATGAGATAGTGCCAGTCGTGCAAGGGGCGCCCGTCCGCGCGCAGGCGATAGGCGCAGGTCGTGGGCAGCCACGGCACATCCTCGACGATGGAGAGCGTCAGCCGCAGGCAATCGGGCACGAACGCCTTGCGGTTGCGATAATCGGAGCACTGGGCGCTTTCGCAATCGAGCAGCTTGCACGCGACATTGGTGTCTTCGATTGCGCCGGTATCGGCATCCTCGATCTTGTGCAGACAGCAGCGCCCGCAGCCATCGCAAAGGGCCTCCCACTCGGCGCGGGAGAGCTGCTCCAGCGGCAGCTCCCAGAAGGCCTCTCTTAGCTCACCCATAAAGCCAGTTCAGCCTCGACCGCATCGGCGCCCTGATCGTGGGGGAGCATCGAAATCGGCTCTCCATCAGGGCCGAACAGGAAGGAGATGCGCGAATGGTCCATCAGATATCCGCCTTCCTCATTCGCCTCGAATTTCGTGTAATAGACGCTGAATTTCGAGGCGACATCGGCGATCTGTTCCTCGGTGCCGGTGAGGCCGATCATGCGCTCGGAAAAGGCATCGGTGAACTGCGTGAGCACTTCGGGCGTGTCGCGCTCGGGATCGACCGAGATGAAGATCGGCTGGACTTTTGCGGCCAGTTCCGGTGCGGATTGCTCGAACTGGGCAAAGCCCTGCATCGTGCGCTGCACATCGGTGGGGCAGGCATCGGGGCAATAGGCATAGCCGAAATAAACGATCCGGTACTGCCCGTCGAAATCGGTCCAGCGCACGGTTTCGCCATCCTCGCTGGTCAGCGCGAATTCCCCGCCGATGGTCGCGCCTTCGAGCGGCGGCGACAGCGGAGCCCCGACCGATGTTTCTGGCGCGCAAGCGGACAGCGCCAGAGCGGCGATTGCGGTAAAGGCGGAGAATGACTTGGCGCGGATGTTCATGGTCTGCTAATTGCCTCAGGAGCAGAGGACACCCAAGGGGCAGCCTCAAAAATGATGTCTGACAGGAAATGCGAAGGGTTCAAAGCGTGGGTTCGATTGTTTTGCGCAAATTAGGCTTGGTTAGAGCGAAAGCCAATGGCGGCTTGCATGCAATGGCTGCAAGTGCACTTGCCATTGGAGCGTTTGCCGTCGGCGCGATCATCCCGCTTGGCCAGCCGGCACTCGCGCAGCTTTATTCGCAAGGCTACGAATTCCTCGAAGCGGTCAAGGATCGCGATGGCGACACGGTCACCGAAATGCTCAATGAGCCGGGCACGACCGTGATCAACACGCGCGACATCACCACGGGCGAATCCGGGCTGCATGTTGTAGTCGCGCGGCGCGATACGACCTGGGTGCGGTTCCTGCTGCAACGCGGTGCCAATCCCAATATCCGCGACAATGCCGGCCTCACCCCGTTGCAACTTGCGACACGGCTGGGCTTTGTCGAAGGGGTCGAGGAATTGCTCAAAAAGGGCGCGCAGGTCACGGTGGCCGACAGTCAGGGCGAAACCCCGCTGATGTCGGCTGTGCACCAACGCAATGTGGAACTGGTTCGCCGGTTGCTCGCCGAAGGTGCGGACCCTGACCGCAATGACAATTCGGGCCGCTCGGCGCGCGATTATCTGGCTCTGATGACAGGCAACACACTGTTGGCGCGTGAGTTTCAGCTTGCCGATGAAGCGCGCGAGGGGCAGGGGACGCAAGAGCAATACGGACCCTCTTTCTAAAGGCCGGGCCTTTTCATGACCACCATAACCCCCGATTTTGCCGACATGACGCTCGACGAACTGCGCGTCGCGCTCGCGCCAGAGATTGCCGCTGCGGCGATTTTCGACGGGTGGACCGAGAAGGCGCTGGTGTCCGCCGCCGATATGGTCGGCGCTGACCCTGATATCGCCAAGCTCGCTTTCCCCAAGAAGGCGCCCGGCGGTCAGGCGATGGACATGATCGAGGCTTGGGTGACCGGCGTCGATCAGGCGATGGAAGCCGAATATCCGCAGGACCGGCTCGCGACGATGAAAATCCGCGAGCGTATCCGTGCGCTGGTGGCCTTCCGGCTGGAAGCGGTGGCGGATGTCGATGAGGCTGTGCGCCGCGCTCTGTCGGTGATGGCGATGCCGCAAAATGCGGCGCGCTCGATGCAATTGGGCTGGCGCTCGGCGGACATCATGTGGCGGCTCGCGGGCGACACCGCGACCGATTACAACCACTATACGAAGCGCGCGATCCTTGCGGGGATCTATTCGGCAACGCTCGCAGTCTTCGTGAATGACGACAGCGATGGCAAGGCGAAGACCTACGAATTCCTCGACCGCCGCATTGATGGCGTGATGAAGTTCGAGAAATTCAAATACCAGCTGCTCGGCAAGGACCGCGAGATGCCCAGCCTAAGCCGGTTCTTGGGTCGACTTCGGTACCCCTCTAGGTAGTTTCCTCCATATCGGAAGTGGATTAACGGACGCGGCGGGTCGCTCTGCGCTGCGCTGTGTCCTATCAACCTTGCCAGAGATTCGCGGCGGATTGGCCGCGCAACTGGATCACGGAAGGAATAAGAGGATGGCGGGTTCGCTCAATAAGGTCATGCTGATCGGCAATCTCGGGGCAGATCCCGAAGTGCGCAGCTTTCAGAATGGCGGCAAAGTGTGCAACCTGCGCATCGCAACCAGCGAGACGTGGAAAGACCGCAACACCGGTGATCGTCAGGAACGCACCGAGTGGCACACGGTTGCGATCTTCTCAGAAGGTCTGGTGAACGTTGCCGAGAACTACCTCAAAAAGGGATCGAAGGTTTACGTCGAAGGCCAGCTCCAGACCCGCAAATGGCAGGACCAGAACGGGCAGGATCGCTATTCGACCGAGATCGTACTGCGCGGCTTTAACGGCACGCTGACCATGCTCGACGGCCGCGGCGAAGGCGGCGGCGGTGGTGGCGGGGGCGGTGGACGCTCCGGCGGCGGCTATGGCGGCGGTGGCGGCCAAGGCGGCGCTCAAGGTGGTGGCGGCCAAGGTGGCGGCGGCGGCTGGAACCAGGGTGGCGGCTCGGCTGGCGGTTCAGGCGGCGGCCACGACGATCTCGACGACGATATCCCGTTTTGATCGATCAGTAGATCGCCTCGGCGATGCGCGCCCAAGTTTCTGATGGGCCGACCATAAATCTCACAGGTGCGCCGCCAACGGCGACCACAAGCCCCAGCACGCTGGCCCAATGCGGTCTGCCGCGGCTTCTCCAGTCGTAGACAAGGAACGCACCGGCAATTGCGAATGCGGCAATGCCGGCCAGCGGCTCGAAACCGATTGCCAGCCCCAATCGCGCAGTCGCAGGGGGCAGCATCATCAGCCCTGCGAGCACCATCAGCCGCTTATGCGCTGCGCCATTGGTCCGGTTGGCGAGCGCGAGGGCGTAGAACAGCACAAAACCCAGCAGGTCCATTGTCGGGAAAATTGTCGATCCGGCGGGCGTCATTCCCGCAATCGAGGTCTCGGGCCGGGCAATCGCCGCGCTGACAGCAAAATATCCCGTGACCAAAATCAACGCGACCAGCGCGGCGCTCAACTGGCCCAATCGCTTGTGGAGCGTGAAGTTGGCCTTGCCGATCAGACGCGCCTGCGAGGCGGTCAAAATGTACCAGCCTAGCATGACGATCCCGTGGAAGATCAGCAGCGTACTAGGCGGAAACGGAAATTCGGGCAGGTACAGGGCGGACGCGCCAAATCCGGCGAAGATGATCACGATCATCGCGATGGTCATGTTGAAAAAGAACGGTTCCGCGCGTGGATTGGTCATAGTCGACTGCCCGGGAGTGGTCTGAAGAAACAGTCCCCGATCGTCATGCCGACGATGAAGATGGCGAGAGCCAATCCGTTCACCCCCATGCGGATTGCCTGCATTGCGACTGTCGTAAGACAACACTGCCAGAACGACCGGGAAGCTGCAAGAAAGCGCTCCCGCGCTGCGCATGCCGGTCGGCGAGGCATTCGGCTAACCCATTGACTTGGCGCGCAATAGATGGCTTCTTTGCCGCTGGGTCGATTCAGCTCGGGGGAGTAAGAATTGCTGTCGTTGATCTATGTTAGCACCGCAGCCACGCAAATGAATGATGCCGAGATTGAGGCGATTACGACGCGCGCGGCAGCTCGAAATGCCAATGCGGGTGTTACCGGAATGCTCGCCTACAATTCGCGCAACTTCATGCAATTGCTCGAAGGCGGCGGCGAAGCGGTCCTGTCCATTATGCAAGATATCGAGCGGGACGAACGCCACGAAAGCATCGTCTATCTGCGGCAGGATAGCCGCGAAAGCCGGGAATGCCCCGACTGGTCGATGCGGTCGCTTCTGACCCCGCTTGTCGGGATCGGTTCGGCCAGCGTCTTTACCGGATCGCTGCCGCGTACGATGGAGCTGGACACCAAGATGCTCTTCACCAGCTTTGCCTCCAGCCTCACAGCCGACGCAGCGCAGCGCCATGCCGAGCAAGAGGCGGCGCTGATGGCCGGAACCGGCGCTGCCCAGAACGACTGAGATTTGCGAGTTTAGTCGAGAGCAAACAGTGCCAAACCCTCGGGGTCGGGCACAGTGATCCTGCCATAGCCGCGCTCGATCAGTCCCGCTTCTTCCAGCGCGCTTAAGGCCGCATTAGCGGTTGCTCGGGTCACGCCCAGCAGGTCGGCGAGTTCCTGCTGGGTGATCGCGGTCTGGCCGTCGGCCCGGGCCAGGTTGGCGAGCAATCCGGCCAGCCGCTGGGGATTGGTGCCGCGCCGCATTCCCGCGAGCTGATCGAGCGTGTCCTGCAATTGCGCAGACAAGGCAGAGAGCAGCGCGCGGTTGGAGGCAGGATATTCGATCAACAGGTCGAGAAAGGGCGCGCCGCGAATAAAGCGCAAACGGCTCACCCCGCGCGAGACTGCATCGACAACCCGCGGCCTGCCGGAAAACAGCGCAAGCTCACCGTATGAATCGCCCGGGCCCAGCACCGCAACCGCGCGAAAATCGCCATCGGGAAGGAACTGGCCGACGCGCACGCTGCCTTGCTCGATCAGCCAGAACCCGTCTGCGAGCGTCCCGCGATGCTGGATGAACTGATTGTCGCTGAATTCGCGGATCGGGCTGGCCGCGCGCACTCTCTCTTTCACCTCATCCTCAAGCGCGGCGAACAGCATCGGCACGGCGAGCGAGCGGCGGGGATCGGATAAATGTAAAGAATTAGACATTCTTGCGCAGACCTAACCGCTATCAGTCTCTCCAACAAGGGAGAGAATCATGCCCGCTTCAACCATTGCTATCCTGTCGATCTTTGCATTCTTCGCCGCTCTCGAATTGTGGCGCACCAACCTGTTCGGCAAAGGCGAGCAGACCCGCGATGACGGGATTGTTGAAGCGGTCAGCATGACCATGCTGGTGGCGATCACTCAGCCCGCGATCATCTTCACCGCAGCTGCGCTGATGGGGCTTTTCCTGCCGCAATTCGAAGGGGCCTTGGCGGATATCAATGTCTTCGCCGCGATCGCTCTGTTCCTGATCCTCGACGATATGACGCAATATTGGTGGCACCGCGCCAGCCACACATTCCCAAGGCTCTACAACCTCCACCGCGCGCACCATAACGCGAAATATATGAGCGTGCGCCTCGTCTACCGGAACAACATTATCTATTACGCGATCATGCCGGGCCTGTGGTTCGCTGGCATCCTGCTCTATCTGGGGCTGGGCTGGGTCTATGCCTTCTACCTCGTCGTGAAGATGACGGTGATTATCGGCGCGCATTCTGATGTGGCGTGGGACCGTCCGCTCTATGCGATCAAGTGGCTCTCGCCCTTAATGTGGGTGGTTGAGCGCACCATCTCGACCCCTGCGACCCACCATGCGCATCATGGCCGCCATGCCGACGATCCGGCGGTGAACTACAAAGGCAATTACGGCAATCTGCTGTTCTTCTGGGACATCCTGTTCGGCACCGCCAAGATCACGCGCCAATATCCAGAGAGCTACGGGGTCGAGAACCTCGCCCCTGCCAGCCTGGGCCAGCAATTGCTGTGGCCGATTTTTCCTGAGAACAAGCAGATGGACAGCGCCGTAAGCGAAACGCCGTTGCCAGCACGAGAGGCCTAGACTGGCCGCGCCGCAGGACCTCAATACCCGGCAAGGCATTTCAAGCGCCGCTTGCCATTGATCGAACTTGTTGGTGCATTGGTCGCAGGGTATTGGGAACCTCGCAGAACACCTCTATTCGCGCCTCGATGAACAGAATTTCGAATCTGACAGCTTTCATTTTCCACGCAGCAGGGCTGCTCCTGCTCGCAGGTTGCACCTCGGCCAGCGGGGTTGCGGACCAGACCCAGCCGTGGTTGATCGCAAGCGACCTTAGGTCAGTGCAACAGGATGACGGCCGCACCGATCCCGCCGTGCGCGGTGTCTGGCGTAGCCGCGGCTATGGCCGCATTCTGGACATTTCGGAGCAAGGCGTTCGGCAGTATGAGGCCGGAACGCAGTGTTATAGTCCGGCACGCGAGGACGGGTCCTCGCTCAGCGAAATGGATTCGGTCACTTACCGCTATTTCCGCATGCTGCCGGGGGAAAAGAGCGCGATCTTCCAGCTCCTTCGCGGCGATACCAATGTGGTGTTCGACCGGCTGGATAGCTTGCCCGCTGCTTGCCGGACCGAATTGCCCGTTTCTCCTCGAGCGGTGTCCGATGCCTTCCTCGACGCGTTCGAGCGGCACTACGCATTTTTCGAGCGCCGACCGCCCGACCACGCTGCAAGGGCAGCACGGCTGCGCGCGCAAATCAGGCCTGACATGGGCGATGAAGAATTGTGGGCGGCGCTCGGCACCTACATGGACGGCCTGTCAGACAGCCACACCAAGTTGATCGGAGAAGTCGCCGGTGAGCGCCGCCGTATTCAGGACGGCCAGGGCGAAACCCTGCCTCGCATTCGCAGCGCACAGGGCGGCGAGAGCGAATGGCTGGTCGGTTTGATCGGGCAGACGCTAGACCGATTAGACGAAGGCGCGCAGCATACCGGGCGCGACCGGATCATCTGGGGCCTGATCGATAACCGGATCGGCTATCTCCAGATTTTCCAGATGGGCGGCTTCACCGACCGGCAGGACTTTGGCAGCGATGAATGGGCCGATGCGGAAATGGCGGAATTCAACCGCATCATGGACGAAGCTTTCGCGGCATTTGACCAAGCGGGTGTGGCTGCAATTATCGTCGATCTGTCCAACAATCGCGGCGGCTGGGACCAGATTGCGAAGGCCATTCCCGGACGCTTCACCGACAGCGCATATACCGGCTTCACGACCCGCGCGCAGGGATCAGGCCTTGCTGAATTCCCACATGTGATCGAACCTGCTGCGGGAACCCGTTTCATCGGCCCAACCTATCTGTTGACGAGCGATGTCACGGTGAGCGGCGGTGAGCTTGCTAGCCTGGCTCTGCTGCAAAACCCGCAGGTTGTGCACGTCGGCACGAAAACGCGCGGAGCCTTCTCTACGCCTTTGGCGAAGCGCCTGCCGAATGGTTGGCTGCTGGAGGTTTCGAACGAAACCTTCGCCGCGCCCGATGGCGTGGTTTATGAAGAGACCGGGCTGGAACCGCGCATCAATATCGAGGTTTACCCGCAAGACGATCCGGTGGGCGGGCATTGGAAGGCGATCGAGCGCATCGTGGCGCTGGCCGGAGCGCAGTAGAAGCCAGCCTGAAATTCAATCCCGCTTCAACCCCTTGAGCATTTCGGCCAGCGGGCCTTCCTGCTCGCCTTCTTTCACGATCCCCGCCTTTTCGCGGGCGGCATCGGCTTCGGGGCCTTCGGCATAGGGGTCGATGGCTAGGCCGAGGGACTGCGCCACCGCCTCGCCCAGATCGAAGGCGTCGCCGGAATATTCGATCTCGTCGCAATCCTCAGCGCCCAGTTCGACTTCTATCTCTTCGTTCTCGTCAATCGGTGTGTCCAGCGATCCGGCTTCGACAAAGCGCAGGTCGAGCGCTTCGTCTATATTGGCGGGAAAGTCCTCGCCCGAGATCGCGCAAGTCTGGCGGATTGCAGCCTTTAGCGTGCCGGTCGCGCGGACGGCTGAGCCGCGTTGTTCAAGCTCGACTTCGGCGCGCAAGCTATCAATGCCGGGCAGGCTGAACCGCGCGGCCAGCGCAGCGCGCTCACCGGCATCGGCTTCGACCACCACGGTTTCGCCCGGCAGGCCTGCAAGTTTGATCCGGCGCGAAAGCTCGGGCGTGGGCAGCGCGCTCATTCGGCGGTCTCCGCGCTGAAGCTCGCATTGATGATCTGCTCGTCGCTCAGACCGGAAAGCCGCTTTGCAAGTGTGAGCAATTTGTCTGCCACAACTTCGCTACAGGCCGCTTCATCCGCGCCATCGACAAAGGTGACATTGCGCGAGACTGCGCCGACCAGCTTGCTGCGATCCTTACCCGCCAGCGCGTCATTCAGCGCGCCGCGATAGGCGCCCAGCCTGCCGCCCAGCACGCTCATCAGCTTGCCGATCCGCTTGCCCACGACCACGTCGTTGATGCCAAATTCGCGCAATTGGGCGTCCATGTCCTCAACAAACAACTCCGCCAGCAAAGCGCTCTCGCCGCGCATATTGCTGGCCTCGACCCGCACGATCACCACGCACAGGATCGCGGTGATGAGGTCAAAACGGCCTGCGACCGTATCGGCCACCTTGCCTTCTGCATAATAAGATGGTGCGCGCGCCAGCTCGACCACGCGGTGCCAGAGCGGGCGCATGGCTTCGCGCGGGTCCGGCGCGGTTCCGAGCAGGCGGGAGAAGAACGACATAGGGGCACTCACTAATGGATTTAATCGAGCCTGTCTCGCAGAGCGGTTTGGCAAACATTCAGCCGCAATTCACCGGCCCGCCACCAGATCGGAACCCGGCGGCTTGAGGCGAATGGACCACAAATGATTGCAGCAGCGGCGTTGCAAGGGCCAGATATTGACCGTAAGGCGCTCGATATAGAACGCTGCATCCGTGCGGCAAGAGAAACGACTAAGTGGGAACTGACTGGCATTATGCTTGGTAACGCTTCGGCAAAAAGCAGGTTTGTGAAACTCGCAGCGCTCTCTTGCGCGGTGCTGGCATTGGGGGCGTGCTCCTCGATCCGCGAATCGCGTGGTTATGTGACGGATGCGGTTTTGCTCCAGTCGGTGCAGCCGGGGATCGACAATCGCCGCTCGGTAGAGGGCACTTTGGGACGCCCGACTTTCCAGAGCCAGTATGGCGAAGACACCTGGTATTATATTTCCAGCACCACGGGCCGGCGTCCGTTTGTGCGTCCGCGGATCGATCAGCACGCGGTGCTGGCGGTGCAATTTGACGAAGCGGGCAATGTGAAAAGCGTCGAGCGGCGCGGGGTCGAGGAGGTTACCTTCCTCCAGCCCGATGGCGACAAGACCCCGACATTGGGCCGTGAGCGGACCTTCCTCGAAGATCTGTTCGGCAATATCGGTCAGGTCGGCGCAGGCGGTCCGGGTGCTGGCGGACCCGGCGGCCCGTAAGCGGTCAATCTTGATCCTGACGGGTAAGCGCCCATATCGCTCCCCATGAGTGATTCCAATAACAGCCACGGCCTGATCCAGTGGCACGGCACCACGATTATCGGCGTCAAGCGCGGCGATAAGGTTGTGGTTGCGGGCGATGGTCAGGTGTCGATGGGCAACACCGTGATGAAGCCCAATGCGCGCAAGGTCCGCCGGATCGGTGAAGGCGACAAAGTCGTCGCCGGTTTCGCCGGAGCGACAGCCGATGCCTTCACCTTGTTCGAGCGGCTTGAGAAGAAGCTGGAGCAATATTCCGGCCAATTGCTGCGCGCCTCGGTTGAACTGGCAAAGGACTGGCGCACTGATAAATATCTGCGCAATCTCGAAGCTCTAATGATCGTTGCCGACGCGGAAAGCCTGCTGGTGCTGACCGGCAATGGCGATGTGCTGGAGCCTGAAGGCGGGATTGCCGCGATCGGATCTGGTGGGAACTACGCGCTCGCCGCCGCCCGCGCGCTCGCCGATTACGAAGACGACCCCGAACAGATCGCGCGCAAGGCGATGGCGGTCGCGGCTGATATCTGCGTCTTCACCAATGGCAATCTGACCGTCGAAACGGTCTGAGCATTCCAGAGAGATCATGACAGACAACCTCACCCCTAAGGCCATCGTTGCCGCGCTGGACGATCACATTATCGGCCAGAAAGACGCCAAGCGCGCCGTCGCGGTTGCGCTGCGCAATCGCTGGCGGCGTCAGCGGCTTGGCCCTGATCTGCGCGATGAAGTCACGCCCAAGAACATCCTGATGATCGGCCCGACCGGCTGCGGTAAGACCGAGATCAGCCGCCGTCTGGCCAAGCTCGCCGAGGCGCCTTTTGTGAAGGTCGAGGCGACCAAGTTCACCGAAGTCGGCTATGTCGGGCGCGATGTGGAACAGATCGCCCGCGATCTGGTCGAGGAATCCATCCGCCTTGAGAAAGAGCGCCGCCGCGAAAGCGTGCGCGAGGCTGCTTCCGATGCCGCGATGGAGCGCCTGCTCACTGCTTTGGTGGGAGACAATGCGTCCGAGGCCACCCGCGAAAGCTTCCGCGAGCGGATCGTCCAGAATGCGATGAACGAAGTCGAGGTCGAAATCGACGTCTCCGACGCGCCTTCCACGCCCTTCGACATGGGCAATATGGGCGGCAATATGCAGATGATCGACCTGTCGGATATGATGGGCAAGGCATTCGGCAAGACCAAGACCAAGAAACAGAAACTGCGCGTCCCCGATGCGTGGGACAAGCTGGTCGACGAAGAAGCCGACAAGCGTCTCGACGACGAAGATGTCGCCCGAGTTGCGCTCACCAATGCAGAAACCAACGGGATCGTGTTCCTCGACGAGATCGACAAGATTGCGGTGAGCGATGTGCGCGGCGGCTCGGTCAGCCGCGAAGGCGTGCAACGTGACCTGCTGCCTTTGATCGAGGGCACTACTGTCGCGACCAAATACGGTCCGATGAAAACCGACCATGTGCTCTTCATCGCCAGCGGCGCGTTCCACGTCGCCAAGCCCTCCGACATGTTGCCTGAACTGCAAGGCCGCCTGCCGATCCGCGTCGAATTGCGCGCGCTGACGCAGGAGGATTTCGTTCGCATCCTGTCCGAAACCCGCGCCAATCTGGTCGAGCAATATCGCGCGCTGATTGCCACCGAGAAAGTCGAACTCGACATCACCGAAGACGCGATCAACGAGGTTGCGACCATCGCGGCGCAGGTGAACGAAAGCGTCGAGAATATAGGCGCAAGGCGGCTCCAGACGGTGATGGAGAAACTGCTCGAAGATATCAGCTTCGAAGCCGAAGACCATGAAGGCGAGACGATCCTGATCGACGCCGCCTATGTGCGCGAGCGGTTGGGCGAGCTGGCAGGCGACACTGACCTGTCGAAATATATCCTGTAATGGCTGGCGAGCCAGTCAGCGATCTTCAAGGCATGCTGGCGGGCATGGAGCCGGTCATGCTTGATATACATGGCTGGGTCTTCTTACAGGATGACGGCGAACCCTATTTTCAGGAGCCATTCGCGACCATCCGCGAGGCCGAAGGCACGACCTTCATCATGGCTGCCGATCCGACGGACGAGGGGCCTTTCTTCGCCCGCATCACCCTGTCGGTCCATTCCGATCTCGAAGGGGTAGGGCTAACGGCGGCGGTCGCGAGCACGCTCGCCGAAGCGGGGATCGCCTGCAACGTCATCGCAGCCTTCCATCACGATCATCTATTCGTGCCATGGGATCGGCGCGAGGAAGCGCTGGCACTGCTTGAAAGGCTGAGCCTCGACGCGCGTCGATAATTCTTGACCGTTTGCAGGGCGGGGCGGGGATTGGCGGTTGAAACGCCGCCGCCTAGGCGCTCTAACTGTTCCCGTTAGAATTCAAGCAACGGGGCCGACTTCCATGATCCGAAACATCCTGCGCGCCAGCGCAGCCGCAACCAGCCTGCTCGCCGCCGCGCCACTCTTGGCCGAAGCGCATAGCGAGGGTGACGCACCCACGCTCTCTGCGCCCGAGATCGAGTACACGATGTGGACGCTCGATAACGGCCTGCGCGTCATTGCGATCCAGGACGACACGACCAGCACCGTCACCACTTCGCTGTGGTACGATATCGGATCGAAGCTCGACCCCGAGGGACGCAGCGGTTTCGCGCATCTGTTCGAGCATATCCTCAGCCGCAAGACCGAGAATATGCCTTACAATATGATCTACGGACTGACCGCCGATATTGGCGGCACGCGCAACGCGTCGAACTGGATCGACCGGACCAACTATTACGAGCAGGTTCCAGCCGCTTACCTTGAAACCATGCTGTGGACCCACCGCGAGCGCATGGCCAATGTGGTGGTCGATGATGAAGTGTTCGAAACCGAGCGCGGCGTTGTCAAAGAGGAACTGCGCCAGCGCGTGCTCGCGCCGCCCTATGGCCGCTTGCAGCGCTTTGTCCTGCCCGAAAACGCCTATGACGTGATGCCGCATCGCCGCCCGGGGATTGGCTCGATCGACGACCTCGACAGCGCGACGCTCGACGATGCGCGCGCCTTTTACGAGGCCTATTACGGGCCCGACACCGCGACGCTGATTGTGGCGGGCAATTTCGAGATGGATAATCTGCGCGCGTTGGTGAGCGAGTATTTCGCCGACATTCCGCGCCGCGCCAATCCGGTTGACCTCGCTCTGCCAGAGCGCGAGCCTGAAGTGACCGGCCCGCGCACTGTCAACGCCACGGCGCCCAATGTCCCGCTGCCGGTGATCGGCGGCGTGTGGAAAGGCCCGCCGACCACGCATGGCGACGCCGCTGCGCTCGAAGTGCTGTCTGCGATCCTCGACCGGGGCGACAATAGCCGCCTCAACAACGCTTTGGTGCGTTCGGGGCAGGCGGTGCAGGCCTTTGGCGGTGCGTCCATGTTCCGCGAGGCAGGGCAGATCGGCGTCTATGCCGTGGTTCGCGGCGAAGAGCAGATGGAGGCGGCCAGCGCGACGCTTGACGCCGAGCTCGAGCGCATCCGCACTGAGCATGTGACCCCCGCCGAACTCGCCGAAGCCAAGAACGAGATCATCGCCAGCACTTTGCGCCGCCGCGAAACCGCGCGCGGGCGGGCGTTTGAACTGGGCGAGGCTTTGGTGTCGAGCGGTGATCCCGATTTCGCCGACCGCCGTCTGGCCGAGATCACCGAAGTCTCCGCCGAGGATGTGATGCGCGTCGCCGCGCTCTATCTGGACCCAGACAAGCGCGTCACCATTACCTATCGCGCGGGCGAGGATGATCCGGCGAGCTACGCCAATCCGACCCCGCTGCCAGAATTCCGCACGCTCCCGCCTGCGACCGGCGAAATCCGTCAGGTCCGTCCCGAAGGCGAACGCATGGCGCCTCCCGGTCCCGGCGCATCGCCCGAAGTGGCTGCTCCCGAAATCGTCGAAGCGACGCTCTCCAACGGCATTCAGGTTGTCGCGGTTCAGACCGGCGACGTGCCGATTGCAACGATCTCCATGCTGGTCCCCGGCGGCAGCAAAACCGACCCGCGCGACCGCGCCGGTATCGCGCAGCTCGCCGCGAGCCTTGCCGACAAGGGTATCAACGGCATGGACGCCGAAGCCATCGCGGCGCGCTTTGAAAGCCTTGGCGCAAGCTTTGGCGGCGGCGCGGGCAGCGACGGGACGAGCTTCAGCCTGACCGCTCCGGTTGCCAATATGGACGAGGCGGGTGCGCTTGCTGCTGCAATCGTCAAAGGCGCGATCTATCCGACCGACGAGTTCGAACGTGAGCGCGCCCGCGCGGTCGATGGCCTGCGCGTCTCGATGCAGGAGCCGGGCGGTCTGTCGCGCATGATCGCGCGGGTCGCGATGTATGGCGATGCGCCCTATGGCTCGCAGCCCGGCGGCACGTCGGACAGCCTTTCGGCGATCACCCGCGAGCACCTTCTCGAACACCGCCAGCGCTATTTCCACCCCTCGCGTATGCGGCTGGTGATCTCGGGCGGCATGGCTCCGGATGAGGCGATTGCGACCGCAGAGGCGATGTTCGGTGATTGGAGCACAGATCTGCTCGCTGGCCCGCTGCCGCAGGAACCCGCAGGCCGGGCGCAGCCGGTGCGCACCATTGTGGTCGATATGCCCGATTCGGGGCAGGCCTCGGTCATCACCGCCGTCCGCGCGCCATCGCGCCAGTCGGAGGACTACTTCCCGCTGGAGCTTGCCAACAGCGTGCTGGGCGGCGGGTCGAGCGGGCGGCTGTTCGAGGAGATTCGGACCAAGCGTTCGCTCAGCTACGGTGCCTATTCAGGCTTTGCCGACCGCGCGGACGATTCCATCCTGACTGCCAGCGCACAGACCAAGAATGACAGCGCGGATGAGGTAACGCAGATCTTCCTCGATGAATTCGAGCGGCTCCGCAGTGAGGAGCTCAGCGAGGATCTGCTTGAGCGGCGGCGGCTCTATCTGACCGGCGGCTATGCGCGTTCGCTAGAGACAAGCGGCGGCTTCAACCGGATCGTTGCGACTCTGCTCCAGCAAGGCCTGCCTGCCGGCGAAGCGGCGCGTTATGCCGAGCGGCTTGCTGCCGTCGATGCGCAGGCGGCGAGCACGGCGGCGCGCAGCTATGTCAATCCCGGCCGCGCGACGATTGTGATTGTCGGCGATGCCTCACAATTCCTCGATGATCTGCGCGAAGTGCGCGAAGATATCGAGGTGATCCCGGCGGACGCGCTTGATCTGGCTTCGGCGGATTTGTGGCGCGCAGTGGAGGCAAGCGAGGGCGGCGACGCGGAGTAAGCGCCGCTTTTCTTATTCCGCTTCGGCCAGCTCGCTCGATTGCTGCGACCACATATCGGCATAAAGTCCGCCTTTCGCGAGTAGCTCGCCATGCGAACCGCTTTCGGCCAGCTTGCCGCCATCGAGCACAATGATCCGGTCGGCGTCGGCGATGGTCGAAAGCCGGTGCGCGATGGCGACGGTCGTGCGGCCCTGCGCGAGCCGTTTGAGCGTGCCGAGAATTTCCTGCTCGGTGCCGGTGTCCAATGCGCTGGTCGCTTCATCGAGCAGCAGGATCGGCGGGTTCTTCACCAGAGTGCGCGCAATCGCGACCCGTTGCTTCTCCCCGCCTGACAGTTTGAGCCCGCGCTCGCCCACGGTGGTTGCAAAGCCATCGGGCAGCCGCTCGATCAGCGGCATCAGTGCGGCATCGCGCGCGGCCTGTTCGACCACAGCTTCGTCAGCACCTTCGGCGCCATAGGCGATGTTGTAGGCGAGCGTGTCGTTGAACAGCACGCTGTCCTGCGGGACAATGCCAATGGCGGCGCGCACGCTTTCCTGCTGGACCTCGGCGATATCCTGACCGTCGATCAGGATGCGCCCGCCTTGCGGATCGTAGAAACGGAAGAGCAGCCGCCCGATTGTGCTCTTGCCCGCGCCCGACGGGCCAACGATTGCCAGAGTTGATCCGGCAGGCACTTCGAAACTGAGGCCTTTGAGGATGGTGCGCCCGTCATCATAGCCGAAGGTGACATTGTCGAAGGCGAGCGAAGGTTCAGCCACCACCAGCGGCGGCGCGCCCGGCACGTCTTCCACTTCGACAGCCGTGTCCATCAGGCGGAACATCTCGGCCATATCGACAAGGCCTTGCCGGATGGTGCGATAGACCCAGCCCAGCAGGTCGAGCGGGCGGAAGAGCTGCATCAGGTAGGTGTTGACGAAGACGAGGTCGCCCACGGTCAGCTCGCCCTTGCTCCAGCCCCAGACCGAATAGGCCATCGCGCCCGCCATCAGCGCATTGGTGATCCCCGCTTGCGCCACGTTGAGCAGCGCGAGCGAGTTTTCCGATTTCACTGCGGCCTGCGCATAGGCGCGCGCGGCGTTGGAATAGCGTTCTTCCTCGCGCGTTTCGGCGCCGAAATATTTGACCGTCTCGAAATTGAGGAGCGAATCCACCGCCCGGTGCAATGCCTGCCCGTCGAGATCGTTCATCTCGCGCCGCAATTTGGTGCGCCATTCGGTGATCCAGCGGGTCAGCGCGATATAGGCCACGACGGCAAGCGCGGTAGCCGCAACCAGTTCCCAGCCGAAATTGAGGTAGAAGATGATGCCGACTGCAATCAGCTCAATGGCCGTGGGGGCGATGTTGAACAGCAGGAAGTAGAGCATGGAATCGATGCTCTTGGTTCCGCGTTCGATGATCTTGGTGATCTCGCCGGTGCGGCGGTTAAGGTGAAAGCGCAAGCTAAGCCGGTGGAGCCGGTGGAACACGTCCTGCGCCAAGCCGAGCGTCGCCATCTGGCCCACCCGCTCGAATGCGACATTGCGCAGATTGTCGAACAGCAGCGAGGTGAAACGGCCCAGCACATAGGCCGCGACCAGCGCCATCGCGACTTGCGCAGCCGGGGCAAAATCGCCCGCAGCTTCGGTGCCCTCCATCGCGTTGACCGCGCCTTTATAGGCAAAGGGCAGGGCCAGCATGACGCCTTTGGCCGCGATGACGAGCAGCATCGCGAGCACGATCCGCACCCGCAATTCGGTGTTATCGCGCGGCCAGAGATAGGGGAGGAAGCGCCTGAGCGTCACCCAGCCTTCGCCCTCGGGCGGCTTGGTCGGACGATCCGAGGAGGCGTTGTCGGGCGGCATTCGAACCGCCCATGTGGGCGCTATACTATCCTACGGCAAGGTCGCCGCCAGAACGATAACGGGGATCAGTACTCGATAGAGCTATAACCGCTTGAACGTTGCCGCCGGAGCGCGCGGGCGACATCGCGCGGGACATCGAACAGAATGCGCTGGTTGGAAAAGTCGATCGCCACCCGGTCGAACATTCGCAGATGCTGCATGCCGAGCGAGATGACCGGTGTATCCTTCAATCCCAAAGCTTCGAAAGCGGGCGCATCGGCAAAGGCGAGCGGAACATTCTGCAAGGACAAGCCTTCGATATTGAGCGAGCGGACATAGGAAAGCTCACCGACCAGATCGACGCCGTTGACATCGGTGGTGGTCACCTCCTGCGCGCGCATATTGCGAAGGCGCCTCTGCAATGCCAGATTGCCGATGCTCCCCTGCGCGCCAGTGTCGATGATAACGATCGCATCCACTCCTTCGACAGAAGCGCTGGTGATGAGCAGCTGGCCCAGTTCACGCCGCGCGCGAACAATAATCTCGAACCCGGCCCGATGGTTTCGTATGGTTGATACGTCCTGCACTGCGATTGTTTCTTCGCGGAAGTCGATGAGCACGCGCAGATCCTGCAAACTGTCGAGGCCCAGAATTCCGTCGGCGCCGACATGGCGCGCGTCCAGCACCGGTGAGACAATGTCATGCACGGTGTGGCTGCCAAAGCTCATGGAATCGACTTCAACCACGTTGACGGGCCGAGTGCTGGCCATTCCGACAAGCGTCGCGGTGCCGAAGGGGGTAAGTTGCAAACCATCATTGATCTGATGCGTGACGGCAGTGGCCTGACTGCCGGTGTCGATCATGAAGTCGAAAGGCCCTGACCCCTCGATCGTGACCGGAACAGTAAAGCGGTTGGCCCGGTCCTCATCAAGATCAATGATCTCTGTCTGCGGGTCGGTGATGTTCGGGGCGATAGCCTCTATCTCGGACGTGACCGGAGTGATCGGGGGTTCGACGGCGGTTGTGGCCGCGCTTGATCCGATCAAACTCGCGCTGAGTGCTGGCAGGGCCCATAGATATGTCATCGCATCTTCCCGTCCGTTTGGGCGCGCAATGGGTAGGGGACCCTCGCGTCACCGTGATGCGAAGGTATCAGACAAGTACCACAAGCCAAAATGTCGCTGGTCGAAAAACCTTGGCGGTCTGCCTCAGCCTCAGGCTCAGGCAATAGCCGCAACCGGAGCGGCGTCGCGATTGCGCAGCAGCGCCCAGGTCTCGCGCACGATGCTGCGATAAAAGAACCAGAAGGTCGCACCATATATGAATGCGCCCAGCGCCGCGTTGAATGCGAGCGAGAAGAGCGGCGAGTCGATGGCAACCAGCGATTGCGCCGAAAGAACAGCAGCAGCCATCGCCGCGCAGGCAAACACGATCGGCAGCAATGCGTCGAGCAGTGCAAGCGGGCTCACCCCGATCCGCGGCAGAGTTACCGTTAGTGTGACCGCGCAGAGCAGCGGCGCTGCGATCCACCATGCATGGACCAGACCCATCGCTCCGCCGCCAACGCTCGATGCGAACATCACGGGAAAGATCACCGCGCCCGCTATGCTGGTGAACAGATAGACGCGCGGCCGCCCCATCGCGTTGGTCACGGGCGAGCAGATCAGATGCAGCGCGAAGGCCGGCATCGCCAGCGCAAGCCCTGCGACAATCGGGATCAGCCCGGTCCATTTCTCGCCCATCAGGACAAGGATCGCATCCTCACTAACCAGCGCGAGGCCGACATAAATCGGCGCGCAGACCATCATCACCATGCGCGCGGTCTTGAGGAAATAGGGCGCAAGCGGCTTGGCCGCGCGGTGCAGTTCTGAATAGGCGGCAAGCGCGACTTCGTTGATCGGTGGGACAAAGCGCCCTGTGACGATCAGGGTCAGGAACAAGGCCTGCGTATAGAGGCCCAGATCATAGGTCTCCATCAACCGGCCAGCGATCACAACGTCGCTTTGGCTCTGGATGATCCAGAACAGCTGGCAAAGGGTCAGCGTGCCGCCATAGGTGAACAGATCCCACGCGCCGCTGGGGTTGAATACCGGACGAATCCAAAGCTTGGCCGCGATCATCATGCCCACGGCGCGCGCGATAAAGATCGAAAGGCCGGAATAGATCAGCGCCCAGACCCCCCAGCCGAGCCATGCGAGAACCAAGGCAGTAAGCGCACCCACAATTGCGGCGCCCATATTGACCTGGCCTTGCCTGCGGAACTCCAGCTTGCGCGCGAGCCATTCGGATGGAAGCGCGATGAAGGGGATGGTGAGGAAGATCGCCGCCTGCACGCGCAGCATGTCGGCAACGATGGGCTCATCGAAATAGGCCGCCGCATAGGGCGCAAAGGCGAGCTGGATCGCGGCGAGCAGGACGTTGGCCATCAGCAGCATGCCGAAAACCTGCCCCACGCGCCTCTCATCCACCCTGTCAGT